>NZ_JBPNYQ010000026.1:0-58852 GCF_051235485.1 Pseudoalteromonas nanhaiensis | reverse complement strand
AGAGTCCGTATATAAGCCAGCATCTAATCTTTATTTAATAAATACTCCGTTGACAAAAAACGGGGAGTCCATATAAGTACACAGAGGCGCTGCGCGCTACACAGAGAAACCAGTGATCACATAGATATTATGAGGCGCTACGCTTAATAGAAACATCTCTCTTTCTTTTCCTCTGTGCTCTCTATGGCCTCTGTGGTTAGAAAAAGCTCTTTAATTCACAAAGAGAGTAAGAGGCGCTTCGCTTAAGAGATAAATATTTCTTTGTTTTACTCATTCGCTTCTCTTTGTGCAAAAACATTTAAACTACAAACAACACAGTTCCCCTTCAAACTTGCCAGCTTACGGCCTAAAGCTATCAACTCCTCACCTTTATTTTCATAAAATGATAGCGCTGTCATTTTAGTTTTTATATGATAGGAACGAATTATTAACAAAAATGAAAAATAGTACGCAGAAATACCGTACACTCAGGGCATAAACGAGGAGAAAGTAATGGATTTTAAGAAGTCACTATTCGCGGTAATGCTAGCGACTGCGCCTTTAATGGCAAGTGCATCATTAACTCAATCGCAAGTTGATCAGTTTGCGAAAGGCACCGAACTGCTGTTTTCGGTTGAAGATAACTTTCGTAATAAAGATGCGGGCTTTTTAGGAAAAATTACCCTTAATAATGGCTCTAATGTGGCGTTGCCTGCGGGCGAAAGTGACTGGCAGCTTTATATTCACTCAGTTCGTAAAATCTCAACTGAGCATGTCGCGGGCCTAAATATTGAACATGTTAATGGCGATTTACATCGCATCGTACCAACGAGCTCATTTAAAGGTTTAGCCGCAGGTGAAAGCTTGGAGCTGCCATTTGATGCACAAGTTTGGATTGTTGCTTACAGTGACTTTATGCCACGGGCATTTTTTGTTTCAGGTAAGAATAAACCTGCCGTATTTGCTAACACCGACACTGAAGACTTTAAACAGTTTGTTACACCATTTACCCGCGAAAACCAGTTACGTCGTTACAATGAGCCAAAAGATTTATCGGTTTTAGCAACGGCAAAAGTACGCTACGAACGAAATAACGCTGATAAGGTGTCGGTTAGTAAAGATGATGCTTTAAAGCGTATTATTCCGAAGCCTCGTAAAGTTGAGTTTAACCGTGGTAGTGCGACGCTAAACAATAATTGGCAAATTAGTTATCAAGGGCAGCTTAAACACGAAGTTATGGTTTTTATGCAAGACTTACAGGATGACTACGGCATTAGCCTTAAAGCACAGCCTGATCATATCAATGTCGGTAAAGATAAAGTAATTCGCTTAAAAGTTGACCCTAAACTCAATAATGCAAAAGCAGAAAGCTATACCCTTGAGATTGACGATGAAGTTATCACCATCATAGGTAGCGATAACGCCGGTGTGTTTTATGCTATGCAAAGCTTATTGAACCTCATTCCTGCAAACAGCCAAGGCAGTGCCAGTTTACCGCAGTTAGAACTTGAAGATTCACCACGCTATGGCTGGCGTGGCATGCATTACGATAATGGCCGTAACTATCATGGCAAAGAGGCAATGTTCAAGTTAGTTGAGCAAATGGCTCGCTATAAAATGAATAAGCTACACTGGCACTTTTCAGAAGATGAAGGCTGGCGACTTGAGATCCCAGGCTTACCAGAGCTCACTGATGTTGGCGGTTATCGCTGCTTTGATTTAGAAGAGCGCGAGTGTTTATTAACTCAGCTTGGCACTGGGCCATTTAAATCGGGCTCAGGTAATGGTTATTTGAAACGTGATGAGTTTGTTGAGCTATTAAAATTTGCTAAAGACCGCCATATTCAAATCATCCCTGAAGTTGAAGGCCCTGGCCATGCGCGTGCCTCAATCAAAGCGATGGAAGCGCGTTATCACAATATGTTAGAGCAAGCTGAGCAAGCGGCTAAAAACAATATTAAAACTCGCTCTGCAAACAAAGAAATTCAACACATAGATATGGGGCCAGCAACGCAATACTTGCTTACCGACCCTAAAGATACCTCTGTGTACATGACGGTACAAAACTACAAAGATAACTCAATGAATGTGTGTATGGACTCAACCTACGCATTTTTAGATAAAGTGACCTATGAACTTCAGCAGATGTATCGCGAAGCAGGTGTTCAGCTAAAGAACTTGCATATTGGTGGTGATGAAGTCGGTGCTGGTTCGTGGATAGGCTCGCCAATCTGTCAGGCGCTATTTGCCGATCCTAATAACGGTGTATCTGGCCCAGCTGATTTAAAACCTTACTTCACACAACGTGTTGCAACCTTACTTGAAAAGCGCGGTATTTCTCCGGGTATTTGGGAAGATGGCATCATGTATGACCGTGAAAACCCATTTAAACGAGATGAATTTCCTAATAAAACCTTTACCGTTAATACTTGGGATAACATTTGGGAATGGGGCGTTGCCGATAGAGCATACCGCCTAGCAAATGCTGGTTACCAAGTGGTGTTATCACACGGTACGCATTTGTACTTTGACCACCCATACGAAGCAAGCCCACAAGAGCGTGGTTATTACTGGGCTACTCGTTACACAGATACTAAAAAAGCCTTTAATTACATGCCTGATGACGTGTACGCCAATGCCGATTACACCCGCACTCGTGAGCCAATTGTTAATTTAGAAGCGTTGGTGGGTCGCCCGTTACCTAAACTTGAAAAGCCTGAGAATATTTTGGGTATGCAAGGTCAGGTATGGTCAGAAACAATCCGTACAGAAGAGCAAGTATTAGCAATGATCTTCCCGCGTATTTTATCAGTCGCAGAGCGCGCATGGCATAAAGCCGATTGGGAAGGCGAAAACGTCGATAGTAAAAAACAAGCAAAAGACTGGGCTGAGTTCTCAAGTGCTGTAGGTTTAAAAGAGCTTGATAAGTTAGCTAAAGACGGCATCAACCTGCATTTACCAGTACCTGGCGGTGTGATTGAAAATGGTAAATTATATGCCAACAGCGCATTTGCTTATTTGACTATTGAGTACAGTCTAGATAACGGCCAAAGCTGGCAAACTTACGTTGAGCCAGTAAAGGTTGATAATAATGCAAAAGTTGCGTTACGCACCCGCTTGAACGCACAGCAAACCAGCCGCGTAACAGTTGTTGGTGAATAATGTTTTTGCGATAAATAAATGTGACGCTTACAGAAAAACGTAGGCGTCATTTTTTGTTTTCCTCATTCTTTTCTAATTCACTTCTCTTTGTGGAAAAAATTATTGAACCACAGAGTGCACAGAGGCGCTGCGCGCTACACAGAGAAAACCAAATGATCACAAAGAGGATCAGAGAGCGCTGCGCTTAAGAGAAAGTAATGTTTTGGCTCTCTCATTCTCTTCTCATTCACTTCTCTTTGTGAATAAACCTTCGAGCGAAATAAATTTCATGGGTACGGTATCTAAATAAGTATGTCAGCGCTGTCATTTTTGTTGCGATAGTGTTATAAATATTTAATATCTCTTTTATATAATCATCTGAATGAACAGTATTGCAGAATCGCTGTGTGCTGTGAGTGGGAAATGTTATGTCAGAAACGAATAAACAGAGCAGTATTGTGCCAATGGCGATTGTGGCCACACTGTTTTTTATACTGGGTTTTGCTACATGGTTAAATGGCTCATTGATGCCGTTTTTACAGCAAGTTTTGCAGCTTTCACCGTTTCAGGCATCGCTGATTATTTTCTCGTTTTATATCGCAGTGACTTTTACGGCTCTACCTTCAGCAATGATCATCAGAAAGGTAGGCTATAAAAACGGTATGGCGCTAGGTATGGCGACCATGATGGTGGCTGGTTTACTATTTATTCCTGCTGCAAAAACGCAGGTGTTTGCACTATTTTTATTTGCACAGCTTGTGATGGGAGCTGGGCAAACATTGCTACAAACAGCGGTTAATCCATACGTCGTAAGAATTGGCCCAGAAGAATCAGCTGCGGCTCGCGTTAGTATTATGGGTATATTAAATAAAGGTGCGGGTGTTGTTGCTCCAATCGTGTTTACCGCACTGATACTCAGCGATTTTAAAGGCTTTGTAGGTAAAGAGCTTAGCCAAACTGATATTGATGCTATGGCAAATGGTTTAATATTACCGTATTTAGGGATGGCAATTTTTATTGGTATACTTGGTTTTGCGGTTACTAAAATGCCATTGCCAGAGTTGATCGATGATTCTGATGAACAAAAACCGGGGCAAGTAAAAGAAGCGCTGAGCCATCCAAGTCTTGCATTAGGCATTGTGGCACTTTTTGTTTATGTGGCCGTTGAAGTAATTGCCGGTGATACGATTGGTAGCTTTGCGTTGTCATTAGGTGTTGAAAAATATAGTGTAATGACATCATACACTATGGGTTGTATGGTGCTAGGTTACTTTTTAGGGGTGTTACTTATCCCACGCGTGTTATCACAGCAAGCAGCGTTGACTATTTCTGCTGTATTAGGTTGTGTGTTAACTCTAGCGATTGTTACTGGTAATAATGAAACTGTATTTATATCAACACTGTTTGGCCTAAAATCGGTACTGCCTGATACACTATTGCTCATTGCTGTGCTAGGCTTTGCTAACGCCATTGTATGGCCTGCAGTTTGGCCGTTAGCATTATCTGGTTTAGGCAAGCTAACTAGTGTAGGCTCAGGTCTACTTATAATGGGCATAGCTGGTGGCGCATTCGGCCCGTTATTTTGGGGTTTGGCAAGTGGCGGCGTAAAAAGCGCAGAAGCACAACAAATGGCTTATATTGTAATGTTGCCTTGTTATTTATTCATACTTTTCTATGCTGTTAAAGGTCACAAGATGAAAAGTTGGAAGTAATTATGGGTTTGAGGTTAGGTGTAAAGTGCACAGCCTTGAACTTTGAAAGCATTTCTAGTAAATAGAAATAATCCCGTGTGTAATGCCACCGAAAGGTGGCATTTTTTTGCCTGCAGTTTAAGAGCCGCGCTACACAGAGAAACCAAATTATCACAAAGAGATTATGAGACGCTTCGCTTAAGAGAAAGTAATATTGTGGTTTCCTCGTTCACTTCTCTTTGTGCATATTGTGCAAAAACATTTGAACCACAGAGAGCACAGAGGCGCTGCGCGCTACACAGAGAAAACCAAATGATCACAAAGAGGATAAGAGGGCACTTCGCTTAGAGGAAAACAAAAAAGCATTATTATTACTTCCTCATTTTCTTCTCATTCACTTCTCTTTGTGCAAAAGAAGTATTGAACCACAAACAACCCCGAACAGCCAAAGCTGACAGCTTTTAGAATTGAAATTAGTCGATGAAGATAAAACTAAATCTTGAGATTAAAATAGAAAATATTAGTGAAATATAGGGATTTACTAAGGGGGAAGAGTGGGGCGACTGATGGGGCTTGAACCCACGACAACCGGAATCACAATCCGGGGCTCTACCAACTGAGCTACAGCCGCCACTGAGATACACCTCGTTTGGTGTGGCGCGCATATTACATAATTAAGTTTAGCTTGTGAAGCCCTAAATTGAAAAAAGTAGAAAAAACTTACTTGCCTCAGAAAATTCAGAATCGTCACCTTGGTCAGCGGGCGTTCAGTTTTGCAGATTAGACTTGCGTTTTTTGTAATTAGGCAAATACTCATTTCTTAGTTTTGCGCGTAATTTAATGATTTTTTAACCAAAGATCATATATAATTTGTACAGCGTTATGCTAAAAATGAACTTCAGGAGAGAACATGGATACAATAATGAACTGGATCAACGAGAATTCAGGTTTAATCATACATTACGCCGTTCAGGCGGTTCTAGCGCTAATCATTTTCTTCATCGGTGGTCGCATCGCTAAATTCTGCGAAGGCTTAACCGAAAAAGCATTTGATAAAAAGAAAGTAGATAAAGCTGTAGGTTCATTTGTTGCTAGTATTGTCTATGCAATTGTATTTGCTGCAACAATCTTAATGGCACTATCTCAATTAGGTATTGAGACAACGTCATTCATTGCTATCTTAGGTGCGGCTGGTTTAGCAGTAGGTTTAGCATTGCAAGGTTCACTGTCTAACTTTGCATCAGGTGTTTTAATCATTTTACTTCGCCCATTCAAATCAGGTGACTATGTAGAAGCTGGCGGTAAAGCTGGCACAGTTAAGAAAATCGAAATTTTCTCTACAGAATTGCGTACACCTGATAACAAAGTAATTATCATGCCTAACTCATCAATTATGGGCAGCCCAATTACCAATTTCTCTCGAGAATCAACTCGTCGTATCGATTTAGTAATCGGTGTTGGTTACGATGCAGACTTAAAAGAAGCAAAAGCAGTTCTTAAATCAGTGTTAGATAAAGAAGAGCGCTTATTAAAAGACCCAGCATACACAGTAGCTGTATCTGAACTTGCAGATTCAAGCGTAAACTTTGTCGTTCGCCCATGGGTTAACTCAGCTGATTACTGGCCAACGTATTTCGATCTAATGGAAAACATTAAGATCGCATTAGATGATGCCAACATCACCATCCCATTCCCGCAAATGGATGTTCATTTGCATAAAGAAGACTAATAAGTCGAACTTAAAGTAGTAAAGGTTATTTTTTAATGAAATTAAAAGCTTTATCAATTCTAGTTGCAGCCTCAGCTGCAACTAGCGCATTCGCAGCAGATGAAACTAAAACTTGGGATGTAACCAGTGAGTTAGGTGCTATTGTAACAAGCGGTAACACTGAAACAACCACACTAAAAGGTGGTATCAAGGTTTTACATAACCTAGAAAACTGGAATAACGAGTACAAGTTAGACGGTCTTTATAAAGAAGATGAGATCGAAAACGACCAAGGTGTTAAAGAAACACAACGTACTAACGAAAAGTACTCAATCTCAGCGCAAGGTAACTACAAGTTAAACGAAAAGCACTCACACTTATTCATCTACGGCTCGCACGTATCTGATTACTTTGGTGCATACCGCAACGAGTCAGTTATCTCAGCGGGTTATGGTTTACGTTTAATCGACCGCTCTGACATGTGGCTTAATGCTGAAGTCGGTCCGGGTTATAAGTACTTCCAATACCCAGATGACAGCACTGAAGTTGATGACAACGGTAATTCGCTTGCTGGTGAGCGCGAAGGCGAACTAATCGCACTAGGTAAAGTTGATTACAACTGGCAAATTTCAGACAGCGCACGTTTTACTCAGTTAGTATCAGTTGAATACGGTGATACCAACACCAAAACACGTTCAGAGTCTGCAATTCTTGCTAAAATCAACGGCTCACTGCAAATGAAAGTGGCATATAACATCACCCACAACTCAGATGTTGCCGATGACAAAGAAAACACAGATACCGAAACGTCATTGACGCTTGTGTATAGTTTCTAATTTTTAAGTTAATAATAAATGGGTAAACTTGTTTACCCATTTTTTTTGCTTATAAAATGATGTAGTATGCCGCGGCTATCTTTATTTTCTTAGAAGGGAAACTTTGTGAAGTTTTTTAGACTTGTAATCGCTCTTTTTATCTCGCTTATATTCATAACTGAGGCTCATTCAGTCACTCCAACTAAGCAACAAATAGAACAATTTAAAAAGCTACCTAAGTCGCAACAAGAAGCGCTCGCTAAGAAATATGGCTTGGATCTTAGTATGTTGGATTCAACAGGTCAAAACGCGAATCAGTTAGAAAATGAAAATACTGATACTGTTTTGTCTCGAGGGATGTTTGACGATAATAAAGATAACAAAGAAATTACAGAAGAAGATAAGTTTAAACCTGAAGAAGATAAGCTTAAACCATTCGGTTATGAACTTTTTTCTGGTGAACCAACCACGTTTGCACCGTCAGAAAGTGCTCTAGTGCCTGATTCTTATATTGTTGGTCCAGGTGATACTTTCTCAGTTAGCTTATTTGGTAAAGAATCTTCTACAGAAGAAGTTGTAATAGACCGTGAAGGCCGCTTAACAATTAATAAACTTAAGCCAGTCACAGTTAGTGGTATGCAATACAGTGATGTAGTTGAACTTATTAAAGCTAAAGTTAAACAAGAGGTTATTGGTACTGAAGCTTTTGTATCAATGGGCAAAACACGCTCAATCCGTATTATGGTTTTAGGTGAGGCATACAAGCCTGGTGCTTATACTGTTCCTTCATTAGCTTCAATTACCCATGCGTTATTCGTGAGTGGTGGTGTATCAGAGATTGGTTCTCTTCGAAATATACAACTAAAGCGTGCAGGAAAGACAGTAACAACTCTCGACTTATATAACCTGTTGATAAAAGGTGATAGTAGTAATGATGTCATTTTAAAGCCGGGGGATGTTGTGTTTATTCCACCTGTTGGTATGCAGGTGAGCGTTAAAGGTGAAGTACGTAGACCTGCCATTTTTGAGCTTAAAAAAGATGAGTCTAGTCAAGATTTAATAGCAATGGCTGGCGGTTTTAATGCCGCTGCATATCCGCAGAAAACAGTTGTAGAGCGTTATACTGGTAATAGCTCGAGAACAGTTCTGCAACTTAACTTATCTAATAAAAATGCGTATAAACCAAATGATGGTGATGTAATTCGTGTTCCATCTTCTAGCCAAGAGCTTGATAACGCTGTGACCCTGCTTGGTGCTGTTGCTCATCCTGGCAATTATGCTTGGCATGAAGGAAAAAAAGTGAGCCAGCTATTTGGTTCACTTAAAACTGATTTATTGCCAATTGCTGATTATGACTATTCTTTAATTGTCCGAGAAATTAATCTTCGTGGTGATATAGAGGTACATCAATTTTCACTTCTAAAAGCGATAAGTGGAGAAGAAGACCTAGAATTAAAACCTCGAGATATTGTGGTTGTATTTAGCCGCTTCCAATCTTTAGAAAATGAAGAAAATGCGCTTACCGGTATGGCGTTAACTCAAGAGCAGTTAAAGCAACAAGAAAAAATCAAGCTTTGGGATGAGTACGAAGAGCGCAAATTCTATGAGTTTATTGATCTTGGTACAGCCTTGGATAAAGAGCTTGCAGAGTCTTTAGTAGAAGAAGCTAATCAGGAAGTGCTATCAATAACTGAGCTGTTGACTAACAAAGAAGAGTTGAAAGAAGATGAATACGCAGTATTTAGCCGTAAAAAGCTGTTAAAGCCTATTCTTTCTAAGTTGAATCAGCAAGCTACAAAAGACAGTGGACTTCAAATTATTGGCGTGCGTGGCGAAGTATTTTATGAAGGAGTTTATCCTCGCCCTGTAAATGCTAATGTGGGTGATGCAATTATTGCTGCTGGCGGTTTAAAAGAGTCAGCATATCTTCAAAATGCAGAAATTACGCGCTATAAAGAAAATTCTGTACTTGAGCACATTAGTGTCGATTTATCCAGCTTAAAAGATAAAAGCTCAATCAGTAAATATGAGTTAAAGAGCAAAGACACGATCAACATTTATCCAATTCCGAATTGGCAGCAAGATCGAAAAATCAACATTATTGGTGAGGTAAAATTCCCTGGTGTTTACAGTATAGCTAAAGGTGAAACGCTATCTAGTGTTATTGAGCGTGCTGGAGGCTTCACTGAGTTTTCATTCCCTGAAGGCGCTATTTTTACTCGAGAATCTATTCGTTTACAACAGCAGCAGCAATTAAATAAAATATCTGAAGACTTGAGAAGAGATATTGCCTCTAAGAGTTTTAACAGCTCAATAACTGATGCTTCTTTATCATATCAAGATATGAATAGCTTACTTACAGATCTTGCTAAAGTTAAAGCCGTTGGTCGATTAGTTATT
Organism: Pseudoalteromonas nanhaiensis; assembly: GCF_051235485.1. Taxonomy (NCBI): domain Bacteria; kingdom Pseudomonadati; phylum Pseudomonadota; class Gammaproteobacteria; order Alteromonadales; family Pseudoalteromonadaceae; genus Pseudoalteromonas; species Pseudoalteromonas nanhaiensis. The sequence goes on along the minus strand of NZ_JBPNYQ010000026.1, from coordinate 49,118 downwards.
GACTTACCTTCGATTGTTAATGGAAAGCGCCGTTTAGAAGTAGAAGATAGTGATGTTTTATATGTTCCTTCTAAGCGTAATAGTATTAATGTTGTCGGTGAGGTTAATTTCTCAGGCTCTCATCTATTTCAAGATGAGTTATCACTTGATGATTATTTAAATCGAAGTGGTGGTCTTAAACAGCGCGCTGATGAAGAGCGTATTTATATCATCAAAGCAAGCGGTTTAATTGAAGTTCCTGATGCAGGCTCTTGGTTTGCAGTTAACAATGACTTCCAGCTGTCACCAGGCGACACAATTGTTGTTCCACTCGATACGGATTACATTGATAATTTGACCCTTTGGAGCTCTGCAACACAAATTATGTATCAAATGGGTGTAGCTGTTGCAGCAATAAGCTCACTGTAATTAGTTAGAATTTGATGAAAACAACGGTAATCAAATTATTAAAAAAGGTAATAGAGCAACTTCAAGCTGCTGTATTACCTTTATGTAGTAAATCAGCTATTTTATCTGGACTTTACTTTACCTTTTTCTCACGGGACTTTTTCTATGAGCATCAAGCCATACTGAAAGCGCGTTTAGCGTATAAAAAACAGCAAGGCATGCATGGGAAATCAAGTGCATTATTGCGTAGAAATATTCATCGCTTAGAGAAAGGGTTAATAATGCAACCTAGACGAAATGTTTTTGCCCTTGAATATATAACTGAAACAGTAAGTGCTTATCGTGTCGCATTAAATGCCCAAGAGGTAGAGCTATCGGAGCTACAGTGGGCAAATGATGTTTTAACTGAATACTTTTCTGTTGTGGATAAAAATCACCCTGTGATCGATGAGAGTTATTTACTATTCAGCCAGCTACAAACTTTAGAGTTAACCTCAAAAAAGCCATTTTTTTATCGGCAAAAAGCTCCTCAAAAAGTTAGCTATGAGGATTTTTTAACATTAACAAAATTTCGTACGTCGGTCCGGTGGTTTGAAGCACAAAATGTCGAAATAGAAAAAATAGAAAAAGCATTAGCAGCAGCACTTCAAGCACCGAGTGCGTGCAATAGGCAGCCTTTCGAATTTTACTCTATTACAGAACAACCTTTGCTTAGCAAATTGGCTAATTTACCTGGCGGCACGGCAGGGTTCGCAGACAATATCCCGCATTTAATTGCTGTAGTTGGAGATTTATCTTATTACCCACTTTCACGAGATCGCCATGTTATATATATCGACGGTTCGCTAGCATCAATGCAGTTTATGTTAGCACTTGAAACTTTAGGGTTAAGCAGTTGTCCTATCAACTGGCCTGAGCTTATCACCCTAGATAAAAGAGTCGCTAAGTTACTTAATTTACCGCAGTACAAGCGTGTTGTTATGTTCATTGCTGTAGGTTACCCATCCAATTCAGGAATGATACCTTATTCTGATAAAAAGCAAGCTAAAGACATTCTAAAACATGTTTAAGACATATTAATTCGTTATATCGACAGCTTTTTTCCCGCTTGATATACTCGAAAAAGTTAAATTTAAGGAGTTCTCATGAAAAAAAATAAAGGTTTCAGTTTAATGGAACTAATGATAGTTCTTATCATACTTGGGCTGTTAGGTTCACTAGTCGCTCCTAAATTATTTTCAAAGGTAAGTTCATCTAAAGTTAAAACCGCGATTGCTCAAATGCAAATGTTTGAAACAGCAATTGATACATACCGTCTAGACATGGGGACTGTACCTCCATCTCTTCAAGCATTACGAAAAAGTGACTCAGCAAATTGGGATGGACCATATTTGCCAAAAGACATTCCTCTAGACCCGTGGGGTAAAGAGTACATCTATAAGGTGCCTGGTGAAAATGGCTCTCCTTACAGCATTATGAGTTATGGACTTGACGGCCAACCTGGTGGTGAAGGTGAAAACGAGGATGTAATTCATAAATGATGGAGCTAAGCCAATTACTTGCTGAACAATTTAAAATATCTGCGGCTGACATAGATAAAGCTAAGTCATATCAAAGTCGCTATGATGGCAGGCTAGAACAAATTTTAGTTAATATGGGCTGCTTGACAGAAGAGGACTTAGCACCACTTTACAGCAAGTTATTAGGCTACCCTCTTTTTAATGCTGAAGATTATCCAAATTGGCAACTACCTGAAGACATCAATGTCGAAATACTTCGAGCGTTAAAAGAGCTTGATTGTGTTTTACTCGAGGCCAATGAGGTATGGACTATTGCATGTAAAGATCCATTATCTTTGTCACTTGCACAATTTATACAGCAACATAATGTTGATGTTATTATTTTGGTTGCAACAGAAGCTCAGCTTCAAACTTTCTTTTATGAAATTCAAAGTTCATCAGAGAATAGTGTTGAAGAAGATGAGTTAACAGGTGACGAGGAGGCAAGATTAAGAGAGTTAGCTTCAGAAGCTCCTACGGTTAACCTTTTAAACTCACTGATAACGAAAGCATTAGCTAGAGGTGCTTCTGATATGCATCTTGAGCCGCATCAAGGGCGCTTTCGCGTTAGATATCGAATTGATGGGGTCTTACATGAGGTTGATAAGTTAGCTCCAAAAATGCAGCTTCCTATCACAACTCGACTTAAAATACTTTCTGGAATGGACATTGCTGAAAAGCGCCGACCTCAGGATGGAAAAATAGAACTACGCATAGCCAATCAAGAGCTTGATATTCGTGTTTCTGCTTTGCCATTGAACGATGGTGAAAGTATTGTTTTGCGTTTCCTGCTTAAAGACTCGATTCGTTATGATATGTCTGTTCTTGGGCTTTCCAATGATACACAAAGTCTAATTCAGCAAGACTTACGTAAAACAACAGGTGTAATCTTGTTAACTGGGCCTACAGGCTCAGGTAAAACAACAACACTTTATACATTCTTGAATGAGCTTAATCGTCCAGACGTAAAAATCATTACATTAGAAGACCCAGTTGAGTATCAGTTAGAGGGGGTTAACCAAGTACAAGTTAATAACGATATCGGTTTTAACTTTGCCGCAGGTTTGCGCTCTATAGTACGACAAGATCCAGATATTATCATGGTGGGTGAGATACGTGATGCAGAAACAGCACGTATCGCTTTGCAGTCGGCACTAACTGGGCATTTAGTATTCAGTACTGTGCATACAAATGATGCTGCAAGTGCTTATACGCGTTTACTTGACTTAGGTGTCGAAGAATTTTTACTAAATGCGGCTCTAGTTTCTGTTGTCGCGCAACGTTTGGCTAGACGTTTATGCCAACACTGTGCTGAGCCCTTAGAAGATACTAGCGAATTGCTTTCTCAGTATCCATTAGAGCAGGTAGCTAAAAACGCAGCAATTAGTGAATTAAATATTAAACAGGCTGTAGGCTGTGAGCATTGCAATCATACTGGGTTCAAAGGCCGAATCGCTATAAATGAATATCTTCGTTGTGATGATGAAATTAAGCAATTACCTAAAAACGATCAATTTATATCTCGTGCGCAAGCCCATAATGCACAGCTAAAGCGACGTAATTTAATGCAAGATGGTTTGTATAAAGTAATTACTGGCGTAACCACCATTGATGAAGTTCTACGAGTAGCTGGCTAATGGAATTTGAATACAAAGCCATTGATAACCAAGGCACGCGTCATCAAGGTGTTGTTAGTGCAACTAACCAAGCAGATGCACAAAAAAAGCTCTTAACAGAAGGGCTCAATGCATTATCGATTAAGCCCATTGATAATACAAAAAGTATTAGCAGTCTGTTCTCGCAAAAAGTAACCCTTGATCAACTCGAGTTTTTTACGAGTGAGCTAGCTCTACTTTTAGAAAGTGGAATTCGCGTAGATCGCGGAATTGATATTATTAAAAAAGCAAATGGTCATCCTGCATTGACACGTTTGTTAAGCCAAATTTCTGCATCTTTAAAAAAAGGTGCCTCGTTAAGCGAAGCGTTCTCACAGCATGAGCAGCTGTTTGGTCCTTTGTATATTAGCCTACTTAAAATAGGTGAAACGTCAGGAAATCTACCAGAAGTTTTACAGCGCTTATCAAACGACTTAAAGTTTCAAAAAGATTTACGTTCTCAAATAAGCACCGCATTAACTTATCCTAGCGTTATATTCTTTGTTTGTATCATGGCGGTTTATTTTGTGCTTACATTCATTGTCCCCAAAATGTCAGGTATTTTTACTGACCTTAGCCAAGCTCCCTGGTACACACAAATGATTATTAATGTCAGTAATTTTTTTGTGGATTATCAAGTGATTATTATCAGTGGGATTGTTGCGGCAATTACAGGTTTGACATATGGCTTAAAGCAACCTGAAGTGAAAAACTGGTTTTATGTCAAAGTATCGCGCTTACCTGGCATTGGGAGTGTAATTTTAACGGCTGAGCGTATCCGTTTTTCCCAATCAATGGCAATGATGTTAGAAGCTGGTTTACAGCTAGATACAACACTGGAGCTGACAGCCAACACTTTAAAACATCCAGAATTAAAACGAGATGCCAAACTAGCACTTAAGCAGCTAAAAACCGGTAAACAGTTGAGCCAAGTGTTAGAAAAAACACGCATATTTCCAGACTTTTTTCTATCGATAATCAAAGTTGGCGAAGAAACAGGGCGTTTACCAAGAGTTTTTTCAGAAGTTGCTCAGCGTAGTAAATCTGAATTGGAAGGAATTATTAAAAAGCTGACCACTATGCTAGAACCTATAATGCTTATTTTTATGGGTGGTTTTGTTGGTGGTATCGTAATCACTATGTTGATGAGTATGGTATCAATTAATGATGTCCCCTTTTAAAATCAAAGGATTCTCTCTCATTGAGCTAATGGTCGTTATGGCAATAATGGCTGTTTTAATGGGGTTGACGGGCGGTGTTATTGTTAAGAATGTTGCTCAACAGACTCGTTTAGTTGAGCTTGAAAAAACCCAAAATTACTTCAAAATGCTGAGTTATAAGGCATATTATGGCGGCTATCCTATAAAGGTTGATCTTGATGGCAGCATGTTCAAAATCAGTATTGCCGATCAAGTCACGAATCTTGAATTTGAAGAACTTGAGTTTGAAAAGTCAAGTTATACCATAAACACAAAATCAGCCATTATGCCGAACTCCTTCACTGTAAAGTGGAATGAAACTAGTCGTGAATTTCCAATAAATACAATGTTCAAGCCTTATGAATAAAAATAAAGGGTTTACGCTGCTTGAAGTATTAATCGCGGCGATTATTTTGTTTACAGCATTAGCTTTAGCGAGTGAAATTTTTAAAAGTGCTACATTATCAACTGATATTGCAGTTAAAAATGCCAAGTACTTCCAAATCACCCCTTCAGCTATCACTGCTATAAAATTCGATCTGCGAAGTAAAGTAAAAAATCGCGACATACCAGAAGCAGATGGTGAATTGGAGTTATTTGGTATTTATTACTCTTGGCAAGCAAATCGAGAAACTTTTAATAGCCCGCCGACAGATGAGTTATCTGATTTTTCAGAGCGAAACCGTTTCTCAATTTACAATGTAGATATACTTGCTAAAAGTGCAGGCCGAGAAAGAGAGTTCTCTTTTAAGGTTGCAACATGGTGAGAATACAAAGTAAACAAACTGGCTTTACATTAATCGAGCTTTTGTTAGCTACAAGTGTATTGATGCTAGTGTTATATGCAGGATATTTTGGCTATGGTTTGTACACTCAAAAATGGCAGACAAGAACCAACTACTTTTGGCAGCAAAGCCAACAAGCACTTGCATTCGATGCAATTACTCGAGTCTTTGAATCAGCAAGCACATACGTTGTTGAATCGGATAAAAACGAGCCTGCACAATATTTTTCAGGTGACAAAGAAAGAGTCATATTTATAAGCACTTCACCTTTATTTAACCATGAAGCTTCTGTCGTAGAATTTAAGATACTACAAAATGATGGAGTTTATTCACTCGTATATAATGAGGCTTCAATGAGAAATAACTTACTGTTGAAACAATCTGATGTTATTGAGTGGGAACATCAAGTTACGTTGCTTGAGAACTTAAAAAGAATCTCTTTTGTTTATTATGGGTGGTCTGGCTTAGATGAGGTTTCTAGAAACTACAAAGAAGATAATGTAAATAGTCAAACTAAGCCACAGCTTTATGCCAAACATGTTATGGAAGATATTCGTATATTACCAATTAGCTTAACACTCGAAATAGAAGGGCATGAGGGAGAGCGAAGTCATTTTCCTGTAGCTCTACCAGAAGAAGCTTTCTCTGTTCTGATCGATTACTTAAGGTTAGAAATATAATGCAGTTCCAAAGAGGTATTGCTCTGGTGCAGGTACTGATAATTACTCTTGTCCTAAGTACCCTTGGGTTATATATAATAAAATCCTCGAGAGAACAGGTCGCCACAACGTTCGAAATTAAGGAAGCGTTGTCTTTGCGTATAAAAATTGAAAATACCGAGGCTCGAGTTATTAATGCGCTATTAAGTCAGTTTCGGATTCAAAACGTAACAAATGAATCTGACATCGCCAAAAACTGGAATTTTTATAATAAACCTTTTGAAGTAGAGGGGGTTTCAGTCCAACTTCAAGACTTAAACGGCTTAATTAGCTTGAATGTTGCAGATTTACAACTACTTAAAGATGTTCTGATGAAGTTAAATGTTTCGCCATCTGAGAGTGATATATTTATTGATTCGCTAGCTGATTGGAAAGATGAAAATGACCTTAAAAGATTGAATGGAGCTGAAAGGGCATATTATGAATCGCAAGATATGCCAGGTCCTAGGAATGGTTACTTGCAATCATTGGCTGAAGTTAGTCACATTAGAAATAGCGATATATTAACCCCTCAGCAATGGAGTGAGTATTTTACCGTTGAACATATCACAGGCTTTAACCCGGCAAACGCTCCGGAGCCAATTTTGCAGGCATTTATTAAAAATGATACAACGGTAGCTAATTTAGTTGGACTGCGCGATAATGCAGGATTAAATGGTAATACCTTTTACAGGGAATCAGGCATAGAGCCTGACGAGTTTATTAACTTTCTCCCTGGCGATAGTGTAAAAGTTACTCTAACAGCAAAAAAATCTAATCAACGAGTGTCAAAAAGCTTTACGGCGAAAATAAGAACGCGTTCTTTAACTCGCCCTATTGTTATTACTAATGTTATCTGGAATCAAAATGAAGTTGAGTGAGTTACTTCAAAACGTTAAAAATAAAAAATGGTTGCTCAATAGCATTGCTTACTACCACGAAAATTTATTTTTACTGGCAGCAAGTGAATTCAAGGTAACTGACAAAAGTAAAAAAGTAATCATAGTCTCTCGCCGTAATTATAACGAAAAATGGCAGACTTACCCTTCAGTAAGCTTAAAAGAGTTGAAAGACATTTTAAAGCTTCAAAAAGAGACTTCGAATAGCCTTATAATTGAAAGCTTTTCTAAAAATGAACAGCAAGAGGGCTACGATGTAAAGACGATTACTTTTTCAGAAAAGCTTACCGATGAGTTTTCTAAGCATATACTCATCCCCGAGACTGAATTAATTAATCACTACTATAAAGATCAAAAGGTTGTTATCGAAGCACAGACACCTGCCGGTAATCTATTTTATAGTAAAGTGGAAGGTAAAACGAAAAGTGCATACAAACAAGGTTTAGTATCATCATTAGAATCGTTCTGCTTAAGTATTGGCGTACATAGTGATGTAGCTAAGGTATCGCTTACACAGGACGATTATGCATCTTTGTTAAATGAAGCTATTTTGAATACACCTTTCTTAAGCCTTTATAAAACTGCTGCTTTTGATTTTAAATCGAGCGTAGATTACAAGCTCTTACATAGTCTTTATTATGGGCCGTTAATTTCTGCAGGGATATTCATTGCAGGAGTAAATGCCTTTTATATGTATAAAGCTAACTCTCTAGAAACAACACTATTAAGCTATCAAGGCGGGGTCTCTGAGCTTCTGGAGCAAAAGCAAAAAATTGATCTAGATAAAGTATATGTTGAACAGGTATTACAAGAGTTTGAACTCTACCCTAATGTTCATAGCCATTGGGATATTGCATATAAAGCGATTTCAGAAGGAATGGACATACAGGAGTTTTCTGGTTCTAAATCGAATGTTACACTCAGGGGTTTTGCAGATTCAGCTTCAAGTATTCTTGCGGTCATAAGTGAGTTGCCAATGGTTGAAAGTGCCCAATTTAGTGGTCCCGTCAGGAAATCAGGCAAGAGGGATTACTTTATCATGGAGCTAAAGGTAGTGGGTGAAAATGAAAAGTAACCTTTTAAAATATAAAAATTATCTTTTTGTCTTGTCGGCTTTGATTGTTGCAAATTTTGTATTGGATCCTATGTGGAAAAATATTGAAACGTTGCAGCAAAAAGTTTATTTGGATGAATCCAAAGTAGTTAAGGTTGAAAATTTAATAGCTAATAAAAAGCAAATAGAAAAACAAAGTGGTTTATTATCTATTAATAAGTTGAAGTTACAGCCGTATCTATTTACTGCAAGTACAGAGTCCGAGTTCAAATTAACAGCTCAAGGAAAAATAGAAAAACTGCTGCAAATCAATAATTGCAATGTTGAGCGAATAGGTTGGGCAGGCAAAAATAATATTGATGAGCAATTAGTACGCTGGACATTAGAGGCCCGATTCAGAGGTAATCCGGAATGCGTATTGAATGTATCTAGACAATTAGAAAGCTTAGAGCCAATGGTTAAAATTGCTGATTATTCTTATGCAGGTAAAGAAGTATCAGGGGATAAACAAAATTATATGGTTGTCGCCCTTACTTTGATAATGTGGCAAAACGCAAATGAGGTTGCATTATGAAGTGGCTCATAGCGTTTTTATCTGCTTTAACAGTTGTTGTTCTTTTAAATTCATTAGATATGCCTGAGGATGTGGCTTCTGGGAAAGGTAATGAACTAAAAGAAGTTGGTAAAATTAATTTACGTAATAAACAACCTGAATTAGAAGTAGAAAAACAGTGGTTAAAAAAAGAAATTGAAAAACCTAAAGTAGAAGAAAAGGTAAGTGCACCACAGGAGAAAAAAACAGCATTTCCTGTTTTAGAAATAGAAGGGCAGAAGTACCAACTACTGGGTATATTTAAGCAAAAAATGAAACCTTTTGTGTTATTGAAAAATACTGAAAATAACTTGGTTAAATTACAAGTTGGAGATGAGCTTACTAAAGGTATTTTCTTAGAGAAAGTTACCGCATCAGCGATAATCATCAAAAAAGGTAGCGACACAATTAAATTTAAACTTTTTGAACGTAGTGACAATGGCTAATAAACTTTACAATTTAACCCTTTCAACCTGCTTGGTGTTAGGGGCGACAAGCTGTGCATCGCTTGTAGATCCAAATTCAAGTGTTGAAACAGAAAAAGTAACTGTTTCAGAATCTTATCTTGATTTACCACAAGGTGAACAACGTGAAGAGGCTGTTGAATTAGAGCAAGCAGAGCAGGTAAACGGTAAAACTGAGCGATTGAATCGACTATCAGATTCAAGACAGGCAACAACATTAGAAATCGATTTGTCAAAGTCTTTTTCTCAAAACCCTCAGTTTCAAGTGTCTGTGAATGCATTGCCACTTAATGACTTTATTCATTATGTATTCGGAGAATTGCTTGATACATCCTATATTTTAGAAGCGAGTGTAAAAAGCAACACTACGCCTGTCACTTTAGATTTAAAAGAACAGTTAAGCGCTAAAAAGTTATTTTTACTAGTTCAGCAAATTCTGTCACAGAACAATGTCAGTATTGTTAAAAATGACGGGATTTTTTATCTACATACTAATAATGCAAATACTAAAACTGACAAAGCATTTGGGTTTGGTCGCAATGAAGAAGCGGTACCAAATGTGTCGGGTCAGATAGTTCAACTTGTACCAATTCAGTATGGTATGCAACCTGGCTTACGTAACCTCATTAGTCAATTAGTTGATACTAATAATAGTTATGACGCGTCACAAGCTCTATTAACGATTGAAGGCAAAAGAGAGCAAGTACTCAGAGCGCTTTCGTTAATATCGCTGTTAGATAGCCCTGCAATATATAACAAAGCAACAGCCCTTATTGGGTTTGATTATTTGAGCTCGGAAACTTTCATCAAAAAAGTAACCGAAATACTCAAAGAAGAAGGAATTACAGTTGCCGATGGTGGCCCATATGCAGCGAGTGTGAAGTTTGTTCCTTTAGAGCACTTGGGTAAAGTGGTGGTTTTTGCTAGCAGTGATGAAATTATTGACCGCGTAGCGTTTTGGCGCAAAGAGCTTGATAAACCTGCTGCTGGTGCTGAACAAAGCTTTTACATCTATCACCCTAAATATGCGCGCGCCTCGGATTTAGGGGCAAGTTTAGCTCCTCTTGTTGGTGGTAGCCTTTCTGGTGGAAGTAATCCTTCAAAACAAACTACTAATGAACGAACTTCTTCAGCGAGTACGCGCAATACCGATTCTCAATCACAAAGTGGTAATGAAGTACAGACAGTTGAAGGCGACAACATGCGCCTAGTGGTTGATGAAAGAGCGAATGCACTGATTTTTTACTCTACAGGTCAATATTATCAAGAGCTGCAACCTATTATTAGACAGCTTGATATCATGCCTAAACAGGTCATGATGGAAGTCGTTATTGCTGAAGTTAAATTAACGGGTAGCTTCTCTAAAGGGGTTCAGTATGCAATTCAAAATGGACCATCTACAGGACGTAATGAAAATATTAGTTTCAATACTGAAGGAAAAGGCGGGTTTAGCTATTCAGTAGTTGGGCTTCCGGGTAATGTAAGTATTAACTTATCTCAGACAGATGGTTTGGTAAATGTATTGTCTCGCCCTACATTATTGGTGCGTGATGGCGTTTCTGCCAATATTAACGTAGGTGACGATATACCTACCATAGGTAGTACTACAGATGACCCGCTTGACAGTACTGGAAGACAAACAACAACGATTGAATACCGCCAAACAGGTGTTAATTTAACAGTAACGCCAACAATCAACGCCCAAGGCACTGTGATAATGACTATTGATCAGAGTATTTCAAATGTATCTGATACAGATGGCTCAAGTAGCACCCCTGCATTTTTTGAGCGAACATTAAAAACAGAAGTTGTAGCTGGTAATGGGCAGACTGTGATGTTAGGTGGTTTGATCAGCGAAACTAAATCTAACGGGGCTTCATCAGTGCCATTCTTTGGTACTATCCCTGTGTTAGGGCACCTTTTTAGAACGGACAGTAGCTCAACGGATAAAACAGAATTAGTGATTTTAGTTACGCCAAAAATAGTACAAAATACCGAAGACTGGCAGCGTGTTAAAGAAAGCTTTATTAAAGGTCTAGAAAATCTTAAGTTTTAATGTTTTTTTTAACGAATAATTACTTGAAAAATGACCAGTTAAACGATAATTTAGCTATGTTCAGTGAAAGTTAACTTACGTATTTAAAAAAGCGGTAATAAAACTATAACTGTACGTGCTTTAACAGGCTTACTTAAAATTTCTTAAGTAACTTTTGTCATAAAAATGTTGGTATTGCATGTTACAATACTCAGAAGCTTAAAAACTGAGCCATCAGCATGCAAACGAACAAATTAAATTAAGAGGGTTGGCTAATAATAAATGACTGTTTTAGTTTCTATATTGTACTAAAATGTGTGAAAATACTTTACTTGTTCATAAAGTGTGCATGTAAGGTTAATTACTTGACAAGTTTATTGTTAACCCTTAAATTTAGCTTGATCTGGCAAAACTCCAGCCAGAACAATAAAAAATCTTGGTGTATTGCCTTCATTAACAATACATCAGTTTCATGAAACTAGGAGAATGGAAATAATGAAACTATTCAAAAAAGCGCTTTTAGCTACTGCTGTAGTAGGTGCAATGGGTGCACAAGCGGCAACTATCTCAAGCACGCCACTTAAACTTTCTGCTGAAGGTGTTGCTTTAAAAGTTACTCCAACAGCTGGTAAGCTTACTTTTGACATCGTTGTAGATAAAGATCACCCATCTTCATCAGTTATCACGCTTAAATTCGACAAAAATGTTGAGTTAGGCACGTTAACTGGCGGTGCAGTAACTCAAGGTGTTGGTTCAGGTACAGCTTATGCTGGCGATGTAGGTTTTGACTACGGTACTGGTAGCTTCACATTTGATGACGTTAAAGTTACAAATGGTGATGCTTCTAAAGGTGAACTAGATTCAATCTCTTTCAAAGTTAACCTTGGTAACCCACTTACAGCTAACTCTGCGTTCCGCGTTGTTTTAGGTAATCACCAATATGATGCAACTCCAGGCGCTGGCGTAAACAAAGTTATCGTTAAAGGTGCATCAACGCTTAGCTATGTTTCTAACAAAGCTGATAAGACTCAAATCGAAACAGGTACTGGTGTAATTGCAACTGAGCAAACTCAGTTCGGTTTCTCTGTTGACACTAAACTTGACGGTTTAATCAAGCGTGACCAACTTTCTCGTTTCGTAGGTGCTAACGGTACTGCAGTAGATACAGACACTGTTAAATACACATTTGAAAACGATGAGTCTTTAGGTCTTGCATTAACAGGTGTTAACGCAAACATCCGTTTCAACGGTAACTTCAAAGGTGTTGTAACTGGTATCGCTGCAGGTGCTTTAGGTACTGATGCTGATTCAGTAGTAATGAGCACAGCTACTACTCCAGTTGCTATTGCTATTAATGATGCATACGCTTACCAAGATGGTTCTGCAACTGCTGCAGGTGAGAAAGATAAGTATGTAAATACTATCACTTTCCAAAACCAAAGCACTACAGATATCCCAGTAACTGGTGATGTTGATGCTTCTGTAACTGTTACTAGCGTAACTAACGCTGGTGTTACACTACCTACTGGTGGTTACAGCGCGTTTTCTAAAGTAGCTGCTGGTGAGTGGGCTGTTGACGCAACTATCATCAATGTTCCTTACCTTCCGGTAAATGCTCCTAACACTGATACTTTCATCCACTTCGCTAACGAAACGGATAAAGAAGTAGATGTTATCGTTACTGCTATCGATAACAACGGTAAAGAGTACGGCCCAATGAACCTTGGTGCTAAACTAGCTGCTAACACTGTAACTAAGATCTCTGAGCCAGCAATGGATACTCTATTTGGTCTTAAAGGTGTTGCTACTAAACTAAGCGTTACTTTCAACATCGACGCAGATAAAGGCGACGTAAACGCTTACGCAGTTAGCCAAAACGACAAAGGTCGTACAGAAGTTTCTACTTCACAACAACGTGGTAACTAATATTAGTTAGTAAACTACTTTGTAAAAACCCGGCTTAGGCCGGGTTTTTTTATAATTAAATTTATATAAAGACAACGATTAAAAAATTATTAGGAACAAAAGTTGTAAAATTGTGTCTATTTAAGACACTTAAATTTTTCTAGGATCTAATTGAGCATTGCAGCAAACGGTGAAGGTAACTAAAATATCTTGAAGCTGTAATTTCAGTTGACAGAAAAGTTGTTGTCTTAAGTAAATTAAATAAAGGTAAAGCATGAAATTTAGAACAATATTTTTAGCATCAAGCTTATTTTTTGCAGGGATCCACTCAAGCTTTTTACAAGCATCAACGCCATTAATTCAGTCACAGCAAGGAAGTGAAGCTTGTAACTTTGATATTAAGTTTTCATCAGAGCCAAAAGAAAAACAGCAAACATTAAATATCAGTACCGGTGTAGACTTAAACTTAAAACAGTTTGTTTCGATTAAACAAATTAAAGCTGCGAACATTGCGAGTAATGTAACCTGTCAGCAGCTTGTAGGCCAAAAGTACACTGGCTCGCAGCAAGAGTGGCGAGGTTTTGTGAAAAATGCACTGCAGGGGCTATTGAATGCAGGTTTTAAAGATCTTCAATTCACTCGTGTAGGTGAAGATGAAGCAACATATAAAGGAAAGCTTGCAAATATGGAATATGGTTTCACAGGTAGTGTAGGCGGTAATAAGCAAGTTATTCATAATTTAGCCGTACTAGATAAAAGCCACAATCAGGTTATTATTATTTCTGTTAGTGGTAATGAAAAAGTAAGTGATGAAATTAAAGATGAGTTCACTCAACTTGTGAATTCATTTAGCCTGTAACTTTATGGGTAGAAGATTTTATTTTTTAAAATCGTCTACCCTTTACCTTAATAACCTTCGTCTCTATTTGTGCTCAACTTTTAAAGCGTGCTGTGTTTTTCTTTCGCCCGTAAGTAATTCTCGGTTTCAAATCGGCATAAATGTTGTATTTTTTTATTGATATGCGGCTCATTTAAATAATTTTGCAGTGTATCTTTGACACATTGCTTTTGCTTATCTAGATGGCTTTCGGTTGTATTGTGACTACCAATGTTGATCTGCTTACCAGTTAATGTGTATATCTTTGAAGAAAAACTATCCAGATTATCTAAAAAACTCACAACGCTGTACTTTTCAAGGTTATCGCTGAACTCACTTTGCAGTGTTTTAGCATCATGCTCATCGCTGGCAAAACGGCCTGCAATACACATACTTGTAACATTCGCCATTTGCCAACCCCTGCGGTGTTGCAAAATGGTGTCGACCTCTGCTGTGAGGTTATCGTAGTTTAAGTTGTTAGGTGCCATCATTGGCAATGAATTGGTCAGCTTGTTGTATAGATAGTTCGACTTAAATCGGCTTACAGGCTCACGAAGTACAGTAACAAAGTGATACTGATTGGCAAATTGATTGAGTAGTTGTTTGTTTGTTGTTACATGGCCGCTGACATAGGGCCAGTCTTGTGCAAGGTGATAAGCAAGCAAGCCAGTTAGTTGTTTAGCATGGTGATCGCTAAACTCACTAATACTATCTAAATCGGTAATTTCGCGGTTCATACCTGCAAGACTCATTGCAATGGCACCTTCGCGGCTAAAGCGAGGTTGACCGGCAATAGCAAATTGCTCGCGCATTGCTAAATCAATAGAAATGCCACCTGATTTAGGTACATGTACAAAGCAAATTGGTTTTGAGTGATTATTGCTGTTTTTAGCAATGCGTCTAAAGGCAACGTCGTAGCCAAGTCGGTTAATTATTTTTTTTACTGTGCTTTTCATACTGTACTTTTAAATCGTAAATGAGGTTTGTCAATATTTGCCTAGAGTGTAACACAGCTTGGTGCAATACTTTTGCGTACACACGAGTTTTTGCGTTAATAAACAAAAAGCCATAGCTGGCAACCATATAAGCAATAATTGTTGCCCACGCAGCCCCTAAGCCTTGGTATTTAGGTATGAGTAATAAGTTAAGTAAAATATTTACAATAGCTCCTAAAAGGTTAGAGAGCAGGCTGTATTTATAGAGTTTTTCAAGAATAAGCCATTTAGATAACACTGCTCTTTGAAAAACAAACAAACTCGCAAAAATATGAACACTAAGAATCGCGGCACTGCTTGTGTATGCTGAACCATAAATCAGGCCGATGATATTGTCGGCAAAAAACCAGGTCGCTAAGCTTAAAAACATGGCTAAGCAGGTTAGCACTATGATCAATCGCTGTAGTAACTGCTTATACAAGGTAGGTTGTTTAAAACGAAAATGGCTGAGTGGTGTTGTATAAACATTGGCTATTAATACTGGAAACACATACCAAAATTCAGATAATTTAGCGGCTGCGGCATAGTAAGCCACCGCTTCTGTGTTTATTAGGTTAGCAAGCATTATCTGATCTATTTTTAAATAGATAATGGCTGCAACGC
This sequence comes from Pseudoalteromonas nanhaiensis, assembly GCF_051235485.1. Taxonomy (NCBI): domain Bacteria; kingdom Pseudomonadati; phylum Pseudomonadota; class Gammaproteobacteria; order Alteromonadales; family Pseudoalteromonadaceae; genus Pseudoalteromonas; species Pseudoalteromonas nanhaiensis. The sequence continues at coordinate 33,411 of NZ_JBPNYQ010000026.1, read as the reverse complement.
CTGAAAATAGCAGCCATTTTCCTTTTTGATAAAGCGCAAGGTAAGTTTGCTTTTTAGGGTGCAGTTTATAAACTTTATGATTCTTCTGGCTCGTATACATAATGTAGTAACAAATGCCGATCAGCACGCTTTCAAGCCCTTGTAAAAAAATAAGCATTGTTAAATCAGCTGCATTAATAATGGCGATGAGTTTTGCAATATTAATAAGAGTTATGGTCACTAGGCGTAGCTTTACCAGCTGAGATACTTGCTTTTTAGCTATATAGAAAAATTCAAGCACATACAAAAATGTAAAGCTTTGCATTGCGACTAACATGATTATCAGCCCTGCCTGATGATGATCTAAGTTAAAGGCGAGTAAACATACCAAAGTAGCAATGCATAATGAAATAATGGCACCTAGTAAGCGAATAAGTAAGGCTGACTTTATATAGTAGTGGCTGTTTGCAGGGTATTTGACAATGTACTTAGTAATAATGTTATTTAGCCCCATGACTGCAAAGGGGCTGAAAATGGTTGCAAATGAGACAACGTAAGAAAATTCGCCAAATAAGTCAGGGCCAGCTAGCCGCGCTAATAAAATATTGTTTATAAAGCCAAGGCCGAGTAGCACAACTTTTTCGACGATAAGCAGTAGCGAGTTTTTAACGTTTGAGCTCATTTTAGGGTTTTTATTGCCTATTAGAACGGGTAGTTTATCGTAAATCAAAGAAATTGCACGGAATGCTTGAATGACTTCAGATTGCTGTATATTCTTACTCGCTTTGTGTTTTCATTCGGTTTGGGTTACTTGTGTTAGTTGAAATTAAGGGTGTTCAATTTGTTAATAAGGGTGCGGAGTTGATGCTTGCATCGATTATTGCGCAGTTAAATAAAGCGTTACCAAATGCTGAAATTTGTTTAGTACATAATGCTAACTCTCCTTATGTTAAACGAGCAAAAGTTGGTGCATACCAAAAGATCAACCTGTGCAAAAATATTCTTGACCTTAACTGGTTATTTTATTGTATTCCGTCCTCAATACGTCATTATTTTAAAAATCGCTTTGGAATTGTAACTGAAGCTGATGTTGATGTAATTTTAGACGCATCAGGTTTTAGTTATGGCGATCAATGGTCAGATCTAGTTTTAAGACAAGTGGCGAGTGTTGTTAAACGCACTCAATCTCGCTCAAAGCATTATATTTTTATGCCGCAATCGTTAGGGCCATTCTCGCGAGATGAAAATAAAAAGTATGCAAAGGTTGCGTTTTCTAATGCAAGCCTTGTGTTTGCAAGAGAGGAGCCTTCGTATAAACATATTGTAGAGCTTGTGGGTGAATCAACTAATATTAAGCAAGCCCCAGATTTCACCAATTTATTTGTACCAACAGCCAAGCCTGAATACGACATATACCAGGATCATGTTATTTTGATCCCTAACTCAAAAATGCTCAGTAAAAGAAATAAAAATACATGGTGGCGAGAAAACTATGTCACAACCTTGGCTCACTTGGCTAATCAGGCACTTAAAAAGGGTGAGAAGGTAATTATTCTCAATCACAGTGGGGCAGACGATGCACCGCTATGCGATGAAATTAATAGCTTATTAGAAACGCCTTGTGAAGTGGTCGAGCCAGCAGATGCTGAGTCAGTCAAAGCGTTGATCGCAAGAGGAAAAGTTATTATTTGCTCACGCTTTCATGGTTGTGTTAGTGCTTTATCTCAGGCAATTCCATGTATTGCAACTGGTTGGAGCCATAAGTATCAAGAGCTTTTTAGAGAGTACGGCTCTGAGGAAACACTTCTTCCTGCCAATGTTTCATTAGCTAGTTTAGATGCTTTACTTAATACGTGTTTGAACGAAAACTCTGAAAGGAAATCTGAGCTAGAAAGTTACGCGATGAAGTATAAGCTGCAAAGTAAAGAAATGTGGCAAACGCTGCTGTCTGTTATAAAGTAACAGTATTCTTTAGCTCAATATTACAAGTGTGCTAACTGATAAGTGAAGTCAGCTTTATTTAAGTTCTTTATTAAATGAATACATCTTGGTAACGAAGTTTTACAGTTTGTTTTTATATTTGCTTGTAAGGTAATTATAATGCCTATATTATTTTCGGCCTTTGTTTAGGGGGAACCTGAAAAGGGGGTCTACGCGTGTATCGTTCAAGCTTTGTTATTGGTTTTATGGATTTTAGGTACTGGCTGGTGGCTAAAGTTAATTTTTTAGTAAAATAAGAGTTGCAGCCGTTAAAACGCTTATGTTTTTTATTTTTAATCATCTATAATGATAGGCGTTTTGACTGTGTTTCGGGGAACTTCATGTTGATTAAGGTTTATTTTTTGTGATTTTAACAACTATTGCACTTTTTATGTGCTCGTTTTTGAGCCTTTTTGCATTTCGAAAATTTGCCATTTATATAGACCTTGTTGATCAACCAAACGTGCGCAAGCATCACACCGGCCCTATCCCTTTAGTGGGTGGCTTGGCTGTTTTTGTTGTTGTATTCAGTTATTTAGTTATCTATCCCGATTCAATCTCTTCAACTTTTATATATTTGTTTTGTGCCAGTGTATTATTAGTAATAGGTGTCTTTGACGATTTATACGATATTAGTTTTCGATTAAGGTTATTAGTACAAGCTTTCATTTCAACCTTGATGATGGTGTTTGGTGAGTTAGTTTTTACTAATGCTGGGCAGATCTTCGGTAACTTTGATTTAGAGTTGTCGTATTTTAGCTATCTCGTCACCGTCGTTGTGGTGGTAGGGGCCATTAATGCATATAACATGGTTGACGGAATCGATGGTCTACTAGGCGCATTAGCAATCATTACATTTGCTTCGCTTGGTCTATTATTTTATTTTAATGGGCAAATCCAACTAGCTGTATTTTGTATGGTTGTTGTTGCAGCAACGATTCCTTATATATTAATGAATTTAGGTATTCCTTTAGGTCAGCGCTTTAAGATATTTATGGGCGATGCTGGCAGTACAGTGATAGGTTTCAGTGTCGTTTGGCTTTTACTCGAGGGTTCGCAGTCAGATAATGCAGCTTTTAACCCTGTTACAGGTCTGTGGATAGCGGCTATTCCAATTATGGACGCGATTTCTACTATTATTCGTAGAATCAAAAAAGGTCAGTCTCCATTTAAGCCTGACCGACAGCACTTACATCATATTCTACAAAGGCTAGGAATTGGGCCGAAGATGACTTTGTTAGTTATCTCGATGCTAGGTTGTTGTTTTGCATTATTTGGCATTTTAGCCCAGTTAAATGCAGTGCCTGATTACTACATGTTTTATGGCTTTATATTCTGTTTAATCGTATATCATCAAATTATGGTTAATATATGGCGCTTAACAGTGCGTGCTCGCCGTTTTTTTGGTGTTTCAAAAAAGCAGCGTACAAAAAGCATTGATAAAGCTGAACAATAGTGCCTTCCCGCTTTTTTCAGTGAATAACTGCGCTAATGTTAAGTAAATTAATTAGGCAAACAGGTATATTACTCAGTGGTAACCTATCTGCATCTATCCTTAACTTCTTTTCTGTTGCTATTTCATTAAAGGCACTGGGCGTTAACTCTTTTGGACAGGTTACTCTTCTTCAGGCATACATACTTGTTTTAAGTTTGTGTTTTAATCCGCAGGCATGGCAAGGGTTAATTCGCTTTTTTTATCTTGAAAAAGATAAAGGTTCATTGGTTATATCAACCCTTAAATATGATCTGTTGTGTGCTGTATTCGGTACTGCTATTGCAGTTATTTTTGCAGAAATCTATGCTCGAAGCTTCAATTTAGAACATTATGCTGAGCTATTGAAGTGGTGCTCTATTTATATTTTCATTAACCAAACAAGCGTCGCTATTGGCATTTTACGCTATCAAGAACGATATAAGGCATTGGCTATGCAGGCAATAATTAGTGCTGTATTGTTTTTTCTATGTGTATTACTTGGCTATTGGAAAAACTATGGAGTTAGTTTTTTTGTTGCAACTTATTTAATCACGCTAGGGCTTGGTGTTATATATATACAATGCTTAAGCGGGCGTTTTGTGGTTTCTTTACTACAAAACGATACGCAACGACTTTCAAAGGCTAATAAAAAAGAGTTTAATCGCTTCAACTTTACAGTTCATATGACTTCACTGGCAGACATTCCTGTAAAGCAGCTAGATAATATCTTGGTTGGTGCGGTAGTGTCGGTTGGTGCAGCAGGCGCATATCGTGTAATTAAACAAATTGCGACCATCTCAACTAAGTTGACTGGTCCATTAAACCAGGTTTTATACCCAGAAATTAATAGTTATTTGGCGCAGAAGGCATATCACAAAGTCGAAAAGGCGATGTCAAAAATTGTTATTCTATTATTGTTGCCTTCGCTTTTATTGGTTGCTTTGGCGAGTGCAACAGCTGACTATTGGGTTGTGATTGTTTTCTCAGAAGAGCTATTAGTCTATAAATGGCACATTGTTACTTTTATGCTTATTCATGCAGTCTCCACGGCATTTACTCCAATACACCCTATTTTCCTTGCTTTAGGGTACATAAAGAGTTTATTGCTGATTACAGTGCTTACTAATATTGTTTTGTGCTTAGGCATACTCATATTAGGAGCGAAAATCGAACTTTGGGGAGTGCTTATTGCTATCTTTGCTCAATATTTACTAACAATAATATGCAAGCTTCCAGTTATTTTAAGTAGACTTAAAAAGGGAAAAAATGAGGGTTCTACACTACATACCTAACTTTTCAATGAGTACAGAAACGTTTATTTATGACCAAGTTACAGCGTTGGAAAAAGAAGGGATAGAATCTGCGATAGTGACAGCTAAAAGAGTCAATGAGCAAAGCCGTCCTTTTGACCTCATATATTTATGCCCAATTAAAACGGTTTTTAATGAGCGTCTCACACAGGCATTTGCTCTAAGACTACAACTGCTGCCTTATATGATTGACTATAAAAGTTGGCAAAAGGCGATTGAAGAGTTTAAGCCTGATATTGTTCATTGTCATACAGGGAATGGGGTAAAAACATGGATGCATGTGAGCGAAAAACTCAACCTTAAAATACCAACATTAGCATCATTGCACGGTTCTGATGTAAATAGTGAGCCTTTAATCAGGGCTAAATACAGAGCTGTACTTAAAAATGCTGGCACTAAAGACTTTATCAAGTGGACTGTTCCTTCTGAATTTTTAAAACGTAAAACAGTCGAAAATCTAGATGTTCCTAGTGAAAAAATTACAGTTGTGCATAACTCTTTTAATTCTATATTTTTGTCAACAAAGCAGGAAAAGAGTTTTGAATCTTTGAACATTGTGTCGGTTGGACGATTAATTAATTGTAAAGGACATGAGTTTTTGATTCGTGCATTGGCAGTTTTGCATAAAGACTACCCTAATGCGACCCTTACCCTTATTGGTGGTGGCGAGCTCAAGGAGCATTTACAGGGGGTAACTGAACAGTTAGCTTTAACTAAATATGTGAACTTTATCGATATGGTGAGTCATCAAGCATTACCCGAGCTGCTTTCATCGTATAATGTTTATGTGCAACCTTCGATCCGAGATAGTGTTACATTTCAAGAAGAATCGTTTGGTGTAGCTGCACTAGAGGCTATGGCATCGGGCTTAGCAACAATTGTTACTGAGTGCGGTGGATTAACTGAATTAGCCTCACTAGTTGATACATCAGCAGTAAAGGTTGTCCCCCAAAAAGATCCTAAGCTGTTAGCAGGGGCAATAGCTGATCTATATAAAAATGAAGCGAGTTTAACCCTTACGCAAAGACATAAATTAGCAGAACTTTTTTCAATAGATATGAATATAGCAAATATTAAAAGACTTTACAGTGAGCTGAGTTAGTCATCTAAAAAGTTAAATCGTACTTTTTGATAAGTGCGAAATTACCTTTTTAAAAGCTTACTTATTAATTCATCCGCGAGGAAAAAAGAGTCTTTGTTATAAGGAGTAGGTTCATACATTTTGATTCCTTCTATATGATTCTCTATAAGGTTTACATCATGACAAACCAAAGCGTAGTTGTTCCTTTCGATATATAAGGCTAAATCTGATTGGTGTTTATCGATTCTGTCAAAATTAGGCACGACAATAATTTTTTTATTGAGCTCTAGTAACTCAAAAACAGTGCCAGCACCAGCATGTGTAATAACAACATCTGCATCGACTAGTACGCTGGAAAACTCATTTGAATGAGCGAAATAGCTACCATTCTTAGGCTTGTATTCACCTGTGCCTGTCTGAAAAGTAAACGAAAATGCTGCAAGTTTTGTTGCGGCTTGGTCTACCGCACGGATTAAAGAATCAAATGATGATGAACCAACAGTGACAAGAACTTTCATAAGCGTCCACAATATTTTGCATTTTTATAGAGGGTAAGTTGCTCTTTATTTTGCACCCAAAATTCACTGCTGATTTTCGACATCCATTTTCCAGTGAAAGAGCGTGTATAAAAGCGACAAAACGTTTCGATAAAAATGACGTTTTTTCCCATGACTTTAAGAATGATTGAGGGAATAATTGCCATTCCAGGTCCAGTTGAAACGATCCCCGTAACCCTATATTTATAACAAATTTGTAGTGTAATAACCGTTGACTGAAAAAGCCCAAATATTGCCATCAATAACGATTTCAAACGATTTTCTTTGTGGCGAACGTCACCTAACTTAAAGTGTGTTATTTGTGCGCACATAGGTGATGGCCCTAAAGATATAAACTTAAGTTCTGACTCTTTAATGTGTTTATATAGTAAGCTCATCTCTTTTTTGTGCCCACCTTCCCCATATGCGAGAATAACGACTGGTTGTTTTGACATGCTTATTGACTTCTATTTGATCTTAGGTTCATTTTTGTAATTGGTTCTTATAGCTATAAAGTCTGGGACGCAAGATAAGAAACACATATTCGCCATGATAGCTAATTCAAAAAACATTTCATAGATGCAATTACTTAACGCTAGTTTTATTTCCATTTTTAGTGAAATATTCGCGGGTATAACTAAAGTTTCTAAATCTATTTTAATCATTCCTTCATTTGCTATAATGCCTGACTTTTAGTAGTCAGTTGGTTGATAAACTCCATGGAAAGTAAAGGTATAAACTTAACATTTTCTAGGTTAATGAAGTATAAATGGGTAGTAGTAATAGGTACTCTACTATCGGCAGCATTTTCTGTATATGTTGCTATGCAGCAACCAAATAAATACACAGCAAAAGTCTACTTGATCCCATCTAACGCGAAAGAAGGGGGAGGCCTTAATAAATTAGCAGGTCAATTTGGTGGTCTTGCAAGTATGGCAGGAATTTCTCTTGGTGGTTCAGAGGCTGACGAAATTGAAACTGCAATTGAATTTATGGGAAGCCGAGGTTTTATTCAATCAGTCATAGAAAAGAGAAACCTATTACCAGAACTACTCGCCTTGGAAGAGTGGGACCAAAGCACCGATAGATACATTTACAACCCTGAGGTTTACGATGCCGAGCAAAAAAAATGGGTAAGGACTCCGCCCCCTGGTAAAGGTGTCGAGCCTTCACCTTGGGAGGGTTATATTTCTCTCCTAGGCAGCTTTGATATACTCTATATGAAAAAAAAGGGACTTGTTCAGTTAAAGGTGACAGCACTTTCACCTGAGTTATCTGTTAATATTACTAATTGGTTAATTGAAGATATCAACGCCTTTTGGCGCGACAAAGACCGCAATGAAGCTGAAGAAGCTATTAATTACCTACAAGAGAAAGCAGCGGAAACAAATGTTGCTGAATTACGCTCTCTATTCTACGAACTTATTGCTGATCAAACTCGCTCAAAGTTATTGTCTACAGTTGGTGACTTTCACCTTTTAAAGCCTTTATCTCCGGTTATTTACCCTGAAGAAAAATCTGGCCCATCTCGCGCACTTATTTGTTTAGGGATAACATTTCTTGGAGGCCTTGTTTCTCTAATTGTTGCATTTATTCTTGCATTAAGAGAAAAGGCTTAAGAATATGACTACTGAACATGTGAAGCCTTGTGTGTTGCTCACGAGTAATCAATATAAGCCTAATATTGGTGGAATTGAGAACTCGCTTTATCACTTAGCACAAGAGTACCTTCAGCTGGGCTATGAGGTTATTATTGTAGCCAGTGACCTAAATCCTGAAAACAAAGAGTTGCCTGAAATCGAAATAGAAGAGGGTGTTACCATTTATCGCTACCGTTTCGGACGCAGTGGAGGTTTTGGGCGAGTGTTAAAGCAGACTTATAATGCGGTTAAGCTTTATAAAAGAATTTTACAGCGTCACTCACCGGTATTAACTATTTGTCGTTTTCACTTCAATGTTCTGTATTTAAAAGCCTTACAATATAAAAATATTGTCTACTTAGTACCAGGAGTTGTCGCTAACGAAACAAAAGCAAGCTACAGGGCTAGTGATAATATGCTGCTTAAGTTAAAAGGGCGCTTATCATTTTTTTTGCATAAAACTGTGCAACGTTTGGCATTTAATAGTGCTGATAAATTGTTTGTTTTCAGCGAAAACATGCAGCAGCAAATCAGAAATATCAACCGCTCGAAAGCAATGAGGATCTGCAAGCCTGGCGTTAGTTTGTCTCGATTTAGTTTGGCGGTACAAGCTGAAAAGTCTCAATTAAAAAATGAGCTAGGTTTATCTGTGCATAGCAAGGCTTTTTTATGTATAGGCCGCTTTGTGAAAGCAAAGGGGTTTGATACCGCAATTGAAGCTTTAAAGCTTTTAGATGACAATAACGCCTCGCTTTGGTTACTAGGTGAAGGTGCTGAAGAGGCTGAATTGCGAGCACTTTGTGAAAGCTTAAATGTTAGTGATCGAGTTATCTTTTTAGGCCGACAAAGTTGCCCTGAGAATTACTATAAAGCAGCTGACTTTTTCATTATGTCTTCAACATACGAGCCTTTAGGGCAAACCATTCTAGAAGCTTTATCGTCAGGTTTGCCTATTATCGGTGCGAAATCGAGCGGTAACGTAGTAACCGCAACGAGTGAGATTTTAGAGTCATCAAGTAATATCTTGACCGATGAGTATTCAGCTTCAGCTTTTGCCAAAGGAATGAAAAGCTTAATGGCTTTACCTGATGCGCAATATACTCAGTTGCAATATGAAAATAGAGAGCTTGCAGAACATAAATTTAGCTGGCGTGTGCTTGCAAAGGAGTTAGCAGGTGATTTCTAAGTTATTCTATTATTTATTAAAAGTAATTAATCGAGTCGTTAGATCTGAACAATTACAGACCAAGATTGAAAGCTTAGGCTATGCATTGAATATCCAAAAGTACACCAGACAAGGTGCTCAGATTGGAGAAAATACACTTATTATTGATACTAAGCTCTCGTCTTCATCTAAAGGTGACCGTTTTTATATTGGCAAAGATTGTACCATTACTGGGGCAACGCTTTTAGGTCACGATGCTTCCCCTACATTGTTTTTAAAAGAGCTAGTGGTTCACAAAGACAGCTATAGGAAAGGTTCTCGACGCTCTTATCGAAAAGCAATTACCATCGGTGATAATGTTTTCATCGGCTGGGGGAGCATTATTTTACCGGGAGTCACAATTGGAAGTAACAGTATCATTGGGGCAGGAAGTGTTGTCACAAAAGATATTCCTGATGGAGTGGTTGCTGCTGGAAACCCCGCTAAGATTGTCAAGTCTACCGACGACTACGTTATAGCTTACAGAGAAATTCTTAAAAAAGAGCCCGGTAACTTCTAATGTTAAAGCGCTTTTTTTCTATTGAGGATGGGCCTTCATACGCTGATAAACTATGCGTATTTATGATGAGCCTTTATCTACTTGCTGATGTTGCCGCAGGATTTACTGTTCTTCAGTTAGGGGTAGATTTAAAGCTATCTCTGCTATACAAATTACCATTAACTGGATTGGTATTGCTTCTCGTATTGAGGCTTGATCCTCGGTATTTTCTTTTCTTATGTAGTTTATTAACAATACTGCTCATGGGGCCGGTATTTCAACTGCTGTCAGAAGCAGATACATTCTTTTTTATCACTGACTTTTCTAATGTGTATAAAATTTTAATGCCGATGTCTATTTTTATTTATTTTGGTTTATTGGCTATGCGTTGGGATCTATTCACCAGAAAATGGCTTGAAAGAATATTAATAAGTAATTTCGCCATCCTTTGTTTTAATTTATTTTTAGGGGCGTTAGGTTTTGGTCGCTCAAGCTATCAATTAAGGGATGGTGAAACCGCGGGGTCTAATGGCTTTATATATGCGGCAAACGAGTTAGGTGCGACCATGGTTGTGCTTTTTTCTTTTATGCTTCATATGTGTTGGAACTATAAGCGTAAGTGGTACATCGTGTTTTCTTTATTTACTGTGCTTTGTGGCCTACTTGTAGCCACGAAAACTGCCATGCTCGCTGCTGTAAGTCTTGTGTTTATAGTACCTATTCTTAATGAAAGAGAAAGGCTGTTTAAAATGACTAAGCTGAAATTATATATTCTTGTACCTATGTTCTGTGTTATTGCGGTCATTATATATCTAATTAACGACTTACTCATGGCTTTAGGCTTATACGACAGGCTTATGTGGGTACTGAGCCAAAAAGGAGTTTTAGGAATAATTTTATCTGGAAGGGATGAGTTTGCAAAAGAGCTTTTAGTTGTTTATGTGAACTACCTAGAGTTTTGGCAGCAACTTATAGGGGTTGGAACTGCAGGAGTCGCTGAGTTTATACCTATAAAATATTCTGCTGAAATTGATGCGATTGATGTATTAGTTTATTTTGGCTTTACAGGCTTATTTGTATGTTCTTCTTTTTACTTTTTTACGTTTATTAAAGCCTTAAAGCAATGTGTTAGGCCTGAATCTATTTATAGTCCTGCGGTATTAGCAGGTACAATTATCTTGCTATTTTTATCGCAGTTGAGTGGCCATGTTTGGTTTTCAGGCACGTTAGGAATTTCACTTGGTTGTTTTGTATCGCTATTATGGGTAGACACGGAAAGTAGGAGTAACTCATGACATCATGCCAACCTCTAGTGAGTGTTTGGATACCAACTTGTAACCGACTTCCGCTTCTTAAAAGAGCTGTCTTGTCGGTAAAAAAACAAACTTATCAAAACATAGAAATATTTATAGTTGATAATGGCTCTACAGATGGGACTATTGAGTATTTAAAGCAGATAGCTGACGAAAATGAAAATATCCGCTTTCACAGTTTTGGTAAAAATGAGGGCGCATGCCGTGCTCGTAACTATGCAATTAAACATTCTCAAGGTGTGTATGCAACTGGCCTTGATGATGACGATGAGTTTTTGCCGACGAGAATCGCAGACTTAGTTGAGGCATTTGAAGACAAATATGCCTTTGTTTGCAGTGGTTATATCTGGGATTATGGTCAAACTCAACGGCCTATTTTAAATTCAGATATGATCATTGATATAGACGCACAGTTAAACTTCAATCAAGCGTCTAATCAAGTTCTTACCAAGAGAGCGCGCTTAATAGAGGCTGGGCTATTTGATGAGTCAGTTGTCTCATCTCAGGATTGGGAACTGTGGACTCGGATGATTTTAACATTTGGTGCTGCAAAAAGAATAAATACGCCTTCATATATAGTGCATACAGCCCACGACAAACCCAGAATTACGGATAATCAAAAGAATCGCTCTGTAGGGTTTCAACAATTTTACGACCGGTATGGTCATTTAATGTCAAAAAGAAACAAAAAGTGTTTTGATTTTTTGGTTTATTACAGTAGTGAACAAAAGGTAAGCCTGTTAACTGTATTTAAATATTTTACTCTTCCTATTGCTGGTAAGTTACTGAGAGCATGGCTGGCTTCGTTATTTCCTGGACTTGCTAAAAAGAGATTAGAGCGTTTTAGAAAGGTTAAGAAATGAGTAAGATTTGTTTTATTGCAAACCTTTTCCCATCAAAAAAAGATCCCTCGTTTGGTAGTTTTGTAGGTAAAAATTATCAACAGCTTCAAGCACAAGGGAATGATATTGTAAGTAAAGTGGTTATTGATTATCGTGCTTCAGGTTATGAAAAGCTTTTTTGCTATATCAAATTTATTGCAAGTGGGGTATGTGCAATAAGTAAGCGGAACTATGATTTCATTTACTTTCATTATTTAACATATTCGACCCTTTGTCTTATACCTTTTTTATTGGTCGGAAAGCCAAGGTACGTAGTAAATATTCATGGTGATGATCTTGTTGGTAGTACAACTATGCATAAAGTGATGGGGTTTGCTTCTAAGTTAATTTTAAAAAAAAGCGCAGCAGTTGTTGTTCCATCTTCTTATTTTAAAGACAAACTACTTGAGTTATACCCTTGGTATAATAAAGACAAAATTATTGTGTCTCCGTCTGGTGGTGTAGATTTTGATGTATTTAAACCAACAATTAGCCCCTCCCCGTCTGTTTTTACTTTAGGATACGTCTCTCGAATAGATGAGGGTAAAGGGTGGCAAGAATTGCTAGAAGCTTTAGTGTTAATTAGAAAGTCTCACCCTGAATTGAGCAGCAAACTAAGATTGAATATCTATGGCACAGGCGCAGAGGTTGCCGAATTAGAAAACACAATATCACAAAAAAATTTATTTTCATTGGTTACATATTATGGGGCATTAGAACCAAACCAATTAGTTGATAAGTATAGTGAAATGGATGCTTTTATTTTTCCAACTCATAGAGAAAGTTTTGGTTTAGTTGCTGTAGAAGCCCTTGCATGCGGAACACCTGTTTTAGCATCTAATATAAGCCCAGTGAATGACATAGTTATCCATGGTAAAAACGGCTTACTTTTTAATGTGAAAGATAAAAATTCTATTGCTGATACAATCGTCGAATTATTAGAAATGGCACCTCAAGACTACGAATTACTGAGCTCATTTGCTCGTCAATCTGTACGTAACTACCGCTCAACTGAAGTCGCGCAGCATTTAGAAAATGAACTCAAAAAGCGATTATTACCCTAGTAAAGTTTAATTAAAGTAACAATTATCAAATGCTATGTTACTTGCTTAGCATAACCAAGCTATTTGCTTGATACTGTCTAAGAAAAACGTGTTTTATCAATGCAGGAAAGTCGCAAATTATCGATGTAGAAATCGAAGCCTTGTTAAGGAATAAAGGTTCGCATTTTTCGGCAGCTACAGATAGCACTTAGCATTGAAAGATGCCGATTTTGTGATTATTGTAACACCAACAGATTACATACCTTTTGTATTTTTTTGATGAATCAAGCGTATTTAATTTTAACAGACTCAGGTGGCGTACAAGAAGAAGCGCCAAGTTTAGGCAAACCTGTGTTAGTAATGCGTGATACTACAGAACGCCCAGAAGCAGTCGCTGCAGGTACCGTTAAGTTAGTAGGCACAGACACCGATAAAATTATAAACGCGGTGAGTTAGCTGATTGAAAATAAAGAAACATATAAAGAAATGAGCTTTGCACATAACCCTTATGGCGATGGAAAAGCATGCGAGCGCATTATTGAAGGGCTATTTACTAATTAAATAACCTACACCTGCCTACAATAGGTTAAGAGCTTAGCCATTTCCAATGTAAGACTAGGCTTGCTTGTGAGCATAACTATTTATGCTTACAAGCATTTTCTAGTACTCTTTTATTTAAACCTCTTTTAGAAACATCCCCAAGCTTGAAATATGCAGACTTGCCTGTATAATGCGCCCTACTTAAGGATGTTCCAATGTAAATGGATAGTAATGCAAAGTTGCTAAATTACGAATAATCAAGTCAGTTATGTCTTCGACTTTAATTACTTCTTAAAAGAACTCCATAGAAATTGTAAAAGCCTTACTACTAAAGTGCTTTAAAAAGCTGCCTTAGCTGCATTTTTCAAGTGAATAGTACTGTCATGCTTTTGTATATAAATAGATGTGTTTAGCCTTGATTCAAGGCCTTGTTAACTTGCGTATAACAAGCCGTCATGCTTTAATTGATCAGCTTTAAAATAAGTAAGTGTAAACTTATATAATAATCTTTTAGGAAGAAGAATGGCGTTCAAATTTAAACTCCTTGCAGCAACTTTATCTCTCCTCTCTGTAAGTGCATGTACAATCATACCAGGTAGTCATTACGAAGGTATTGATTCAGGCGCTCAAGTAGAAAACTTAGAAAAAGACCTCGAAAAAGTCAATATTCAAGTTATTGATTCTTCTTTAATAAATATTCAAAAACGCGAAGTTAAACAGGTTAATACAACCAACCGAAAAGGCATTGATACCTCTGATTATCAATACCGCTTAGGGGTGGGTGATGTACTAACCATTGGCGTTTGGGATCACCCAGAGTTAACTATTCCTGCAGCTGTACAACGTACAGCCGAGTTTGATGGTTTTCGTGTAGCAGAAGATGGCACAATAACTTATGCATACGCACCTAAAATACCAGCCGCAGGCCGCACTGTTGCAGAAGTACGCGCTGACTTGGTAAAGCGCTTAAGTCGTGTTATTGAAAATCCGCAAGTTGACATAAAAATAGTTGGCTTTAGAAGTCAAAAAACTTATGTAACAGGCGAAGTAGAAAACCCAGGTGTATACCCAATTACAGAAATTCCACTCACAATTATAGACGTATTAAACAACGCAGGTGGTATTACTGATCGTGCTGACTGGCGAGAAGTAACTTATACATCGGGTAACAAAACAGAAATAATCCGCCTTGATGACTTTTACAGCCATGGTGATATTTCGCAAAACCGTTTATTAAAACATGGTGATATTGTACATGTTAGCCGTAACGACAAACACCAAGTGTATGTATTGGGTGATGTAATTAAAGCAGGCACAGTAGATATTGACCGCTATGGCTTAAACCTAGCTCAAGCATTAAGCGATACCGGTGGTATTAGAGAAGCAAGCGCTGACGCAAACGGTATTTTTGTATTACGTAAGCGCGACTTAGCCAAAGATGGCGTAATTGCAGACGTATACCAATTACACGCTAAAAATGTAGCAGCACTGGTATTAGCAGAGCAGTTTGAGTTAAAGCCACACGATATTGTGTATGTAACTTCTGCTCCGCTTGCACGCTGGAACCGCGTAATAAGCTTATTGTTACCGTCTATTTCTACGGTTGACAGAATTAATGACGTAGCCAATACAAACTAAGGATAAGTATGTTTGACTCAGTATTAGTAGTGTGTGCTGGCAATATTTGCCGTAGTCCAACTGCCGAGTATGTACTTAAAAGTAAGTTACAAAACAAAGGGATTACTGTTACTTCGGCTGGTTTAACTGCATTAGAAGGTAAACCAGCCGATGCTACTGCTCAGCAAATTGCTGAGCAGTATGGTATTAACATGTTAGAGCACCGTGGCCAACAAATAAATTCAGCATTAGTACAGCACAACAGCGTTATTTTAGTGATGGAACATCGTCATTTAACTGACTTGTGCGCACGTTATCCTCAAGCAAGAGGTAAAACGTTTTTGTTAGGCAAATGGTTAAACGACACCGAGATCCCCGACCCATATCGTCAGAGTTTAGAAGCATTTACCCATGTTTATGAGCTAATCGACAGCGCCTGCAGCGCTTGGCAAAAGTATTTATAAGGAAACTGCATTAATGAATGCTCAGCCTTCAACGCTAAATAATAGCAACCGAACAACACAAACTAGCCAGCAAGAGTCGCAAGAAATTGATTTAATAGCATTACTGGGTGCTTTACTCGACCGTAAATTTTTTATTATGGCCATTACCGGCGTTTTTATGGTGCTGGGTGTTATTTATGCTTTGTATGCAGCGCCTGTTTACCAAGCCACTGCCATGATACAGGTAGAAGACAATAGCGCCACGGTACCTGGCTTTGATGACATGAGTGGCATGTTCGAAAGTACCTCAGCCGCAGTAACCGAAATAGAGCTATTAAAATCACGCTCTGTAATTGGCGAGGCAGTCGATAAACTAAACCTAGATACGGTAGTTAAACCTAAACTATTTCCACTTATAGGCAACCGCGCATACCGGAGTTTTAAACCAAGCTCACCGGGTGAACTGGCCCAGCCTAGTTTTGGTGCAATCTCGTATGCATGGGGCGGTGAGAGCATTGATGTATTTAGGTTTGATGTACCTAGCTTTAATATTGGAACTGAGTTTGTTGTGGTAGCGCAACAAAATAACCAATTGGCATTATTAAACGAAGCTGGCGAAACAGTATTAACTGGGCAAGTAGGGCAAGAGCTTTCTAACGGTATTATTGAGTTAACGGTACGTAGTTTAAATGCGCGCCCAGGTACTGAGTTTATTATTACCAAACGTGACCGTTTAAATACCATTTTAGATTTACAAGCAGCTATAGGTGCCAGCGAAAAGGGCAAAGACTCGGGCATTATTGATTTAACATTACAGAATACGGACTCTACCTATGCAGAAAAAGTACTTGAGGAAGTAGCAGGTATATATGTGCGCCGCAATGTAGAGCGCAATAGCGCAGAGGCGCAAAAGTCACTTGAGTTTTTAGAGGTACAATTACCTGAGGTTAAAAAACAACTCGAGTATGCCGAAAAGCGCTTTAACGATTACCAAATTAAACAGCAATCAGTAAACATAACGCTTGAAACACAAGGCGTGCTTGACCAGATTGTGCAGCTAGAAACAAAGCTACAAGAGTTAGAGCTACAACGTTTAGAGCTTAGCCGTAAATTTAAAAAAGGCCACCCTGCTTACCAAGGCATACTTGAGCAAATTAAAGCAGTACAAAAACAAAAAGATGACCTAACAAGCGAAGTAACTAATTTACCCTCTACCCAGCAAGAATTATTACGCTTAACCCGTGATGTAGAGGTAAGCAACCAAATTTACACTATGCTACTGGCTAAAACTCAAGAGCTTGATATTGTGCGTGCAGGTACAGTAGGTAACGTACGTATTATTGACCACGCAGAGGTAAATACGTCAAAACCAGTTAAGCCTAAAAAAGCGCTAATAGTAATTATGGCAACCTTACTTGGCGGTATGCTTGCTGTTGCAATTGTATTAGTGCAAAAAGCGCTACATAAAGGGATTGAAGACCCTAGCGAAATTGAGGCAATGGGCTTACCAGTTTACGCAAGTGTGCCGTATTCAGACCACCAAGATCAGTTAGTATCGTTTGGAAAGCTAAAAAACCGAAAAGCTACTCAAGCCAATACTATATTGGCAGTTGAAAACCCCGCCGATTTAGCAATAGAGGCACTACGTAGCCTGCGTACCAGCTTACATTTTGCGATGATGGAGGCAAAAAACAATGTTATTGCAATTTCGGGCCCAAGCCCGGGTGTAGGTAAATCATTTATATCGGTTAACTTAGCAACCGTGTTAGCACAAAGTGATAAAAAGGTACTAATAATTGATGCTGATATGCGTAAAGGTTACTTACAAAAAGCCTTTAACGAAAAATGGGAAAACGGCTTAAGTGACTTTTTATCTGGCAGGTTAGAGCTTAAAAATGTAATTAAACAAACTAAAATACCAAACCTACATTTAATTACACGTGGCCAAGTACCACCAAACCCATCTGAGCTATTAATGCATGAGCGCTTTTCAAAGCTGATAGAAACCATCAAAGAGCATTACGATTTAATAATTATAGATACGCCGCCTATTTTAGCAGTAACAGACCCTGCAATAGTGAGTGCCCATGCTGGCAGTACTCTGTTAGTAACACGTTTTGGCCAAAACCACCTACGCGAGTTAGAACTTACTCGAAATCGCTTTGAGCAAAATGGCATTGATGTGAAGGGTGTAGTATTTAACGGTATACTTAAAAAAGCCAGCAATGCTTATGGCTACTATGGCTATTACAATTATGAATATTCATCAAAGAGTAACTGAAGTTGAACAGAAAAAGGATTTCAATTTTCATACTAGGGCCATTTGCATCGGGCTTTTTTAGTCTAATTTCTTTACCACTAATGACTTGGTTATTTGAACCTGAAGATATTGGTAGGCTTGCATTATTAGTTGTATTTTTGAATTTATCATTTCTGTTTATCAGCTTAGGTTTAGATCAGTCTTATATTCGATTTTATAATACAGTTAAAGACAAAAATACACTATTGTACAATGTATTAACTCCTATTTTGTTATTTTTATTTACAATTACAGTATTGACTTTACTTCTATTTCCAACATTTTTGTCTTCTATGTTGTTTGATGTTAAGAGTATTAGCTATAGTATATTAATAATATTATGTTTTTATAGTAATCTGATTTCTAGATTATGTATGGTTTTTTTGAGAATGGCAGAAAAAGCTATTTATTTTGCTATCTCACAATCTATTCAAAAAATTTCAATAATAGTAGTCCTACTTTCTGTATTAATAATAAATAGCCTTTTAAATTTGAGGTTAAGTTTTAATTTTACAACTCTATTAAATATAGTAGCAGCTTCATGGGTTCTGACTTCTGCATATAACTTCTTGGTAAACAAAAAAACTATATGCAGTTATATCGCTTGTTTTAGACAAGAGATAGATTTGAAGCTTTTTCGTTCTTTACTAGCTTACTCTTTACCATTAGCGTTAAATAGTATTGTATTTTGGCTTTTAACTTCTGTAGATAAAATATCACTTAAGGCATTATCTTCACTTGAAAATGTAGGAATATACTCAGTAGCTATGAGTTTTGCATTTATAGGAGTAATCTTTAAAACAGCTATTACTAGTGTATGGGCGCCATTTTTATACAAATGGGTAGAAGAGAAAAGTGAAGTAGAGATTAATGATATTATTAATCAAGTACAATCATTTATGGTATTTATAGTATTAGTAATATTTTGCTTTGTAGGTATCTTTTCATGGTTAGTTACTTACATCCTTCCTGATAATTATATTGAAATAAAGTATTTCTTACCTGCATGTTTAGGTTATTCGTTTATGTATTTATTATCAGAGGTTATGGCGGTAGGAATAAATGTTAAAAAGAAAACTTCTCTGAGCTTGATACCTACGGTATTTTCATTAGTTATTAATTTAATAGGTAATTATACTTTAATACCAGAGTATGGTGCAAATGGTGCAGCCATAAGTACATTTTTTTCTTTTTATGTTTTCTTTATTATTAAAACAGAAATATCTAGGTATATTTGGCTTAAGGTGAATAGATTTAATATCTATATAATGTTGTTAATTTGTTTGGTTATTTCAATTTTTTCTTCACTCAAGGTATTTGAATATAAATTAATATTGATTTTTTGGTTTTCTCTCCTGTTGGGGACATTTTTATTATATTACAAAAGCTTTGTTTCTTTCATATTAAAGTATTTAAAAGGTGAAATGTGAAAAAAGTTATTTTCTTTGGCCAAGCTACAGGAGGTAATGCTCTTGTTTGGTTTAATTTGTTTAATGAATTAACAGCTGACAGTGATTTTGAAATTGAGCTTTTAGCTCGAACAGAATGTACTTTGAGATGTGATTTTAAAGTGTATAAAGCTTATGGTAGTAAGAAATATACCGGCTTCTTGAATAAAATTAATAAATTTATTTCTAGTCGAATTAGACTTCCATATTATACAAGATATCTATTGAAAGGAAATGAGTATGATACTTTGGTCTTGCAGGGAAATTACACCCCCAAAAATAATCTTCGTATACTAGACTCTATTGTCTATAAGACTTCAATTTTAAATATATATGGCAGTGATTATATAGGTAAGTGGGATGCTTTGTCATCTGACTTAGAAGAGAGGAATCTTTACTATAAAGTCTTAGAAAATGTAGATTATATTGTTGTCAATTGGTATTCACTTTATGAGCGTTTTATTGTAGATTTTCCTGAGTTTAATGGAAAGGTTTTAATTATGCCGTGGGGGATCAATAAAGAGTGGTGGGAAAAACCTAAGCCAATTAAGTCAATAATAGGTAATACTAAAAAGCTCAGCTTTTTATCTACACGAGCCCTTCATCGCTATAATAATGTTGATAAGGTGGTAGAGGCTTTCTGTGAAGCTTTTCCTGAACCGCATGAACATACTTTAAGAATAATTTCTGCTTATGGGTGTGATAACCAAGTACTTGATAAGATAAAATCTACAATCAGAAATTATAAAATGCAAAATCGGATTATTTTAGAAGTCGATTGCTGGTATGAAGGTGAAAGTTTAATTGATTTATATGATGAGGCAGATTTTAATATATGTTTTGGTGAACATGATCAGTTAACAATAAGTATCGTATATGCATTATCAAGAAAAGTTCAGAATATATTATCGCCAATAGATAGTTATGCGCATTTACAAAGTGTCGGGATTAATAGCCCAATAATAGCTGATAATACAAATGTTAATTCACTTGTGAAATTATTTAAAGAAGTAGCTAAAACAGACTTTAAAAAAAGCAACGAAAGACTAGAAAAGGATCAGGTTTTAGCTAGAGAAATTTTTGACCATGAAAGAACGTTCAAGAAATACTTGGAATTAAAATGAATAAGTTAAGTGTCATAGATATATTTAGTAGGGCTTATGATAAATTAGGCTCTTCATATAATATTAAAGCCGGCTTTAATGGTCCCTATAATGATAGTGAAACATTATGTCGTAATTTGTGTCATTGGTTAATTATAATATCTACTTTATATAAATTTAAAAAAGAAAAACATTATAAAGATGACGCATACAACATTATAAATACCCTAAATTCTAAAAAATTAAGACCTATGAATGCCTCATTTCATTTTAGACTTAATCCAGAAAAAGACTTTTCTAATGGGTTAATGGGGCAAGCTTGGGTAATAGAGGCGTTGATTTTTGCATATAAAACCTTTAATGATAATACCCTCCTAAATTTAGCTATTGAGCTTTATAACATGCATAGTTTTGATCATGAAAGAGGCCTGTGGAGAGTGTTAAATGTAGATGGTAGTTATAGTAGTTTTGACAAAACATTTAATCATCAACTCTGGTTTGCGGCTTCTGCTTCTCTTATAGGTAATGAAACTGTTAATCGAGATGTTAATAAGTTCATAGATAATGTTCTTGATAAAGTCAATCTATATAATGATGGAATAATATTCCACAAGTCATCGCTACTTAGTTTTAAAAAAGAGGTTAAGTATGGCTTTTTAGGTCTTTCAAATTACATAATAGACACACTCTTTAACCTTAAAAGTAAAAAGTCATTATATTCCAAATCTGTAGGATATCATTCTTTTAATTTATATGCTTTCACAATGCTTTCAGATAGTTTTCCTGAATTGGATTTTTTTAATAGTAAAAAGTTTGATAGTATATCGAAAGTTCTAGATAATCATGGTTATTATAAAGCACTTAACAAATCAAATTACTCTTACAAATATAATCCGCCGGGATTTGAGTGTGCAGTTTTTATCAGCTATTTCCTAGATGATCCAGAACAAAAAATTATTGAGCATATAAACAAAAATATAAAAGTAACAGGTCTTTTTAACGACGTTAATGTACATGATACAAATACTAGTTTTGCAAGGTTATATGAACTTTCAAGGTTGAGATACCCTCTTGATAAGAAGGTTTTTGATGTCTATTAATGAAGGTGTAAGTAGCAATAATGGAACAAAGTTGATTTTTTTAATAATATTCTTTTTTCCGTTAATGCCAACTTTTATGATTAATTCTCATTTGCATATAAATGTTTTGATCTTCTTGTTCTCTTTTTTGTATTTTGTTTTATTCGGTTTTAATATATATAAGAATGATCATAAATTAAGTGTTATAATATTTTACTACATGTCTTTACAGGTGCTTCTTATTGGTTCCTTGATAATTGAATCTGCAAGTAGCTCATTTAACTTTGGTAGTTTTTTATCTTTTTTACGACCTTTAATGTTGCTGTTGACAAGTTTAGCTGCAATAAAAATGGTTCAGTCATCAGACTTTTTTGTAAAAAGAGTTATTTATATTGTAGCTACATTATCCATCATCTATGTTATATGTGAAATTTTTTTTATAGAATACTTTTCTTCAATTATCTTTTTTTTATATAAGAGAGATTTTAGAGTGGAGTTGATTAATAGTGGTGTCTCCTTTTTTGGAACTACCTACTATGCAGGTTATTCATTTTTAGTAATGTTTTACTTTTCTATAATCAATTATGAGCTTTATGACAAAACTCTTAAAGGAAAAATGGCTGTTTTTTCTTTTTCAGTATTGGTGCTTTTCTCACAGAGTAAAACTATGTTATTTGCTCTCATTATTTCTTTGTTTATATACTTTGTTTATAAACAAAGGGGTTTTATTATGAAGTTTTTATTCATAATTTTTCCTTTTTTGGTTGTTTCAACTTTTATTATATTTTTAGATGAGATTAGCTCATTTTTATTAAGTACAGATATAATTTCATTTAAATCATTAGCCACTTTATTAACTAATAGAGAAGAATCAGGTACCTTGAATACAAGGTTGGAGCAAGTGGTTTTTGCTTGGAATTCATCATTAAATAACTTTGCAATTTTTGGTTCAGGGCTTGGTCGTGATGAAAGTTTAGAGTCGCTACCAGCTGTTTTCATCTACAGGTATGGTATTTTAGGCCTTTTAATTTTTATATTATTTGTTATTTGGATTATCCTATCCTCTCTAATTGTATTGATTAAAAGTGCTCCATACAAAAGTAAAGTTTACGCGTTAGTTGTATTTATGTGGAGCTTAACCTTACCTTTAACGCAATTAAGTGGTGTTATGATAGAAATGTCAAAAATGTCATTCTTTTCAGCGTTAATGTTGGGTATTTTTGTAAAAATGAATAAAAGAGGTTTGTTAACATGATACAACTATCAATTATTATACCTTATTATAAATCAAGAGATGGGTTGTTTCGTCTGCTGAATACAATCCCAGAATATAATTGGCTAGAAATTATTATAGTAAATGATCATTCGGATGATCTTTTTTTTGATGATGTTACGCATAGTAGAGCCATTTTAATTCAACAAACTAAAGGTAAAAAATGGGCTGGTGCGGCTAGAAATACGGGGTTAGATTTGGCAAAGGGTAAATATCTTTTGTTTGCTGATTCGGATGACTTCTTTTTGGAGAATGCCTTCAATATTATTGAGCAAGAAATTAAAGGAACTGTTGATGTAGTGTATTTTTCTCCTGTTAGTTGTTTTGAGAATGGTAACAACTCTAAAAGACATATCTCTTATAAAGAGTTAGTTTTAATGTATATTGAAACGAAGGAAGAGTTAATTAGATATCGTTTTCATGTTCCTTGGAGCAAGCTAATAAAAAATGACTTTGTTAAAAGAAATAATATAAGGTTTGATGAGGTGATAGCTTCAAATGACGTTAATTTCTCTCTTAAAACTGGCGTGCTAGCTCAAAGTATTGATGCTTATGACACACCTATTTACTGTGTTGTTGAAAATGATAGTAGTTTAACTAAAACCTACACTAAAGAAGTTAGTGACTCTCGATTTGCAGCATTATGTAGGTACAATGACTTTCTGATTGATCGGAATGACCATAATTTATGTGCAATGTCAGGTCATATTTGGGATGGTAGACGATTTGGGGTAAGGTATTTATTAGGCAGGTTTAAGTTTTGTTTGAAAATGAAGTACAAGCTTTTCTATGACTGGAAACATGTTATGAGGGTTTTAAAAAGGGAGTTAAATATTAATGGCTGATATTCTTTATTTGCATCAATATTTTGCCACACCTGAATCAAATGCAGGAACAAGATCTTATGAAATGGCTAAACGGTTTGTTAAAAGTGGGCATAAAGTTACTTTTGTTACCAGCTCAGCTTATCTCTCTAGTAGCTATCAATTACACAAAGGATGGAACTATATTGAAATTGATGGTTTCTCGCTTTATGTTTTACATCAGAACTATTCAAACAAGTTAAGCTTCTCTAGCCGGATCCTTAAGTTTTTAAGCTTTTCAGTCCGTTCTACCTTGAAAGCTCTGACTTTAAAAGCTGATGTTGTTTTTGCAACAAGCACACCTTTAACAATTGCTGTACCGGGTCTAATTTATTCTAAATATAAGAAAAAGCCCTTGGTTTTCGAAGTTCGTGATTTATGGCCGGAACTACCAGTCGCTACTGGAGTTATAAAAAATAAATTTGTGATTAAGCTCGCTAGCTGGTTAGAAAATTATACCTATAAAAACTCAAAGCGATTAATTGGTCTTTCACCGGGGATGTGTGAGGGGATTATTAGGCATAACATTTCGGAAAAAAATATTACCCTAGCAACAAATAGTTGTGACACAGAGTTGTTTGATGTGGATGAGTCTGTTGGTAAAAAGTATTTAGAAACTAACTTGAAATTTCTAAATGGCCGTAAGCTTATAACTTATACTGGAACTTTTGGCCTTATTAACAAAGTAGGCTACATTGTCGAGCTTGCAAAGTCAGCCAAAAAGCTAGATCCAAATTTATGTTTTGTAGCAATTGGAGATGGCATGGAAAAGCAGCACATTATTGAGAGCGCAAAGAAGGCCGGTGTCTTAAATCAGAATTTATATATTATGCCGCCAGTTGCAAAAACCGAAATTGTACAACTGCTTTCAGCAGCTGATTTATCATTGTCTTTATTTGGTCCAATAAAAGAAATGTGGCATAACTCTGCTAATAAACTTTTTGACGCATTAGCGTCTCAAACACCAATTGCAATTAATTATGGTGGTTGGCAAAAACAATTGATTATAGAGCACAATTGTGGGCTGGTATTAGACCCAAACAATTATGATTCCGCTGTTTGTTCTATATCTTCATTTTTAAATAACACAGCACAATATCAATTAGCTTTAACTAATTGCCAAGTCTTGGCATACCAACACTTTTCGAGAGATATTATGGCTAAAAGAGTTGAGTCTACCCTTATAGATGCAATATATGACTAAGCGCATTTTTGATTTTTCAGTGGCATTTACTGCCTTGTTAATTTTATTACCAGTATTCATTATTGTTGCACTACTTGTCCGTATAAAATTAGGTAAGCCTGTTTTATTTGTGCAACTACGGCCCGGTTTGCATGGTAGAGTGTTTAAGATGATGAAGTTTAGAACTATGCTTAATGGCAAGGACAAGTATGGCAATTTACTACCAGATAATGAACGAATGACTAAGTTTGGTGCTTTTTTACGTTCAACTAGTTTGGATGAGTTACCAGGGTTAATTAACGTACTAAAAGGTGAAATGAGCTTAGTTGGCCCTAGACCATTATTAGTGCAGTACCTCCCGCTTTATAATAGTGAGCAAGCCCGCCGCCATAATATTCGCCCCGGTTTAACAGGGTGGGCACAAGTTAACGGGCGTAATGCTATTAGTTGGCAAGATAAATTTAAGTTAGATGTTTGGTATGTGGATAATCAAAGCTTGTGGCTTGATTTAAAAATACTTTTTTTGACTATTAAAAAGGTATTCGTACGTGACGGTATTAGTGCTGATGGTGAAGTAACAATGCCACTTTTTAAAGGGAGTGATAAAGAATGAAAGATATTATTGTTATTGGTGGTGGCGGTTTTGCCAAAGAAGTTATTTGGCTAGCTAGTGACTGTAAGCGAAAAGTGAAAGGTGTTTTAGATGATAACTCTTCAACTCATGGTTCTGAGCTTCAAGGGGTTAGGGTTTTAGGAAGCATTAACACATGGGTTGATTATGCAGAAGATTGCGAATTTATTATAGCTATAGGTAATCCAAGGGTACGAAAATCAGTTGTAGATAAAATGATGGAACTTGGGACTCCGAGTTTTACAAGCTTAATTCACCCTAGTGTTCGCTTATCAAATACCGTAGTTATTTCGTCTGGTGCTATTGTCTGCGCAGGAACTATTTTGACCACGGACATTGAACTTGGTCAACATTGTATTCTAAACCTTAATGTTACTGTCGGCCATGAGAGTATAATTAATGATTTTGTTACCGTTGCTCCAATGGCTGCTATTTCAGGTAATGTAAATTTAGGTAAACTAGTGGAAGTCGGAACAGGTGCTGTTATTAGGCAAGGGCTGACGCTCGAAAATGGCTCAATGTTAGGTATGGGTGGAGTCTTAACTAAAAACATTCCTGAAAGGTTTATTTTTGCAGGCAATCCAGCTAAAAAACTAAAGGAGATTGTAGAGTAATGGAATTATCTATTATCGGCTCAGGAACGATGGCAACAGGCATAGCGCAAGTTGCTTGTACAAGTAATGAAATAACAAAAATAAAAATAATTGCTCGCACTGAAGAAAAAGCTTTAAATCTAATTGCTGCTTGTGAAAAAGGAGTAGCTCGTCTTGTTCGTAAATCAAAACTTTGTGAAGAGAAAGCTGAGTTAGCATTTAAGAAATTTATAGTATGTAATGGAATTGAAGATGTTAAATCCTCAGACTTAATTATAGAAGCTGTTGCAGAAGATTTCCTTGTTAAAATGGATCTATTCTCTAAGTTATCAAGCTTTATTAGTGACAATACAATTGTTGCTACGAATACTTCGTCTCTATCTATAACTGCTTTTGCCAGCGCTCTACCTAATCCTAAAAATGTAGTTGGATTGCACTTTTTTAATCCTGCACCAGTTATGGAGCTTGTTGAAATAGTCGTTGGTCATGAAACGTCAGAGCAAGTTGTGGATTGGTTGACTGCTTTTACAAATCGATTAGGGAAATCTCCTGTGGTAGTTCAGGAGGCCCCGGGGTTTGTTGTTAACCGTATGCTTATCCCAATGATCAACGAAGCTGTAAGTATATTAGCGGAAGGTGTTGCAACAGCAGAAGATATTGACAAAGCTATGAAATTAGGGGCCCATCACCCAATGGGACCGCTGGCTTTAGCTGATTTGATTGGTAATGACGTAAATTTATCAATTATGGAATCGCTTTACAGTGAGACTGGGGATCCAAAATACCGTGCCCATCCACTATTAAGAAAAATGGTGCGTGCAAATCACTTAGGGCGCAAATCTAAAAAAGGCTTTTTTGAGTATAAATAATGTTAAACACTACTTTTTCTCCTTGGCCTAGCTTTACTCAAGAAGAGGCAGATGCGGTTAGCCGCGTTATTTTATCGAATAAAGTTAATTATTGGACTGGTACTGAAGGCCGTGAATTTGAAAAAGAATTTGCGACTTGGGTAGGCAGTGAGTTTGCAGTTGCCTTGGGTAATGGCACATTGGCTTTGGATATTGCTTTAAAAGCATTAAATGTAGGTAAGGGTGATGAAGTAATTACCACTCCTCGCACATTTTTAGCGTCGGCTAGCAGCATTGTAACTGCGGGTGCAGCCCCTATATTTGCAGACGTTGACTTAAATAGCCAAGCTATCACAGCAGAATCTATAAAAGCTGTACTTACGCCCAAAACCAAAGCAGTTATTGTTGTCCACTTGGCTGGTATGCCAGCTGAAATGGATGACATAATGGCCCTAAGTGAACAGCATGGCTTTTATGTAATTGAAGATTGCGCTCAAGCACATGGTGCTAAGTACAAAGGCAAGTCAGTTGGTAGTATTGGACATGTAGGTGCATGGAGTTTTTGCCAAGATAAAATTATGACCACAGGAGGTGAAGGTGGTATGGTTACTACAAACTCTAAAGAGCTTTGGAGTAAAATGTGGAGCTATAAAGACCATGGTAAAAGCTTTGATGCAATATATAACCGTGAGCACCCACCAGGTTTTAGATGGTTACACGAAAGCTTTGGTACTAACTGGCGTATGACAGAAATGCAGGCTGTTATAGGTCGTATTCAGTTAACTCGTATGAACGAGTGGACTGTAAAACGCCAAGCTTATGCTGTAAAGCTCGATAGCGCAGCCGCTGAGTTTAATTGCATTCGTTTAGTTAATGTGCCTGATTATATTGAACATGCCGAATACAAACACTATATGTTCGTAAATCCAAAGTACTTAGCTGAAGGTTGGGATCGCGATCGAATTGTTAACGAAATATTAGAGCGCGGTGTTCCCTGTTTTCAAGGCAGTTGTTCTGAGGTTTACTTAGAAAAGGCTTTTGATAACACGCCTTGGCGGCCTGAAAAACGCTTGCCTAATGCAGTTGAGTTGGGGGAGACATCTTTAATGTTTTTAGTGCACCCGACTTTAACACAAGCTGAGATAGAAAAAACAACACAAGTTATTAAAGAGGTTTTTGCAATAGCAAGTTTGCGAGATGCGAACACATAATTTTTATACTTTGTAAGTATAGGCTTTAGGGAAATACAAACCGTAAAGCCTTTAAAAATCAGTAATTAGTGAAAATGTATTAGTTTTTGGTGATTTTTACTCTCACTAGCTATATTATAGGGATGTATAACAATCATTAAGCTTTTGCTCAGTTAGGACAACTGATAATTCAAGCTTAATACAAAAGGGATTTCAAGTGGATAAAATAATAGACTCTATCTTTAATGCGCCTCGTTCTAAAAAGCGTGCTATTACTCTCGTTGTTGACTCATTTTTTATTTTTTCGGCCTTTTGGCTTGCCTTAGTTGTTCGGCTTGACAGCTTGGCTCCTCTAAATGTGCTTGAGTACTGGTTTGTTCTTGGCTTGTTATTGCCTACCTCATTAATTACTTTTGTTAACCTTGGTTTATACCGTGCAGTGCTGCGATATATGAACGCTCAAGCATTGTGGGCGATTGTTATTGGAACCTTAGTAGCTACTTTAGCGCTGGTTATATTCTCGTTTTTTTTAGGCGTGATGATGCCCCGTTCTATGCCTTTTATTTTTGCTTGGCTTTGTTTATTAACAGTGGGTGGTTCACGTATCGTAGTGCGCGCCATGATCGGCAAAATGGCTACTTCACATAAAGAGCAAGTTATTATTTATGGTGCAGGTTCATCAGGTAGGCAATTAGCAACGGCGCTAGAGGCCGGCCCTGAGTACCATGTGCGTGCATTTATAGACGACGATGTAACAAAGCAAGGTTCAATAATTCAAGGTGTACCCGTATATGCATTTAGCGACATACACACCCTAATTAATAAGCGTAACATTGGTAAAATATTGCTGGCTATGCCAAGCGAGAGTCGCTCACGCCGTAAAGAGGTACTTGCGCAATTAGAGCCGTTAGCAATACAAATACTGTCGATCCCAGGTATGGCCGATATTATAGGTGGTAAAGCTAAGCTTTCTGAATTTAGAGAAGTTGAAATAGAAGACCTATTAGGCCGTGATTCGGTAGAGCCAAAACCTGAGCTAATGGCTGCGAATATAACAAATAAAGTCGTTATGGTTACTGGGGCAGGTGGTTCTATTGGCTCTGAGTTGTGTAGGCAAATTATTAAGCAGCAGCCTAAAAAGCTTATTTTGTTTGAGGTAAACGAGTTTGGTTTATATTCAATCGAAAAAGAGTTGTGCGAACATATTCAAGCGAATGAGCTTAATATTGAGCTTGTACCAATTATGGGCTCTGTTCAGCGTATAAACCGCATTGAGACTGTAATGATCACCTTTGGTGTGCACACCGTTTACCATGCTGCTGCTTATAAACATGTGCCTTTAGTTGAGCATAATGTGGTTGAGGGGGTACGTAATAACGTATTTGGTACCTACTACGCAGCTAAAGCAGCTATGAATGCTAAAGTCGAAACCTTTGTACTTATATCTACCGATAAA
The DNA here is from genome assembly GCF_051235485.1 of Pseudoalteromonas nanhaiensis. Lineage (NCBI taxonomy): Bacteria > Pseudomonadati > Pseudomonadota > Gammaproteobacteria > Alteromonadales > Pseudoalteromonadaceae > Pseudoalteromonas > Pseudoalteromonas nanhaiensis. The sequence goes on along the minus strand of NZ_JBPNYQ010000026.1, from coordinate 3,905 downwards.
GCTGTTCGCCCAACCAATGTTATGGGGGCTACCAAGCGTATGGCCGAGTTATGCTTACAGGGTTTAGCGCAAAATAAAGGTAAGCAACATAATACCCGTTTTTGTATGGTGCGGTTTGGTAATGTACTTGGCTCTAGTGGCTCTGTAGTACCATTGTTCCGTAGGCAAATTAAAGAGGGCGGGCCAATTACCTTAACTCACCCAGATATAACACGCTTTTTTATGACTATTCCAGAGGCTGCCCAGTTAGTTATACAAGCCGGTGCCATGGGTAAAGGTGGCGATGTTTTTGTGCTCGACATGGGCGAACCTGTAAAAATTAAAGATCTTGCTACAAAAATGATTCGCCTATCGGGTTTTGAGGTTAAAAGCAGTGCCAACCCACATGGTGATATTGCTATAGAGTGCACAGGCTTACGCCCGGGCGAAAAGCTTTATGAAGAGCTATTAATTGGTGATAACGTAGGCGAAACTTGCCACGAACGAATTATGACTGCCAACGAAGTAATGCTGCCGCTTGCCGAAATTAACGTATTTTTAGAAGCGTTTGACATTGCTTGCCATAATTTTGATCACGAAACAATTCGTCAGCTGTTATTAGACGCACCTACTGGCTTTAACCCTACTGATGGTATTTGCGATTTAGTATGGAATGCTAAACAAAATAGAGAACAATCTACCACAAATGAGCCTCTAGAAAATATAGTAGTTAACTTTAAAGGCTAAGCCTTGTGTAACAGATTGGTTTTTAATATTTATAACAAATGGTAGTATTTATGCTTAGCTTTACTTATCTTGGGTAAGTGACTTTAAGCTAGGCTATAAAGTTTTTGAAAGGATGATTTATAAATGAAAATAGCAGTAGTGGGTACTGGTTATGTGGGCTTATCAAACGCAATGTTGCTTGCGCAGCATAACGAAGTAGTCGCCCTAGATATAGACGAACAAAAAGTTACTTTATTACAAAACAAGCAATCACCGATTGTTGATACCGAAATTAGCGACTTTTTAGTTAATAAACCGCTTAACTTTACTGCTAGCACTAACAAAGAGTCAGCCCTTTTAAATGCTGAATTTGTTGTAATTGCCACCCCAACAGACTACGACCCAGACACTAACTATTTTAACACTCGCTCTGTTGAGTCGGTAATTAGCGATGTTTTGGCAATTAACCCAACAGCAACCATGGTGATTAAATCAACCGTACCTGTTGGTTATACTAAATCGGTTAAAGAGCAGTTTGGTACAGACAACATTATTTTTTCGCCTGAATTTTTACGTGAAGGCAAGGCACTTTACGATAACTTACATCCGTCACGTATTATTGTGGGTGAGCAAAGTGAACGAGCAAAAACATTTGCAAATTTACTTGCTGAGGGCGCTGTAAAAAATAACATCGACATTTTATTTACAAATTCGACAGAGGCAGAAGCTATTAAGTTATTTTCGAATACATATTTGGCAATGCGAGTAGCTTACTTTAATGAGCTAGACAGCTACGCAGAGAGCCATGGCTTAGATGCAAAGCAAATTATTGAAGGTGTAGGGTTAGACCCACGCATAGGTAAGCACTATAACAACCCATCGTTTGGCTATGGAGGTTATTGTTTACCTAAAGATACTAAGCAACTATTAGCTAACTACCAAGATGTGCCTAACAACATGATCCGCGCGATTGTAGATGCCAACACGACCCGCAAAGACTTTATTGCAAACTCAATTATTAACCGCAAACCTAAAGTTGTTGGTATTTACCGTTTAGTGATGAAGTCAGGTTCAGACAACTTTAGAGCGTCTGCGATTCAAGGCATTATGAAACGCATTAAAGCTAAAGGTATTGAGGTAGTCGTTTACGAGCCAACCTTTGAGGGCGAAGCATTTTTTAATTCGCGTGTAATTAAAAACCTTGATGAGCTTAAAAGTATCTCAGATGTAATTGTATCGAACCGCATGGCCGAAGAGCTGCAAGATGTAGCTGACAAGGTTTATACTCGCGATTTGTTCGGAAGTGATTAAGGCGAAATAGCTTTCAGCTGTCAGTTTTGAGCCGAGCAGTGTTGTTTGTAGGCCTTTACAAAGGCCTAAATCGTAGAAGGCACTTTAGTGCCAAAAATATTTTCACAAAGAGAAGTGAACGAGAAGAGAAAGAGGAAGTGATAATAAAGCTTTTTGTTTTCTCTAAAGAGCAGCGCCTCTTAGTTTCTTTGTGTAAATATATGCCTTTGATATAGGTGTGAAATTTATTTTGCGAAGATTTATTCACAAAGAGAAGTGAATGAGAAAAGAATGAGGAAGTGATAATAATGCTTTTTGTTTTTTCTCAAGCGAAGCGCCTTATAATCTCTTTGTGAAACTTTTATTTGGTTAGTCGTATCTCTTTTACTCTTTGTAAACATCAGTATTCAAGAAAAATAAAATTAAAAATCATTCAGCTTGTATCTACTTTGGTACTGTTAGTTTGGTGTTATTGTAGATTTAATTATTAAATAAGGGACTAATTATGAAAGCAGTGATTCCAGTTGCGGGCCTTGGTACCCGTATGCTCCCAATGACTAAAGCAATTCCAAAGGAAATGTTACCTTTAGTTGATAAGCCGCTTATTCAATACATTGTTAATGAATGTGTTTTAGCTGGCATAAAAGAAATTGTGCTAGTTACGCACAGCTCTAAAAACGCGATCGAAAACCATTTTGATACCAGCTTTGAGCTTGAGGCAACACTTGAAAAGCGTGTTAAACGTACGCTACTTGAAGAAGTGCGCTCAATTTGCCCACCAGATGTAACCATTATGCATGTTCGCCAAGGTGAAGCGAAAGGCTTGGGCCATGCGGTATTATGCGCAAAACCAATCGTAGGTGATGACGACTTTGTAGTGGTACTGCCAGATGTTATTTTAGATGGCTACACCGCAGATCAAAAAACCGAAAACATTGCCGCTATGATCGAGCGCTTTAACGATGTTAAAGCAAGCCAGATCATGCTTGAACCTGTACCACAAGAAAGTGTTCACAAGTACGGTATTGCTGATATTGGCGGTGTTAAAATTAAAGCCGGCGAAAGCGCACCAATTAAAACGATGGTTGAAAAACCAAAAGCTGAAGAAGCACCATCTAACTTAGCGGTTGTTGGCCGTTATGTGTTATCAAAAGCTATTTGGCCACTACTAGCTAAAACACCTGCTGGTGCGGGTGGAGAAATTCAGTTAACAGATGCGATTGACGAGCTTATGAAAACTGAGGTTGTTGAGGCGTTCCACATGAGCGGCCGTGCTCACGACTGTGGCGACAAGCTAGGTTATTTAAAAGCGATTATAGAGTACGGTATCCGTGACGAAAAATTAGGCGGTGAGTTCTCTGAGTTTTTAAACGATATTGTTGCGCCTAAAGTGAGTCATCTAAAAGCGGTTTAACTAGTTTTTGAGTTTCTGAAATATTCAAACGCCTACACATTGTGTAGGCGTTTTTGTTTAGTAGCTCCTCTGGAATAAGAACTTTTTTACACAAAGAGAAGTGAATGAGAAAAGAACGAGAAAAGCAATATGTCTTTTAAGTTGGTTTCTCTAAAGCGAAGCGTCTCTTAACCTCTATGTGAATATTACTTAGGATTTTTTTTTGCACAAAGAGAAATGAATGAGAAGATAAAGAGGAAACCACAAGATTATTTTTGATTTTTTATAAAGTGCAGCATCTCTTAGCTTCTTTGTGAATATTACCTAAGATCTTTTTGCACAAAGAGAAGTGAACGAGAAGAGAAAGAGGAAACCAATATGTCTATTAAGTTGGTTTCTCTAAAGCGAAGCGTCTCTTAACCTCTATGTGAATATTACTTAGTGATCTGGTCAAGCTAGGCCGCACACTTTTTCCTTACACTTTCAAACTCAATTGGCGACATATCATTTAATGAAG
>NZ_JBPNYQ010000025.1:0-64638 GCF_051235485.1 Pseudoalteromonas nanhaiensis | reverse complement strand
TCTTGCAAAGTAACGCCTTGATATTAAGCACCTGTGAAACGCTGAATTCTGCATCTTGAGGTGGCTTGGGTATAATAGATTCTTTACTCGAAAAACCAAGGGGAAAGTGCCAATTGCTTATTCAATCAGCACTTTTAAAAGACACTAGCTAATAAGAGTCATTAACTAATTTTCGTCAGCCATTCATTTAACCATGGCTCAGTAACAGGCCAAGGCTCAAAATCTTCGCAGGCATCAATTTCTAAACGATGACCGACAGGTTTTGCCTGTAAATCGCGAAATAGCTCATCAAAGCTGCGACCTGCACCACAAAACGTATCGCCATAACTGCGGTCGCCCATAGCAATAATGCCGTATTGCTTGCCTGTTAACATAGGGAATTGATCGTTTAATTGGCTATATAAAGCGACTAAGTTATCAGGAATATCACCCTGACCCGTCGTTGATGTGATCACTAAAATATGTGATGCAGCCAGCATGTCATCAACCGTGCCATTTTCAACTAATTGCGCTTGATGCTCTGACTTTTCAATAACTTCAATAACTTGTTCGCTTAAACGCTCAGCACCGCCGTAGACACTGCCGACAAAAATACTAATGGTTGCCATAATAATCCTTTTCTTCTGTTGGCCAGCCAAGTTGCTGGCAAATCGTTAACATTGCATCGCCTAATGGCGCTCTAATTGTTATTGGTTGCTTGCTATAAGGGTGCACAAACTTTAATTCAGAGGCAAATAACATTAAACGACGAAGCTGAAAATGCTCTCTAAAAAATTGATTATGCTGATTATCACCATGATTTACATCACCAATAATAGGCAATGATAAATGTTTTAAATGACGACGAATTTGATGTTTGCGGCCAGTTTTTGGAAAACACTCCACCAGCGAGTAACGAACTGTTGGGTACTTACCAATTGGAATAGGTAGGCTTGCTTGGTGCAGGCAATGAAATTGCGTTTGTGCTTCTTGCGGCGCTTTATCTTGATCAGCAAACTTATCGGCAATTTTATCAAGCTCTTCTTTTAAAGGTTTATCTAAGAAGATTGATTCGTTTAAAAAGCCTCTAACTAAGGCTAAATAACGCTTTTCAATTTGCCCATCAATAAATAACTGGTTCATGTCACGGGCTGCTTCTGAGCTTAACGCAAACAGTAATACGCCTGACGTTGGTCTATCTAAACGATGAACAGGAAACACGTGTTGACCAATTTGGTCACGCAGCATTTGCATTGCAAATTGGGTTTCGTGTTTATCTAAGAACGAACGGTGAACCAATAAACCTGACGGTTTATCAATCGCGATGTAATTTTCATCGCGGTACAGAATCGTTAACTCGTCAAATTGTGGCTTAACAATCTCTTGCATGTTAGTTATCACTTAAAAGTTGATCGAGTTTTTGTAAAACGGCAATCACATCATTTCCGCCACTATGTTGTGCCAGCATCATTTCAGCCATAGGCGCAATTGCAAAATTACGGGGTAAAGGCTGAGCATGTGCTATGAGAGCGTGCATTTTTTCAAGAAAAACAAATTGCAGCCATTGCTCAAAAGCCATAGTGTCGTGGCAAAACGGTACACTAGAATTGAGCGCACTTGGGTCAATAGCTGTTGTTTGCCAAAGTGAATGGCGTTGTAATGTGGATTCTAATTCGCGCAGCAGCGCCAAAGTCTGTTGATGCATTGTAAAACTCTTAATACCTTTTTACTTAGGGAAGGTAAACAGACCCTAGTATACCCTGTTCCAAGGCGCCATGGTATGGCGTATAATTCGCGGCTGATATAGATTAATAACGGTAATTGAGATTTTATGACTGAGCAGATCGCCACACTAGGGCAACTTCTGGATGCAGCAGGTACCACTTGGCGTGCCTTCGATATTGGCAGACACATCACGAAATTAGACAAAAAACAATTTCTTGCCATTGAAGAAACAAAAATCCCTTACCCATACCCGCTTGCTGGTCATGCTTGGCTTGCTATTCAATTTTGGGATGTGAAAGCATCTAAAGAACCTTATGTATGGTTTTTAAAATTCCCACTTGATGAGCAAAGCCGTCTTGTAAGCGCAAGCCGCGACCATTTCGCTAATATGGTTATTGAAGCACTTGGTACAGAAATTACCGGCGAAAATGCCGAAGGCAAACTTGATAACAACCCGTATGTATTTACGCCAAACGCTAACAAGCTAGCAGCATTTAATGCGCAGGTTAAATGTTTACTTAAGCAAAGTGCTTCACAGTATTACGAATATGCTCAGCTGTATTTTTCAGGCAAACTGGGTTTTGATAATTGGCAAAGTGTTGCAGTACAAGGTATTGCTGACTTTGCGATGCGTTTAGATAACGACACCAATTTAGCAAATCTACAAGCCGCTTGGGGGCAATTACCAGTCGAAGTATTACAGCCGCTGAGTGCAATGCTTGAACATGTGGCAATCGAACCCGTGTTTGCAGAGCAATTGTTAGCCTATGGTTTAAATGCGATAGAGCAAAAAGATGACATCGCCCTTGTTGCAGCTCTTAGAAGCTTATCAAAAACACCAGCGCAAGGTTTAACTGCGCAATTGGTTGATGCTGTATTGCGCTCTGATATGAACACCCAGTCAGATGTACTATTAACGATTGCAGGGCGTTGTTTTAGCACCCTTGAAGACCCAGAGCGCTTACATGTGTTTATGGATTGCTGTGCGCACCATACTGAGATTGAACAACTGTTTGTGAGTATTTTCACCGATTTAGTTGCAATTCCTAGTATTCGCCCTCACCTACTAGGTTTATTAAGAAAAGAAAATCGTAGCGAAACACTCGCTCGCGCAATTGGAAGGTTATTCTCGTAAATGGCAGGCTTGTGGACACTCATCATCATTGGCAGCATCATCTACTTTTTTTGGTTAAACAGAAAAGTAGCCGAAGCAGCTAGCCTTCATGCACAAAGACAAATTGAGCAATTGAATGTGCAATTGATGAGTGTTGCTTGCAATAAACGCAGAGTGGGTATTTTAAAAAGCGGTAAACCTGGTATTAAAAGCGAGTTTATTTTTGAGTTTTCAAGTGATGGGCAAAGCGTGTATCAAGGCGTTTTGATCATGGAAAATGAATTACTTAAAAGCGTAGTAATACCTCCGCACAAAATTTAAGTTGCGAGTTGCGAGTTGCGAGTTGCGAGTTTTACAAAGTAATTGTTGGTGCGAGAAGTACAACCCCCAGAAAGAACTAAGGCGTAGCTATTAGCCACGCCCCAATCTTGCTACTTCCATGATTAAGTATCCGTACTTATGCCGAAGCTGCCTTTTTATCTATCCCCTGAACGGGTATACATCCGATACACCCACCATGCTACATCTTGTAACATTTAACACATCCTAGTGCCGTCCTCTTGCCATCAATGGCTATCCACTTCGTTTTCCAAACGCTCCTTTAGCTTCCTGCTAAATCATCCTTTGGTCAGTCCTTTTCAATCGCTCCGCGATCGTACTGCATCCTGGCAGTGTCCTCGTTCTTCCTTGCTTCCCTAGCACTTGTCCCTTTGCTTCCTGCTAAGCATCTTGCTTTGTTGCCATAATCCTAATCCTTGGCATCAGTTCAATCATTGAACCTGTGTCTTCTTGACATGATTAAGTTTAGAGAAAAGAGGAAATCTTGATAGGCATAAAAATGAATTTTTTCTTAGTCACAAAAATGTAAAAAATAATAAATCGTTTAAAATCATTAGAATAAGCTTTTTTGGGTACAGATTTAAAGGCATTAAACTGACAAAGCGCACAGCAATGTGAGACTTATCTCACATTGCTATTTCCAAAACGTCCTTTCGTCAATTTACTGCTTTGAACATTAAGTCTCCTTCGACTTGGTTAAAGCTTAGGGCTTTGAATACCTCAAACCCTTCAGAACTAAAGAACTCGCGCTGCTCAGGGCGAGTAACAAATACTGCTAAACCACTTGTTTGACTGCTTGACTCAACTAAATCATCAAGACCTCGTAGCAGATATCTGCCGAAACCTTGCCCCTGAAAATGTGGATCAACGGCAATGAAGGCTAAAAACAAATAATGGCCCTTGCTCGAAAGCGCTTCACGGATAGTTCGCTCTTTTTCTATAAGCTGATTAGTCTGCAAATAACCCGCACTGAGCATTAATTTTAAGCGCCAATGCCAATATCGTTCAGCTTGTAGTTCACTTGCAGAATCAAATACACAGGCAATCGCTTTTAATCTACTTTGCGAGTAAAGGCCTATTAATGGCTGTTTTTCTTGCCAGAAACTTGCTAGCTCTTCACGTACCAAAGCACGTAATTTAGTTTCATATTTACTTGGGTTATCTTGTTGAAAACCTAGTACATTCTGAAGAACAGGGTCGTCATGATAGGCTTGATAAATAAGGCTTGCGGCAGTGCTGATGTCTTCAGCACTAAGGTATTGCACACTTAAGGTTTCGGGTTCAGCAACTGTCAAAATACTCATCCTTTTATTTGTTTTATTATTTTCGTACTAGACTATAAGGTATATACCTAACTGCGATTAAAGACAAATTCAGCGTAAGTTAAACTGCGGTTCATCATCATTAAGTTCAAGCAGTAATAAATATCGCCATACACAAGGAGCAGAACTATGGATACGACAAAACATGACATTTCGACCTTATTTGCACAACTTGGTTTACCAAGCAAAGAAAGTGAAATAGATGCTTTCATAGCATCGCATCAACTGTCAGATACCACCCTCTTACAGGATGCTCCATTCTGGGATGAATCTCAGCAGCATTTTTTAGCTGAATCGCTAGCTGAAGATGGGGCTTGGAGTGAAGTGATTGATGAGTTAGACGCGCGACTGCGTCAATAAAAACATGAATGCTTATTTGTGGCCTAAATTGCATCTGCTTTTCGGCCACAAATAAGGAAAGTAATTTCACAACACCTCTATTATTGCTACCATACGCGCGCATCGCAGCCATACACTGTGATGTTTTTTATGCTTGCTCGTTTATTTCATTATGTAATTTTACGAGTTGGTATTAGTCTTTATTAAAGAGTTTATACAAAAATGAATGCCGTTGTATTTGATGCAATTAAAACCCTTCTTGACGAAGGTAAAACCCCAACAGTTGCCTTAACCAAAAGTAAGCTAACACAGCCTATGCCGATGCCTGTGATCATCGCCGCGGTTAGCCAATATAAAAACAATCCGGATTCAATTAATAACTTCATCAATAACCCGTCAAATGAACAACTGAGTACACCAAAAGAAAGTCAATTGGACCGTATTGAAGCTAAATTAGACAGGTTATTAGCACTGCTTGAGAAAAAATAATGTTTGTTGTCGATCTGACTTTTGATTGCTACCAAGATACTACCCTAGAGCTTGCTGAGCAGGCAATAAACCGCCTAGTTAATGCACTTCGTTTTAACGGCCAAATCATTGGTGATGAATTTCCAACGGTTTTAAAAGATGGATTTTTCATTACCCGTGTGATGTGCCCGACCGAAGATGCGATGCATCCGCTCAATCATAGTCCGTTTGTAAAGCACAGTATTGAGCAATTACACACCGCGGGCTTACTTGCACCAAAAGTTAAAGTGGTCGGCCAAGATATTCACTCAAATGGCGCTGACATGTGCCATGATCCGTCGTGCTATATCTTATACACTACGTATGTGCATACCTGTAGCCCGCTCTATTGTGGTGATGACTTTTTACCTGTGCCGTTATTTCGCATTCCGGCCATTGCCAATGGCGATTATAAAACACTAATAAAATGGCAAGAAGACTGGCAAGCGTGCGATCAAATTCAGATCAATGGTGCAACCCGTTGTGAATTTCCTGCGCTTGAAGAGCTAACTAGTATCAATAGTGACTTATATCGCCGTGGTCGCGATATCACTAAGCGTATTAGTTTTCTAACCAAGAAGCCGGTTTATTACTATTTATACCGTGTTGGTGGCGTTGATAAAGAGTCAGAGCTTAAACGTCGCTGCCCAAGTTGCGATGGCGAGTGGAAATTACCTGAGCCATGGTTTGGCTTATTTGATTTTCGTTGTGAGCCTTGTGGGATTGTTTCGAATATCTCGTGGGACTTTCAATAACCAAATATAGGCAATAACCAGATACACGAAAGGGGCAATCGCCCCTTTTTACTTATTAAGTTTATACCGTTACTTTGTCTAAAAACTCACTGATGCTATTTGCTAATACATGATGCGGTTTTTTACCCACGTACTCTAAGCAAACCTCACCGCTTTCGACTAATACAGTAATAAGCAGATCATCTTGCTCTGTTAGGCCTATAAACACGGTTTCTGGCTGCTTTAACTTACGCTTCATCAGTACGTGACCCGTAATATTTTGCTGTAAGCGGCTAAAATCATCTTCATTCCATGCTTGTAGCAATTCAATGTGATGATCATCAACATTCAATAACAAGTTACCCGCATAAAGATGACCAAATAAGGGGTTTAAGTCTTCAGGAAAAGATAACTCGAGCGCCTTGGCTAGGTCATCTAAACTGCCAGCAGGTTGTTGTGGGACTGGACACCACTGAATAAGCCCCTGCTCATCAACTTCGCCCTGCTCACATGGACTTGGCCATGCTGTATCATGTTCAATAACAGGAAGTTTTCCTGTGCGTTCTAGGCATTTTTCACTAAATGCTTGATGTAACTTATCTAGTTTTATAGAAACAGACATACTGCGAAACTCATTGGCTTTAGGTATAATGCCAACATTGTAACTACAAAAGTGTAAAGATGACAGATTACAGCAACTCACCCGAACTAAAAGACAGTGTTCTTGGTAAAAGCACAGAATATGTTGATACCTATACGCCAAGTTTGTTGTTTCCTATTGCCCGCAAACTAAACCGTGATGCTTTAGGTGTTAGCGAAGATAACTTACCGTTTAAAGGCCAAGATATTTGGACTGGCTATGAATTATCGTGGCTAAATAGCAAGGGTAAGCCAATGGTCGCTGTGGCTACTTTTGTATTTCCTTGCCAAAGCAGTCACATCATTGAGTCTAAGTCATTCAAGTTGTATCTGAATAGCTTTAATCAGACACGCTTTGAGACGCTAGAAGACGTACATCAAGCGCTTAGCAAAGACTTATCAGATGCGGTAAATGCACAGGTGTTAGTTACATTATACCAAGCAGACGATTTCAACTGTTTACCTTTTACAGCGTTACCGGGTGAGTGTATTGATGATCTTGATATCGAAATCACCAGCTATGATATTGATGCAAGCTCACTTCGCCATAATGGTGATGAGGTTGTCTCAGAAACCTTACACAGCCATTTACTAAAATCGAACTGTTTGATCACTTCACAGCCTGATTGGGCGAGTGTGATTATTCGTTATAAAGGCCAAGCTATTTGCCATGAAGCCTTATTAAAATATTTAATTTCGTTTCGTACTCATAACGAATTTCATGAGCAATGTGTAGAGCGTATCTACTGCGATTTAATGCAGCAGTTAAACCTCGAAGAGTTAGAAGTATATGCGCGTTACACACGCCGTGGCGGTTTAGATATCAACCCTTATCGCTCAACTAATCAAGATGAAACTCCCTTCAAGGTGAAAATTAATCGGCAATAACGTTGGTGACAATAAAAAACCGAGTTCAACTCGGTTTATTATTGTCTGAAGATTCATTACTCGTCTTTAAAAATCCCCACATACGTTGGTGATGTATTTGATTTACTCGCACGATACATACCAGCGGTGTTAAACGGCAAGCTGATGTTCCCTTTAGCATCAATGATGATCACACCGCCTGTGCCACCTATAGGCATTAATACATCGTGGATCACTTCGTTACCCGCTTCAACAATGGTTTTACCTTGGTATTTTACGCGAGCACAAATATCAGCTGCCACATTGTAGCGAATAAAATACTCACCATGCCCTGTCGCAGATACTGCACATGATTCATTTTCAGCAAACGTACCTGCACCAATCACGGGTGAATCGCCCACACGGCCAAAGCGTTTTGCAGTCATACCACCTGTTGAAGTACCTGCAGCAATATTGCCGTTTTTATCAAGTGCAACTGCACCAACGGTGCCCATTTTGTAATTAACAGGCAGAGCTTTATGTGCTGCTTGGTAGTCTTTGCTAGTTACTTTTTGTTTATCGAGTTTTTCTTTGGCTTTTAATAATGCCTTGTAGCGATGATCTGTATCGAATAGATTGTTTTCAACCAGCGGCATACCTTGGGTTTTTGCAAACTCTTCGGCACCTTGACCGCTGAGCATGACATGCACTGATTTTTCCATCACTAGGCGTGCCAGATTAATAGGGTTTTCAATATGTTTAACCCCTGCAACAGCACCTGCTTGGCGTGTACGGCCATCCATAATTGATGCGTCAAGCTCATGGGCACCATCATAAGTATACACTGCACCGCGACCTGCGTTGAAATACGGTGAGTTCTCAAGCACATTAATTGCCGCAGTGATGGCATCTAAGCTCTCGCCGCCCTTTTCGAGTACCGCATAGCCGGTTTCAACTGCTTCTTTTAGTTTTTCACGATAGGCTTTTTCTTGTTCTGGTGTGAAGCGACTCTTTTCTATGGTGCCTGCACCACCATGAATAGCGATAGCAAAAGGTTGATCACTACTGTGGCTTAGGGTACTAAATGATAATGCGCTAAGGGCAATGGCTGAGGTAAGTAATGTTTTTAGCATAAGGGCACTTATATTTATTTTAGTTTGTAAGCCCAATGTGAATAATTCAGCGCTGTATTTCAAGCTTTAACCGATGAAAGAAACAAAAAAAGCGCCTAATGGCGCTTTTTTTCAGCAGTTTAAAATTAAGCTTGCGCTGCTTTTAAACGTGCTAAACGAGCTACTTGGTGAGTAGACGTTAAGAAAGAGTAGATAGGTGCTAGGTAGCCACGTTTGCGAAGTTCTAAGAACTCTTCATCGCTTAGTGAGTTAAGTTTTTTCTCATCAACAAGGTAGATACCGTTGATGTCTTTTTTCTCACCTTTAATTTCTACTGTTAGCGTTTGCGCTACTAATAATTCTTTGTCTGCTAAGAATTTAGTAAATGCTTCTGTTACTTGCGAAAACTCAATGTAAGAAACAAGTGCTTCTTTACGACGTTTAAGATAATCGGTCTCTTCACCGTTTTCGAAAAGTGCGTTACCCGCTTCTTCACTTACTAATGGGCTTGCTTCGTCAATTACGATACCGAATTGGTCAGCTTCTGGGTGCTTAACAAGACCAAGTGGATAACGAGTCATTGCCATTGGAGCAAATGCCGCAGTCCATTTGCCATCTTGGATGAAAAGGTTTTCGCCTGGCTCTAGACCAAATAACGCAACTGCTTGGAATTGACCTGATTCGTTGTTTTTAACAAATGCCATTGGGAATTCATTTGCGATGCGTGCAAATTCGTGTGCAACCACAGGTACTAAGTGCTGAGTTTTCATAAACTCGATATTGATGCCATTTTGGATTTTAGTGTTGGCATGTTTTTCGTTATGTAAAGGCTGTACTTGTTGCTCCGCCATGATACTGCTCCATTAATTTTATAATATGTTTTTGCTGTTAGTGCCCAAAGCCTATAGGTTTTGGCAACAAAAAGGAAGTGAAAATTTTGTGGCAGTTTGTACATTATAGATTAACAAAATTACCCGCCTTACCAATCAATCCCAAATGATGAAAAAACAAACTATAAACAAGTAAATATTATCACGCATAAGCCACTATTTTTGTTAGTATATTCAACAATTATGGAAATAATGAGGCAAACAATGGAAGGCTATCATTTAAATAAAGACTATAAAATAAGCAGCGTTTTCATTGCTGAAATTAATGAGACTGTCATTATTATTGATGACTTTTTACACAGCCTTGAGCCTATTTATCAATTTGCTACAGAAACAGCTTATTTCCAGCCTTTCGGTAGTGATGGAACGCTCTACCCCGGTAAGCGTGATGAAATGCCAGCGCCTTACTATCGTGCTTTTGAGCAGTTAATTAATGAGCTTTTAGAGCAAGGGATAATTACAAGCAGTGAAAATAATTTATATCTTCACCGCTGCAAGCTTTCATTAGTTACACAAAATGCGGACGAACTAAATACCTTACAGCGTATGCCACATATTGACTCGACGGACGATAAAACATTTGCAGCAGTGCATTATTTATCTGCTAAAGAATGGGGTGGTACGGGCATTTACAAATACCGCCCTGACAACATCATTAAAGTGACAGCTGATAATCAAAATAGCGTACATAAAATGATTGCTGATACTGAAAAGCACAGCGCAACTCATCAGGGGTATTTAAATGAAACAACAGAGCTCTTTGAAAAAGTGGTGAATATTGAAGCAAAGGTAAATAGGTTAGTAATTTATAAGAGCAATCTACTGCATAGCGCAGCTCTTTTTAATAACAAAAAGTACAACAATGATATTAACAACAGCCGTTTATCTATCTCTTCATTTTTTAGAATTAACTGAACTGGCTAATGGTTTTTAGCCAGCTCAGTTAATGAAAACTAGTTTTTCTGTAAGCCAAATTTCTTTATTTTATCTAGCAGCTCTCTGTGCTTAGGTAGCTCATTTAATAACTGCTTGACGCGTTGCTGTTTAAATTCAGCAACGTGTTGATTGTCGTTCTGCTTAGATTGCTGCTTGGCTGGTACATAATGCATACCAAACAGTACGTATAAGTAGTTTTCTAAGTCGAATAAATCGAACTTACTGGCAAAGTCTTCTCGTACCGGTGTAAAGCGCTGCCAACGTGTTAGGTTATTTTTTAGTTTTTCTGATAGCTGGTCGGTTTTCTTGTTATCACGCCAAAAGGCCGAATCTGTTCTATCCGAAATACAGTAATGCATCTTTATAAAATCAAAGGTTTGCTGCCATACATAATTCACGTGCTGATTGTAATCATCAGCAACTAATTTAATGTCATCGCGGCTGCGCGGAAAACGTTTAGCTAATAACCCTGCAGAAAAGTCCGCAATTAAAATAGCTGTGGCTTCGAGTGGCTCAACAAAGCCTTGCGATAACCCTATAGCAACACAGTTTTTGTGCCACATTTTTTCTCTGTGCCCTACTTTCATCGGGATTTTTCTTGGCGTTAAATGCTCAAATTTATTACCTAAGTAACGATGTAATTTTTCGTGAGCTTGCTCATCGCTCATATACTTAGATGAATAAACAAAACCCACTCCTCTTCGCTCTGTAAGCGCAATATCCCAGATCCAGCCAGCTTGGTGTGCTGTGGCGATAGTATAAGGCGGTATTTCATCATCACTTTGTGTAGGCACTTGCAAGGTGATTGCGGTGTCGGTTAATAAGCTATCTGATTTATCGACAAAACCAACCCCTAGTTTTTGCCCGATAAAGGCAGCCGAAAAACCAGAACAATCAATAATAAAGTCAAACTCTAAGGCGTTACCTTCTGAGTCAATTAGATGTGTAATAAAGCCTTGCTGATCACAGGTTATATCTTTAATTTCAGCAAAAAGATGTTTTACGGAAAAATGTTGCGTGGCATGGCTTCCTAAGAATGAAGCAAACTTTTTAGCGTCAAAATGATAAGCATAACCGTTGATACCGGCATATTGCGGTGTTGCGATTGTTTTTGGCGCTAGATTATTTTCACAGCACACATGCTGCTTAGAAACAAATTCAGCGTAGTCATTGCCGTTACCGTCAGCAAGCCACTGCTGCGTTAATTGCTCACCAAAAATATGTGGATGATCAAATAAATGATGGTAAAAGTTAGCACCATGTTTGTGTTTATCTAGCCAATTTACAAACTTGATTGACTGCTTAAAAGTAACATCACATTCATTGATAAAGTCACTTTCACTGATACCAAACTTTTGCAATGAGTTGCGCATCGAAGGAACAGTTCCTTCACCGACACCTATGCTGGCAATATTTGGTGACTCGATTAACGTGATCTCAATACCGCTATGTAAAAGCGCATGCCCCAAATGGTTAGCAGCTAACCAACCTGCTGTTCCGCCACCAACAATTGCGATTTTTTTTATCATTTTTACTCGCCCACTTTTTACTCACAAAAAAGCCCAGAACAAGCTGGGCTTTCTTAATTTCGTTATCTAAATCAACTTAGAAACGTAGTGATACACCTAGCTTGTAGCGTGCTTCACCTTCAAAGCTCCATGCTGGATAGCCGTTACGAAGCTCTGGTTTAACCTCAGCATCACCTGTAGCAGTACCAATTTGGATACTATCTTCTTCAGTGATATTAACCGCTTCAAATGTTAAGTCTAGGTAGTCAGTTACAGCAAACTTAGCTGTTAGATCGAGCGTACCATAGTCTTGATGCTCGCGGTTACCATAGAAGTAAGGTGCTTCACGAACCATATACTCTGAGCGCCAGTTATACGCTAAACGTACGCTATAGAAATCTGCTTCATAGTAACCAACTAAGTTAACCGTATGCTCTGAAGAGTCAGAGAATAATTCGATGCGGTCAGGGAAGTTCTCTGCAGGCGCTTCTGAATCAACCCAAGTATAGTTTGCTTGATAACCAAAGCCATTATCAAAACCATCTTGAATTTGCAGCTCGATACCTTGAATTTCACCACCTGAACCAGTTCCTTTAGTAGCAACTGTCCAGTTATCAACACCTGAATCTGGGTCTACAATGCCTATGCTTTGATTCAGAATTTGGTCAACTTTAGTAAATGAAGAAATATCCTTGATAAAGTAAGCCGCACTTATCATGCCGTCGCCATCAAAGTAATATTCAATACCGAAATCAGCTTGTGTTGCCTTAAACGGTTCAAGACCGATATTACCTGTAGTAATTACCTCATTACCAATTGTGCCATCTTCGTAACCAGACAACGAAGATGCTGCAAACATATCCGCATAATTAGCACGAGAGATAACTTGTGCAGCAGAGAAGCGCAGAATCATATCTTCAGTTAGGTCAAACGCAACGTTAACACTTGGTAATACTTCACTGTAGTCTGCTTTTTCAGTGCTAAGGCCGTTACCATAGTCACCATTAGCATTTAATGCATAATAATCAGACTCTGCATCTGTAGAAACATATCTTAGGCCAAAGTTACCGCGAATACCTTCTGCTGAAAAATCAGCCATTGCGTATAACGAGATATTTTCTTCTTGAATCGTACCGTAGCCAGATTTATAAGCGATAGATGTATTATCGAAGCTGGTAATAGCAGCGTAGCCATCACTAATCATTTGATCAAGCTTTGGCTCTGGTAATGTATAGCCTGCACCAGAAGACACCGTACCTGAGTAATAACGAGAAGCATCGTATGCAGCGATTGAGTCAACTAAGTTTGCAGTATAAGTTTCTTGCTTAACTTCATGATCAGCCCAACGGAAACCTGTTTTAATAGCTGTAATTGCGCCAAAATCTACAGGGATAGTTAAATCAAACTGTGCATAAGTCTCTTCGTCCGTATTCGGCTGTTTCTTAAGAGCCCAACCTGCTGAAGATAATTGTCCTTGGAAGTCATCTGGCGTGAATGATTTATTTGCAACATTAATATCAATAACATCGCCTGTCGCATCATAGGTGCCGGCATAGTCTGCTGGAGTGCCTAACCAGAAACCATAGTTTGCTGTTAAATCTGTACCACCTTCAGATTGGGTATTACCAACTCGACCTTTAAGTTCGAAGTTTTCACCTGAATACTTAAAGTCGAAGTCAAAAGTATCTGAAGTCATTGAACCTGCACGAGCCCAAGTTTGTGCCCAACCTGGATTTGCGCCATCACCTGAACGGCGATAGAAAGTACATGTTCCATCAACATTAACTTGCTCACAAGCTGCATCTTTGTCATCAGGGAACATAACAAATAATGACGTGTTAGCATTATCAGCTGATAAGTCTAAAGTCATTATGTTAAGACCTAACTCTAGTTCATCAGTCGGACGGTATTGGAACACTGCGTTAATAGCTGTACGTTCACGTTGTTGTTGGAATGTTGAAGGAACAATGTCACCCCAACCTACTAAAGACTCAATACCATTGCGTTGATAATTTGTTTCAGAAAATGCTGCTGATACAAGCGCACCAAACGTTTCTTCATCATTTTTCCAACTATAAAGACCAGAGATTTCAGGATCTGTTTCTTCAGAGATCGTGCCGTAGTCAGCTTTCACACTTCCAAAAAGAGTATTAGAGTCAAGATCTAAAGGCTTACGAGTGTTTACGATTACCGTACCACCGATACCACCTTCAACGAGATTCGCTTGAGATGACTTATAAACTTCAATACCACCGACCATTTCAGGTGGAAGTAATGTGTAGTTAAAGCTTCTATCGATAGACTGTTGATCATACCACCCTGTTGAAGCAACTGAGTGTCCATTTAGTAAAGTACGCGTTAATTGTGCAGATGCACCACGAATAGACACTTGCTGGCCTTGCCCAAAAGCACGGTTAACAGCAACACCTGAAATACGACCAAGTGCTTCACCTACATCGCTATCAGGAAACTTACCGACATCTTCTGCAGAAACAGCATCGACAACGCTGTCAGCAAAGCGCTTAGTATTCATTGAAGCTTCAAGTGAACGGCGAATACCGCGAACTTCAATTACTTCAACATCTTCTTGAACTTTAGTTTCTTCTGCTGCGTATGCAGCGCCAGTGAACCCAGCACTCATTACGAGGCCGATATTAACTGCTAATAAGCTTTTCTTAAAATTTTTAGCTAACACAGGATTCCCCTTGAATCATTTTGTTGGTTTTTTATATCACTTCTGCCCAGTGATGATGACAACGCTGTCATCTAGTAACAAACCATACACTCTAAATTACATTTGTGCTACATCTTTTTGGTTAATTTGTGCAAAAAATTTACAACGAAATAATCAAGTAATTGATATAACTAATATTTAATATTGAGTTTTTAAGAATTGTTACAAATAAACGGCGCAAATATAGCATGAGTGATATTACAGA
Source organism: Pseudoalteromonas nanhaiensis (assembly GCF_051235485.1). Classification (NCBI taxonomy): domain Bacteria; kingdom Pseudomonadati; phylum Pseudomonadota; class Gammaproteobacteria; order Alteromonadales; family Pseudoalteromonadaceae; genus Pseudoalteromonas; species Pseudoalteromonas nanhaiensis. The sequence continues at coordinate 49,709 of NZ_JBPNYQ010000025.1, read as the reverse complement.
TGAAAAGACCAAAAGGATGAGTTTTTGAAAACAGCTAAAAATAACGTGCATTTTTGTAAGCTTAAGTTGCCACTGTGCAACTATTAACCATAACTAAAAGTTATATAAAAACTGTTATCTAACAGTTGATTAGCTTAAGAAACTAGCTTGTTTCTAAAAGCACTCTGTCATGTACAATTTATTTTTAACTTTTTCTGGGCAGAGTAAGCTAAAGGGGTTTGAGAATAACAATCAATAACAATGACAGCGTTGTCATTTTTAATTATATAGGGCCATTTTGTACTTGTCTAACACTTTATGGCGCTATTTTAAGAAAGTGCGTTGATACGAAATGGTTTGTTTAAAGTGAATATTTAACAACAAAAAAGCGAGCCTAAGCTCGCTTTAGATAAGTTGGTTTGATTAGGCGATTAAGGTGCCCAATAAACTTCAATATTGATATGTGGGTGATTTAATACTGCACGCAAAGGCATGTCAGCAACTGCACCGCCCTCTTTAGCCTGTTTATATACTGCAAGTTTTTCTTCACCGCTAATTAATAGCTTAACAACTTTAGAATCTGCGATTGCAGATAAAGTTAGCGTCATACGCTCAGTGATCTTGCCAGTTACATCACTTTCAATGGCGTTAATTGCACACACTAAATCATCTGTGGCTAAGCCATGTTCAAGGCCTTCGGCGTGTGGGAAAAGTGATGCTGTGTGACCATCAGGACCCATACCTAAAATAGTCACGTCAAAAGGACGCTTTAATGCTTTATAGGCAGCTTCACAATCAGCTATACCATTTTGAGCCGTTAATGCGTCATTTTTCATCGTTACGAAATTAGCTGCAGCGCCATGGTTTTGTAACAGCGTGCTTTTGATAAATGCTTCATTACTTTTTTCATGATCAGCATCAACCCAACGCTCATCAACCATAGCTACATCAATGTTTGCCCAGTCAAGTTCAAGGTTTGATAAATGCTTATAAGCTGGTGCCGGCGATGAGCCACCCGATACCATCAGTACCGCGCGACCATCTTCTTTAATACCAGCAACAAGGCTTTGTTCAAGGCTTGAAGAAAGCTCAGCTGTTAATTCGTCTTTGTTTGCAAAGAATTTTTCAACAATTGTTGCCATCTTAATTACGCCTTATCGCCTGTGTTAAACCATACATGATTGTTTTCTTCTAACAATTCATCAGCATCGTCCGGTCCCCAAGTACCTGCTCGGTATAACGAAGGGGCGCCTTTTTCTTGCCAGCGCTCAATAATTGGATCAATCCATTTCCAAGCTTGGCGCACTTCATCACGGTGAATAAACAGTGATGGGTTATTTGCCGCAGCATCTAACATTAAGCGCTTATAAGCATCTGAATGGAAACCATTACTATAAGCCTGAGATAACTCAATGTTCATTGTTACTGGCTCTAACTGCATCTCAAGGTTATCAAGACGCTTAGACATCAATGTTAATTGAATTGTTTCTTCAGGTTGCAGACGAATAACGAGACGGTTTGGCTCAATATTGCCTACGTTGTCTGTATAAACATTGTGTGAAACCTTTTTATATTCAACAACGATTTCAGCACAACGCTTTTTCATACGCTTACCAGTACGAAGATAGAAAGGCACACCAGCCCAACGCCAATTATCAATATGCGCACGAATAGCAACGAATGTTTCAGTTTTACTTGCACCTTCGTTTAATTCTTCTAAGTAACCAGGGACGATTTTACCGTCTAAGTTACCTGGCACGTACTGACCACGTACGATGTTCGCATCAACATCTTCAGCCACTAATGGACGTAACGACTCAAGTACTTTTAATTTTTCAGTACGGATGCTATTGGCGTTTAATTTGTTTGGTGATTCCATTGCTACTAAGCAAAGTAACTGCAGCAAGTGGTTTTGCACCATATCACGTAATGCACCGGCTTTATCGTAGAAACCAGCACGGCTTTCTAGGCCCACTGTTTCTGATAAGCTGATTTGGATGTTATCGATTGACTTAGCATCCCAAAGGTTTTCAAACAGTGAGTTTGAAAAACGCAGTGCCATCAAGTTTTGTACGGTTTCTTTACCTAAGTAATGGTCAATACGGAAAATCTGTTCTTCATTAAAGTATTCAGCAATTTTCGCATTGATTGCTTCTGCTGACTCACCACAGTAACCAATTGGTTTTTCAACCACTACACGTGATGTTTCTGTGATTAAACCTTTTGAAGATAAAATTTCACAGCAGCTACCGTATACTGCAGGTGGTAATGAAAGGTAAAAAACACGAGACTTATCAGCATCGTGTTCATTTAAAATATCTCTTAGCTTATCCCAGTCATCATCGGCTTCAGTAACGTTTGAAACAACAGGAACCAAGTAAGATGCAAACGCTTTCCAATCTTTTGCGTTGTATTCGCCTTTACCTAAAAATTCTTGCAAAGCTTTATGAGCCGTCTCGATATATTCTTTGCATTTGTTTTGGTCACGTACCGTAGGAAGGATGCGCGAACCTTGAGGTAAATTACCTTCTTGATAAGCGCGATACATTGCAGGAAGCAATTTGCGTAACGCAAGATCACCACCGCCCCCAAAAATTACGATATCAAATGGATTTAGCATATATCACTCTCTACATTGGCAATGCCGAATAAATTAACTCCATGACTCTCATGAAATTTGGCAATGCTCGTTGTTATCTGGTTGATCTGGCTTTGTTTGATAGTTCCATTAACAAAACCTGTTGAATTTGTTTTGTGAGTAGCTTACTCATTATTCTTGTATTGGCTGAAGTAAATGAGTCTTAGGGGCTCTGTAAATCCTCTCACAAAAATACAGGCCCTAAGAACTCCAGCGCTACCCGTTCAAAGGTATCCGTTTTGCAGCTATTGCTGCGAATCTGTTACTGCTTACGATGCGTTTTATAGTAAGCGATCAGTCCATTCGTTGAACTGTCATGCGGATGACTTACTGTGTCATCAAATAATTCAGCTTCAATTTTAGAAGCAAGTCCTTTACCTAGCTCTACACCCCACTGATCAAAAGAACAGATTTCTAAGATGATGCCTTGGCAGAAAATCTTGTGCTCATAAAGTGCAATTAAACGACCAACTGTTTTTGCATCAACCTTGTCTAATAACATTGAGGTTGTTGGGCGATTACCCTGATGAATCTTGTGATTCAATAATTCTGCAATTTCTGCTTCAGATTTACCTTTTGCGGTTAAATCAGCAGTTACTTGCTCTGCATCAACACCAGCCATCATTGCTTCGGTTTGTGCAAAGAAGTTTGATAATAAGATATCATGGTGCTTACCAACATTTACTTGCGGCTCAATTGAGGCAATAAAGTCAGCTGGTACAATTACATTACCTTGGTGCAGACATTGGTAAAATGCGTGTTGGCCGTTAATACCAGTCATACCCCAAATAATAGGTACTGTTGTGTAAGACACTGTTTCACCATCAAAAGTAACGTGCTTACCGTTACTTTCCATCTCACCTTGCTGTAAATATGCAGGTAACATGTGTAATGCTTGGTCGTAAGGTAAAATAGCTTGCGCCGTATAACCTAAGAAACTCGTATTCCAAACACTTAAAAGCGCCATTAATAATGGTACGTTGTTTTCAAATTCAGCATTTTTAAAATGCTCATCAATTTCAAACGCACCTTCTAAGATTTCTTCAAATGCTTCAAAGCCTAAATACAAGGCAATTGGTAAGCCTATCGCACTCCATAATGAAAAGCGACCGCCTACCCAATCCCACATTGTGAATACGTTTTCATCAGCGATGCCAAAAGCTGCTGTTTTCTCTAAATTTGTACTAACAGCAACAAAGTGCTTAGCAATGTGCTCTTGAGCCTGTGCTGTTTGCAAAAACCATTCAACCGCTGATTTAGCATTAGTCATGGTTTCTGATGTTGTAAACGTTTTAGATGAAATAACAAATAACGTCGTTTCAGCGTCTAAACCTTGTAAAACTGATGCAATCTGAACACCATCAACATTTGATACGTAATGAACATTTAATGTGTCATCAGCGTAGGCTGCAAGCGCCTCAGTTGCCATTTGCGGGCCTAAATTTGAACCGCCTACACCAATTGCAACGACATCTTTCACAGTTTTACCTGTGTAGCCTAACCACTCGCCACTGCGAACCTTGCTAACGAACGCTTTCATTTTAGCAAGCTCAGCGTTTACTGCGTCTGTTACGTTTTCACCATCAACCATTATAGCTGTATTCGCACGGTTACGAAGTGCAGTATGAAGTACAGCACGGTCTTCAGTAATGTTAATTTTTTCACCACTGAACATTTTTTCGCGCCATGCGCTAATGTCACACTCTTTCGCTAAAGAGATTAATTGTTCAAAAACTGTTTTATCAATTTGTTGCTTCGAGTAATCGAATAATACGCCTGGGATCTGAGCTGAGAATTGCTCGAAACGCGTGCTATCTTTGGCAAATAAATCTTTAAGATGAATTTGTTTCATCTTCTTGGCACTTTCAGATAGTGCTTGCCAACTAGCTAATTGCGAACGGCTGCTCATATATATAATCCCCTCAAAACTTGCAACAAACTGATTTTTAACTATCTTTTTATTAATGTTGAATAAAGACAGCAATTAAAAACACGATGAAAATTAACACTAAGTTAAAATGACAACGCTGTCAATGTTCTACTTTTACATTTTATAGTCGAGATAATAGCGCAATTTTTCTCTTTTGACACCGGTATCATAAAAATTATCTCAATTATTTTACTGCTAATTTGGTAGAACATTAGATACACTAACTAACTTATATTAAATATTAATGTACCTATTAAGAAAAAGCGCTCTGGTGAACACTTTTCGATATTATTATAATACAAATATAACTAACTATAAAGTAACTGTATGAAAGTAACCATAAATGATGTAGCCAAACTCGCTGGTGTTTCAATGAAAACTGTTTCGCGAGTGATCAATAAAGAGCCATCTGTCAGAAAAAAAACGTACGACATAGTGATGGACGCTGTAAACACGTTGAACTATCAGCCAAACCTTGCAGCTCGTAACCTTGCAGGCACATCGTCTTTTACTGTTGGTCTAGTATATGACAACCCCAATGCATACTATGTTATCGACATGCAAAATGGGGTGCTATCACGCTGCAAAGAAGAAGGCTATGAGTTGGTTATTCATCCATGCAGCTATCTTGATGCGAATATGCAAGAAGACTTTAAAACCATGATCAAGCGCTCGCGTTTGGCAGGCCTTGTATTAACACCACCTCTTTCAGAACAAAACAGTATCATAGAAATGCTTGACGAAATGGGCATTCATTATGTGCGTGTACTTTCTGGTCGTCCTACAGAGGAAGATCAAGACACCTGTATTTATGTAAATGACTACGCGGCAGCGTACGAAATTACTGCTCACCTACTCTCGCTTGGTCATAAAAATATCGGCTTTTTATGCGGCGACAAAGAACATAAGTCAACAACCGAACGCTTAGAGGGTTATCAGGCTGCGCTAAGGGATCACAACATCCCATTGAATGCTGATCTGATCTACGAAGGCCAATATTCTTTTGAATCTGGTGTTGAAGGTGCAAAAGCATTGCTTGGTGAGAATAACCCGAAAAACATTACAGCCCTACTTGGCGGAAACGATGAGATGGCTGCGGGTGCGTTATTTGCTTCACGATTAATGGGTATTGAAATTCCACAGCAACTCTCTATCACTGGTTTCGAAGATTCGCCATTCTCGCGTCAAACTTGGCCGAAACTAACAACAGCCCATCAAGCGAATGATGTGATTTCACAGCATGCCGCTCGGTTATTGTTTAGAAAAACCCGTGGTGCACGTAATCAAGATAAAGACATCATCACGACCTTTACCCCTTCATTAGTGGTGCGGGAAAGCTCAGGCCCAACCTCAGCTTAATTTATTCAAGTTACAAAAAAGCCGCTGTTTAGCGGCTTTTTTGTTTGATGACTGAATTGTTCTGATACCAATCAAAACAATGCTAAACCGCCATTTAAGTTATACACATTTTCAAAACCTAACTGCGACAAATTGTTTGCGGCTTGTTTTGAACGGTTACCACTACGACACACCAAAATGTAGTTATGTGCTTTATCAAGCTGCCCTTGGACTATAGCATTAGCCATACGGCTTAATGGAATGTTGATCACTTTGCTATCAGCAACTGTAAATAACTCAGCTAAATTATTCGCACCATGTTCATAAGGTTCGCGCGTATCGATAAGGTAAGTTGCCTTGTCGTCTAACATTGCTTTAGCGTCGGTTGCTGCTAGCTGTTTCATCGGCGCACTTTCAAGTGTTTCAACATATCCACATAAAGAGTGGCTCTCTGCATGCTTTTGTTCATCCGCTTGTTGCTTTAACTCAACAAACTGAACATCTGATACTTGCTCATTTAATAGTTTTGCTAATAATGGCGTCGTTGCTTTTTGTGCGTGCCAATCCATTGCAAAGCATTGTTGATAATCATGACCTGAACAAATCACTGTTGAATCTGTGATTGCCATTGCAAGCTGTTTTAGTGATTGTGCCATTTTTGCTGCATCGCCACCGCTAATTGCCGTGTTACCTAAGCCACCTGGTAAGATTAAATCACCACAGAAACAATAGCTGACCTCACCACTTTGCGTATCTGACAATAAATAGCTAACACTATCGTCACTATGACCCGGTGTCGCTACTTTAGTTAAGCGTGCATCGCTTAATTCGATGGTTGCTGAATCTTTAGGCCAGCCAAGTTCATCTATTTCATTAGCAACAAAGCGTTCTGCGAGCTCTTTTGATAATAAACAACGAGCCGATAAACGCTCTTGGTGATTATGGGTATCTAAAATCGCTTTTACTGTTAGACCTTGTGTTGCGACTATTTTCGCCATACGTGGAATAAGCTCGATAATAGGATCAATCACCACTGCGTTTTTATCGCTGTCTACATACAGCCAACAGCACGCCGCCTGATGACGTAGCTGTGTTAAGCCAATCGCACAGACTTCTTGCTGAGGCGATGTGCTATCAGAGACAACTAGGCAGTTAGCTTCTAGAATCGGTTTTAAAGAACGGATTTTTTCACAGGCAAAGTCAATTTCTTGTTGGCTTGCAGCTGGGCCAAACGACATACGAATCGCATTTTCACTTTGCCAATTACTAGCGCCCATTGCATCAAGAACAAAGCTACGATTAGCACCAGAGCTACATGCAGAGCCACCGCTTACTCGGATGCCCGCAGCATCAAATAAGTCCATCACTTCTTTACTGGTTAGTTCATTAACTGCAAAGTTTAATGTAGTGGGCACTGAATGCTCAAAACTATGGTTAAAAGTAATGCTACCAAACGTATCTAAGAGAGCTGCATGTAACTGCTTACGATAATCATGCAACTGCTCAAGAGGCTTAAATGTCTGGTTTTGTTTATCAAGTAGTAGTGAGAACAGTTTATTTAAACCAGCAATACCTGGCAGGTTCTCGGTGCCTGAGCGCATTCCGCTTTCTTGACCGCCACCCGCTATAAATGGTGTGTACGCACTGCCTTTACGAATATACAGCACACCGATACCTTTCGGTGCATACAATTTATGACCAGAGAATGGCGCATAATCTATCGTTGTTTCGCTAAGTGCTAAATTGGTTTTTCCTAATGCTTGAACACAATCTACCATCCAGGCTACATTATTGTTCTCACTGCGAATTACTCGCTCAATGGCGGTTAAATCTTGGAACACACCGGTCTCGTTATTTACTGCCATAGTACAGATCATCAATGCATTAGCAGCATGTTCACGAATAAACTCAAGATCTAAAATACCGTTTTTATCAACTGGAATAGATAAAACGCGTGCGTTGATATCAAGCACATTATTCCAATGCTTTAAGGTATTTGGCACCGCTTTATGCTCTGTAGCCCCATAAAGTAATACAGGGTTCTCGATTTGGTGATTTTTAGCAGCAATAAGCGTTGAAACAACCGCCGTTTGAATACCTTCGGTCGCACCTGAGGTAAATAAAATATCGCCATCGGTAGCACCTATCACTTCGCGTGCTTTGGTGCGTGTTTGTTCTAATAGGTGTTTAGCTTGAATACCTGTAATGTGAGAGCTCGATGGATTACCAAAGCAAACTTGCATCGTGTGCGAAACAACATCGGCAATGTCAGAAAGTACAGGAGTCGTTGCATTCGCATCTAAATAAATTTGTTGATTAGCATCGTCAGAAAGGAAAAAACTTGCCATGAAAAACGCACCATATTACTAAAAGATATATCTTATAACCTATTTTACAGTTTTCACGGCTAAATTATAATAATCAATTAGTCAGTAAAGTGCGTTTTCTATACTTTTTAAGACTAAGCTAGCGCTCAATCAACTCTTCTTTTTTAGATGACCATGCATTTATAAGTGCTTTTACTAATGAAGCTAGCGGGATTGCGAAGAACACCCCCCAAAATCCCCATAAACCACCAAAAAACAACACTGCAACAATTATAAACACCGGATTTAAGTCAACAGCTTCAGAGAACAGTAAAGGCACTAACACATTGCCATCAAGTGCTTGAATTACACCATAGATGATTAGAATGGTCCAAAACTGCGTTTCTAAACCAAATTGGAACAACGCCACCGCAGCCACAGGAATAGTCACCAGTGCCGCCCCCACAAAGGGTATCAATACAGATAGACCAACCAAAACACCTAACAAGGCCGCGTAACGTAGATCTAAAACGGCAAAGGCGATAAAAGAAGCTGTACCAACAATTAAAATTTCAAATACCTTGCCGCGAATATAATTCATTATTTGCTGATTCATTTCTTGCCAAACTTGAATGATTAAGCGGCGCTGCTTAGGTAATAAACGTTCAGCACTTTGTATAAGTTCTAACTTATCTTTAAGCATAAAGAACACAAGTAACGGTACTAAAATCAAATAAATCAACCAAGCTGCCACATCTTTTATAGACGTTAATGACACTGATAGCACTAACTGACCAAACTCAATAGCTTTGGTTTCAACACTGGTAACAATTGATTTAACCTGATCTTCAGTGATCAAACTTGGGTAATCCTCAGGAAGATGTAAAAGCAGCGCTTTACCTTTTTCAATCATATAAGGGGTTTCTTGCACGAGGTTACTGGTTTGCTGCCAAAGCACAGGGCCCATGCCGACGATAATGGTGATCATTAAGCCACTAAACACTAACATGACAATAATTGTGGCAGTGAAGCGTTTTAAACCTAGCCTTTCTAAATGCGCTACAGGCCAATCAAGTAAATAAGCAATTACCAGTGCGACTAAAACAGGTACCAGTAAGGAGCCAAAAAAATAGAAAAATGCAAAGGTTGCAATTAACAGCAACAATAAGGTTACTGAGTGGGGATCAGAAAATTTATTTTCGTACCAAGCTTTTACATATTCAAACACAAACGGGCTCCACGGTTAACACACCTAATTCTAGGTCAATTTCAAAATGGTAATGATGTTTTTCTAAAAAGCGCTGCATATCATCACTAGAATGTGCAGCATTAAATGTAAAAGTGACGGGTTGATTAACAGATTGTGCCTTATTTAACCCTAATTTAAACTGAATAAATTGTTGTGGACACTTATAGTCCCTTAAATCAACCATTAACATAGCGAATCAACTGCGTTATTAATATGAATAATAAGTATAAGATGTCAGCATCTTGGAAAAATAATCCTTTATAGTGAGAAGAACTCATTTTTTTCTTAAAACACGCAAAACAATAGTTTATCCTTAATCAATAACTGGTAGTAAAGGAAACACGATGCCTGGCTCGCATAATAAAGCGCAATTGCCTGCGAATCCAACTCTTAAAGAGATTAATTGGTATAAAAAACAAATAAACTGGGGGGAGTTGCCGCCATTTTACCATTTGGTAGCATCGTCAGTGAGTGAATCTGAAGGTATTTTAGATCATGGCTTTGACAATGCGGTAAAAAGATTAATAGATCCCAGAAATTGGAACCTTGAGCTACTAGGAGGCTACGAAACCGAGATGGGTGAAATTGTCTGTGAGCAAAAGCCACGCATCGCATTGCACCAGAGCTTTACCGATCGAGGTTTCGAATTATGGGCCTACCCCTTTGCTAAAGATGTCACTGTTGACCAATACATCAAAGACAATCGATTTATGGAGTTTAGAGTCTGGGATCCGCATTCAATGAGGAACCTTATACGCTTTAATCAACTACACAAATTTATAGCTTTTTATTTTGAACGTGGCGATAAAGCTGATAAAGCCTTAATCTTACACGCACACAAAGTCGTACATAAAATCATAACTTTTTTACAACGGGAGTTGAACGTTGTTAAGCTAGACGGAGTCACAATAAAAGATTTCTATCAATTGTGTGAAAAAGATAGCCGAGCATGCAGCGACGAAATAGACATAGCAAAAGTCATGTTAGGTGAGCAAATCAACAAGGAATAAGATGCGACTAAAATCAGCCTTTATAACATTATGCAGTGCTTTACTAACATTTTCGATACTGCATAGTGAGCCGTTGAAGGCGCAAACTAATTTTAAGCTGCCCGATTTAGGGACCTCGGCTTTACAAGCCTTGCCTATTGAAAAAGAGCAAGCAATAGGCGAAGTAATGATGATGCAAATTCGTGGCTCATCACCCGTCGTCAATGATCCTGTGCTTGATGAATACCTAACGACATTAGGTCGTCGATTAGTTGCTAACGCAAACGATGTGCGTTTTCCCTTTTCATTTTTTTGGATAAACAACCCAGAAATAAATGCTTTTGCATTTTACGGGGGTCATGTGGGTGTTCACACAGGCCTCATCGCTCAAGCAGACAACGAAAGTCAGTTTGCCTCAGTGCTCGGCCATGAAATTGCCCACGTAACACAGCGCCATTTAGCGCGTCGTATTCAGCAGCAGCAAGATAACAGCGCACTTACTATTGCAGGTATGATTGCGGGGATATTAGCAACCGTTGTTGCTCCAGATGCTGGGATAGCGATTATTTCAGCAAACCAGACTCAAGCCGCATTTAGTCAACTTACTCATAGCCGTGCAGCTGAACAAGAAGCTGACCGCATCGGCATGCAAACTCTCAACAACGCAGGCTTTGATCCGCGCCAATCAAGCGAGTTTTTAACCAAGCTCGCTGCGCAAATTCGCTATAAATATAAGCCACCTGCATTTTTGCTTACCCACCCACTACCCGAAAGCCGGGTATCAGATGTGCGGTTACGTGCAGAGCAATACCCAAAGAGACATTACTCAGACAGTCTCGACTTCAACTTAGCCAAAAGCAGAGTTATAGCAAGGTATCACCAAAAACCTAAAGCGGCAGAAGATCTTTTCCGTAAGCTGATGCGTGATAATAGCGTACATAACGACACCGCCTTAAAATATGGATTGGGTATTAGTTTATTGGATCAAAAAAAGCTAGATGAAGCAGCCAGCATTCTTAATCCTCTGCTTGAGCAAGATCCAAAGAATTTATTTTACATCGATACCCACACCGACTTATTAATTGCCCAAGGTAAAGCCGATGAAGCGGTAGAGTTTTTAGCTAAGTTAGATATCGACAGACCTAACAATCAGGTTATCGCCCTTAACTACGCTAATGCCGCCATTGAAGCAAAACAATTTGATGTTGCTGAGCGTATTTTAAAGTCTTACTTACTCGCAAAGCCTGATCACAACCTTGCTAAAGAGCTCATTGCTGATGTGTACAAAAAACAAGAAAACATGGCCTCCTACCATGAAGCCCATGCAGATGTACTAGCCCAATATGGCGCTTATTTAAAAGCGGCCGATGAAATTCAAAAAGCGCTGAATTTTGTTGAACCCGAAGAGTTAGTAAAACAGCAGCGCTTAAAAGCCCTACTCACGCAATACCGACAGTTACAAAAAGAGCTTGCGAGACTTTAAGTCTTGCACTGCTTGCCCTAAAATAAGCCAAATTATTAAAATCAGAGACCACGCTATGTCTGTAACTATTTACCACAACCCTCGTTGTTCTAAATCACGTGAAACCCTTGCCCTATTAGAAAGCAATAATGTGCAGCCAAGTGTTGTTGAATACCTAAAAACACCACTTAATGAACAACAAATTGCAACGCTTGTGACACAGCTAGGCTTTACCTCAGCGCGTGAGTTAATGCGCACAAAGGAAGATATCTACAAAGAGCTTGAACTGAAAAACGAGCAAGACGAGAACAAGTTAATTGCTGCGATGGCGGCCAATCCAAAACTAATCGAGCGCCCTATTGTTGAGAACAATGGCAAAGCTGCTCTAGGTCGTCCACCAGAAAACGTATTAAGCGTACTTTAATGGCTATAAACATTGTTGTGCTATACCACTCAAGCCATGGCTCTTTGGAAGCTATGGCACATGAGATAGCCGAGTCAATTGAGCAGCAAGGTGCTACTGCCCTACTACGCACATTTGTGCAGCGTCAGCCGCACGATATTGTGATCAGCAAAGATGATCTAATTAATTGCGATGGTTTGGCATTTGGCACCCCGACACGATTTGGCATGATGGCCTCACAAGCAAAGAGCTTCTGGGAAACCACCAGCGACTTATGGTTAAAAGGTCAATTAATCGACAAACCAGCTTGTGTGTTTTCGTCATCCAGTAGTATGCATGGTGGTAATGAAGCCACTTTATTAAATCTATCGCTGCCATTATTACACCACGGCATGATGTTGCTCGGTGTGCCTTATGAGGTGCCTGAATTACTCGCAACTGAAACTGGTGGAACGCCTTACGGGGCCAGTCATGTTGCTGGTAGCAACAACAGCAATGTATTAAGTAAAGACGAAATTAAAATATGCCAAAGTGTTGGAAAACGTTTGGCGCAAATTGCGAGTAAATTACAATGAGCGTGGAAACTGAATTAAAACAGCCCGTAGCCAAAAAGCCTATCACTAAACGGTTTCAACGTTTTGCGTTAATAGGTTATGTTGGCTTATTAGTTTTGATGCCGATTTGGTTGTTTTTAATTGCCCCAAGAGAAGGACATAGCAATGCCTTTATCTTTGTAGTTTATATACTTCCCCTGCTGCTACCACTTAAAGGCATTATTCAAGATAAACCTTATACCTATGCATGGGCCAACTTTATCGTAATGTTCTATTTTATCCATGGTTTTACATTACTGTGGGTGGCACAAGAGCAGCTGATTTGGGTATTACTTGAGTTAACCTTTGCCAGTCTGATGTTTATTGGCTGTACCTATTATGCACGCCACCGTGGACAAGAGCTTGGTCTTAAGATACGTAAATTAAAAGAAGAGCTGGCTGAAGAAAAAGCCGCTCACGAGCACGATAAATAATACCGATTCTTTTATCTAAAGATGAAACAAAAAACGGCAACCAAGGTTGCCGTTTTTTTATGTCATATTTGCTAATCGTTAACTAATCACACTAACTCAGCTAAGGTAGCTAAAGCGACGATACTTGCCAGACCAACTTGCCCGATTAAGCTAAGTAACGAGAACATTCTTAATAAGAAAAGTCCCCATGGATGGCGTATATGCGGGTAAAGTGCGCATCGCTTCAAACTTGTAGCAAAGAAAAAGCACAGAATAGAAACCAGCGTAAAGCTAAGTGTTAACTCACTTTTAATGGCAATACTGTCATCAAAGAAGAAAAACAATTGCACAGGAAATAGCAAGGTAACTATGGCGTGCAAGAGGTGCACTTTTTTAACGCGGTCAAACTGCCCTTCAGGCGAAAGCTCTTTAATCCCGAAGTCATGTTCAAGAACCTTGACTAAATTATCAGCTTTAATACTCACAGCTAACCGATAACAACTTAAGCCATCTTTATTACGTACTCTGAAGTCAAAACCATTTTTCAGTAACAAAACGAGTAAAGGCGCATTTTCAGCGAACACTGCGTAATGAAGAGCTGTGTTGCCTTTATTGTCTTGAATGGTTTTATCTTGGTGCTCAAGCAGGGTTTCAACAACATTGACATACCCTTTCTCTGTTGCCCACATAAAAGCTGTTTTACCATTCTCATCAGCTAGGGTGCCAGTAGCCCCTTGTTCAATAAAGCGCTTAGCCATGGTTTGTTTGGCGCTTTCATGGCTTAAGTGAGCAAGCAATGCTTGTTCTAAAAGAGACACCGAATCAACATCCGGAGAGATCAACTTAAGTAACGTGAAATAATCCTCACCGTGCGCAACTTTTTCAGCGGCTAACGCAGTTAGCTGCTCTAAATCAGCCACAGAGTCAGGGATAAATCCGCTAAAACGTTCTCTAAAGTCTACTTCGGTCCAAAGAGTCAGCACATCTTCTGCAGACATCTTAGCCCCTTGCTCCAAGACATGCTCAATCACCGTAAAGTATCGGCGATTAAATAACTGTTGAATCAATGTAATGGGCGTTTTTACCGCTGATTGGGCAAATGCACTTGCGTATTTTTCTAAACGCTGGCACAACATCAGCACTAAGCTCTCAGGAGTATATTCATTTTCTAAAAAGTGCTGTTTCATCGCATTGATATAGTTCAATGCAGCTTCGTCAAACTCAGAAATATGTTGAAAATAGCACTCTTCGAATGGATCTAGTGGAGTTAACCAAGAAAGATAATAAATAGGCGGAAGGACTGTCGCACAGACACCATCATCTTCATTGGTTGAACGACATGCAGGCCAAGCTTCTAAAGCGTCTAAAATATAAGCCCCGTTTTGCTCAGCTAATCCTTTGATCAGTAACGGGTACTCCTTTGGCCAAATTAGTACATTTTCCATTAAAACAACACAACTCCGCTCACGCATTATTAGGTGACTTATTAAGCTCTACGTTATAGCAAAAACTAACTGACACTGAGCTTAATAATGAAACAAAACAACGAGTATCTAATTCGATACTTCAAGATGAAAAAACTAGCTTGATTCTACCACAGAGGGCAATTGGTGCTAGCGCAAAGTAGGTGATTTTTAAAGAAAATAGAAAAGCAGTGGTACATTGGTAATACTCACTGCTTGGTTGGAGACTGCTACTTACTTGCTAACTCTTGAGTCACTTTATCAATGCCCACTTGGCTGATACGTTGAAGTACTTCTTTTTGCTTAGCACTTAATAAAGAAATACCTTCAGCAACAATATCATATACCTTCCATTGCTTATCTTTACCTTGGCGAAGTTTAAAGTGTAAATCAATAGTCGGCGCATTATCATCAATGATCTGAGTTTTTACCGTTGCATATCCGTCATCTATCAACTGTGATGGATCGAACACTACTTTTTGCCCAGTGTATTTCATCAATGCACCCGCATAAGTTACTGTTAAGTAATGCTCTACAGCTGCGATAAAATCGATTGCTTGCTCACGTCGCAACCCTTTTATGTGTTTACCCAACAACTTATATGATACGAACTTGGTATCCATATGGGGCAGCAAACGTTTTTCAACAATACTAGCCATTGCCTCAGTGCTAGCGTCACCTTTGGAGTTTACATTAGCAATATCAACAAATAAGTCTGCTGTGACTGACTCTAACAATTGCTTTGGCGAACGGTCTTCGCTAGCAAACACGCTTGTAGTAAGTAACGTTGCAATTAGCAAAAGTGAGTTAACTAATTTGGTCATCATCGTATTCGCTTGTGATTGAAAATTTCCGCCAATATACCGATATTGAAACCACAAAAAAAGAAACAATACGTCAACATTTTAATGCCAAATTGGCATCAATCAGTTTTTACCAAGTTTTTCAATGTATTGCTTAAAAAAGCGAGAATATGCACAAGTTCTGTGTGTTTACGCACATTGAAAAAGCAATGTCACCACCCCTATCTACTTGCTCAAAGTCATAGTAAGAATTACCGATATGAAATTAAAACAGCCACTAAAAGCACTTGCACTAAGCACAGCATTACTATTAGCACCATCGATTGATGCCGCCCAAAATCATGGCTATGCCATTGATTACATTCAAGGTGAAGGTGATGTGAAAGGGTTAAAACTTGCCTATCAATACCATTTACCAAACGAAAAACTGCCTTTTGAACATGCTCGGGTATATTTCGAATCAAGCTTTAATGTTTGGCAGTATGGCAAAGACAACAGACATCAAACGAATATCGTGTTAGCTGTTTCTCCAGTGATCCAATACCCGGCGTTTAATGTGAAAAACATACCTGTTCATGTGGAGTTTGGTATTGGGGTTTCACTGTTGGATGACACCCATTTTGCAGGCAAAAATGTTAGTACTCACTACCAGTTTGAGGACAGATTAGGATTAGTGGCAGACCTAGGAAACAACACAAGCTTAGCACTCAGGTATTTACACTATTCCAACGCCGGATTTAAAAGCCCTAACCCTGGACTTGATTTTATTTCACTGTCTTATGCCAAACGATTTTAAGTGCTACTATTGTGCTGCATATATTTACAGGATTTCAAGATGGAAACATGGCAAATTATAGGCATTTTTGTTGCAGTATTTGGTGTAGTAATTGGGAACCTTATGTTGCTAAAACATGCTGCGAAAATGGACTTCAAGGTACCTAAAGATGAGACTGGTAAAGATAAAAAAAGCCCTGATGAATAATCAGGGCTTTTTTAAAAAGGCTTAGCTTATTTATACTAGCCAATGCGCCATTAAGACAATAACCGGTAATGTCACTAAGGTTCTCAAAATAAAGATGAAGAATAGCTCAATAATATTTACCGGAATTTTACTTCCTAAAAGCAAAGCACCGACTTCAGACATATAAATCAATTGGGTTACACTCATTGCTGCAATAATAAAACGTGTAACGTCACTTTCGATACTACCTGCAGCAAGAATTGATGGAATAAACATATCTGCAAAACCAACCATAATAGTTTGTGCTGCAGCTTCGGCTTCAGGTACTTGAAGAAGCTCTAAAAATGGTACAAATGGTTTACCCATATACTCAAATATCGGCGTGTATTCAGCAATGATCAGAGCAAATGTGCCCACCGCCATAACCACAGGTAATACTGCGAATACCATATCAAATGCGTTGTGCAGACCTTCTTTAACTGTACCAACAAAGCCCGGTGCAGTGCGCGCTTTAGCAAATGCGACATCTAACGAATGCGAAATTAAGGTTTTACCTTCAGGTACCAACTCAGCATCTTTATCGGGCTCGCTACCATCAAAATATAAATCTTTCTTAAAACGTAATGGTGGTAAACGAGGCACAATTAGTGCTGCCACTAAACCGGCTAAACACACAGTTAAATAAAACGGTGCAAATAAGTGCTCAAGCTTTACTTGACCAATAACAACTAAACAAAAGGTAATTGATACAGCTGAGAAAGTGGTACCAATAATGGCAGCTTCGCGTTGTGTATAGTGTTTATCTTCATACTGACGAGCGGTCATCAAAATACCCACACTACCGTCACCTAACCAAGATGCCACACAGTTGACTGCACTTCGACCTGGCACACCAAAAAGTGGGCGCATCACTTTAGTTAATAAGGTACCCACTAGCTCAAGTAGACCGAAGTTTAATAATAACGGTAATAATAATCCCGCTAAAACAAACACAGAAAACAACACGGGCAATAAGTCGTTTAACACCAATGCACCGGTATTACCGGAAATAATCATTTCTGGCCCTTGTTTTGTATAGGTCAGAATAATAAATACCATCCCCAGTAATCGAACACTCAGCCAAAGCCAACTAACATCAAATAAATGTTTAATTATAAAGTACTTAAGTAATGGCTGTGGTTTAAACAGCTTTATCACTAAAGATAAAATACCGGTGATACAAACAATACTGGTAATCAAACCCAGTGCAAAAGGTGCAATCCATTGTTGCACTGCTTTTGCCATAACAGCAATTGGGATGGTCATTGCTTCACCTATGGGTACCGGCGTCATGAATAAGAAGACACCTATAAGTGAAGGAACGAAAAAGGTGAACAAGGTTCGCATGTCGATGCGATTTGTTGCGTTTAAGTTAGACATATTTTCAACCTGTAGAAACCACAAAAAGAGCGGCTAGGCTCTTTTTGTGGTGGTTTAATTTTTTTAATTATTAAATATTAATTCCACGCTGACGCAGCGCGTTTTCTAATGCTTGTTGTAGGTCATTCATTGTACCAGGCTCTAGCGTAGCACCTTGCGAGTCCATCCAAGTTAAACTTGTACCACCATCATTAGTGCGGCTAACGAGAATTTGGTACTGGCCATCTTCAATTGGTAACTCAGCAACTTCTTCGCCCCAAATTGAATCCCAAACACTTGACTCTGGCTTTTTATAATCAGCAGTGATCAAACCACGCTCTTGGTCAATCTCAACAATTGTGAAAGATAAACGCTCTAAGAAACCAGAAAAACGATCGAATACCATGCTGTATTCTTGCTCAGTTACAAGCGCAGCGTTGCCTTTGTTATCAAAGCCCATTTCAAGAGAAATAATGCCTTGTTGCTTACGCATTTCCACTTCTAACTGACGGTAGCGGTAATCAAACTCAGCAATAATCTGGTTAAGAGCACGCACTTCTAGTTGTTGCTGTAAAAGTGGCGTCAATTGTTGTGAACCGCTTTTATAATCAACAAGTTTTGAGGTTAAAGAAGCTGTACGTTGATGCGACTTCTCTTCAATTGTAAATAAAAAGCGTTGTTGAGATACTTCTTTTTCACTTTCCCAAAACCAACCATCTTCAGGTTTAATAATTGTATACCAGCCTGTTTCGATGCTATTTGTTGCTTTGTCAGCTTTTTCTACAGAAGTATTTTTCTCTGCTAATACCGCTTTTATAGAGTCCCAAATGAATGTATCTAGATCTTCAATACCATCATTTTTATCAAAATAAACCCGAGCTAATTTATCACCTTCTTCCACCCAAGTTCCTTGCGCGATGGTAATAACCTGTGCTGGCGGACGATAATTTTTTGCTTCAGGGTTGTTGTCGTATTGTGCAACATCCATTTTGTAAGTCGGATCTTGAGTCGGTTGCGCAAGGCCTGCTGGCGCTTTGACCGGTTCATTTGCACGATAATTACGCTTATGGTGTGCTTCATCAGTGAACACACTGCATCCTGTTAAACTTACCATTACGCTTACAGCAAGCGCCTTTGAGATCCAATACTGCACAGATATTTCTCCTTAGCAAACCCTTAATTTTTTAACAAATATATGAGTGGGTAATGCCGATTTGGTTCACTGTAAAATCATTTATAACTTTACATTTATTGTTTTTATGCAAATAACCCGAGCAATTTGGGTTAACGCGTCATGTATATGTTTACTTATCGCCTTGCAAAATTTTAACTATGGTACTTTCTGATGCCCCTAAAAACAAGAAAGAGCACACTTTATTAACGGCTTAATTAATCGCAGCTACCGTTAACGATGTTAATTATGGTAAACTTCGCCGCCGTGCAGTATTAAACTCACGTGAAATCAAGGCTTATTGGCTTATACCCATTGGTATTATTTAATTACTAGGTACTTAAAATTCCATGACTGCTTTTTCAAATCATCAGATAGTGCTCACAGCGATTGGCGAAGACAGGCCCGGTATCGTTAGCGAATTAACTCAGCTAGTGAGTGATTGTCATTGCAATATTATTGACAGTCGCATTGCTATCTTGGGTAATGAATTTACTTTTATTATGTTATTAGCAGGCGATATGTCTGCAATTAGCCGAATCGAGCATACCTTGCCTACAAAAGGAATGGAACTTGGTTTATTAACCATGATGAAACGCACAGCAAGTCATATTGCATGTGAATTTTGTGCCGGTTACACCCTTGAATATACGGGTATCGACACTCCGGGTACATTAAGCAAAGTTACTCGTTTTTTTGCTGACAACAACATCAGCATTTGTTCACTTAAGTCAGACACTTATGAAGAAGACAATGAACTAAAAATGCGCTGTGAACTGGAGTTTAATATTCCTGTCGACGTTGATATTGATAATTTTAAAGTGAGCTTTGAAGATCTTTCTCGTAGTTTGAACGTAGATTATATCTTTAGACGCATTCGTTAAGGAGCACAGTATGAAGAAAATTAATCCTCTACAAGCAGGTGACACAGCCCCTGCTTTTAGTCTACAAAATCAAAACGATGAAACAATCGTGTTAGCCGATTTATTAAAAGAGCAGCAAGTACTGGTTTATTTTTATCCGAAAGCATCAACACCAGGTTGTACTGTACAAGCAGAGAACTTACGTGACGAAAAAGCTGAGCTTGCTAAATTTAACACCCGTATCGTTGGTATCAGTCCAGACCCAATCAAGCGTTTAAAAAACTTTGAAACCAAAAAAGAGCTGAACTTTGATTTATTAGCTGATGAAGATCATGCCATTGCAGATGCTTTTGGTATTTGGGGCTATAAGAAGTTTATGGGTAAAGAATACGAAGGAATTCATCGTATTAGCTTCCTTGTAGGTCAAGACGGTAAAATCAAACACGTGTTTGATAAGTTCAAAACCAAAGACCATCATCAGGTTGTTTTAGATTATCTCGCGCAAAACTAATTTTTAAACAAAAAGCGTTACTTTTGGTAACGCTTTTTGCTAAAAATACTATCTTCACGTACAAAAAACCCAGCAATCGAGCTGGGTTTGTAATTTTAAAGCAGCAAAACAGAGTATTAATCCATGATGTCTTCAGGCATATCGCCACGAATTTGCTGCCAAATCTCACCTGTTTGATGACCATATTTACGCATCATCGAAATTGCACCATCATGTTCACGTCGCTCAGCAAGTTCTGTTAGGTCTTTATAGAACTGACGTGCTAATTCGCGTGTACGTGAGTCAGAGAAGTAGTGACAGCCAATTTTAGAGTAAAAACCTTTAAAGCCATTTAGTATCAACACGTAAATACGGTTATTACCAGCCACAGCAAGCTCATGGTGAACTTTGTAATCATAATCAGCAAATGCCTGAGCGCTGTCTTCTAGCTCTTCGCTCTGCGAAAGAATTTCAATTACACGCTCAGGTGCTAATTTAATAGCTGCACGCGTGTAAATAGCACTGATGTTGGTTCGTGCCGAAAGAAGTTGATCGGTAAGCTCTGGCATTTTATCTTCATCAAGACGTGCGAGTGTCTCTAAGATATTAAGACCAGAAGTCTCCCAGAAATTATTAACACGTGTTGGTTTACCGTGTTGGATCGTTAGCCAGCCATCACGCGCTAAACGCTGAAGTACTTCACGTAAGGTTGTACGTGTTACACCAATCAGCTCTGACAATTCACGTTCTGCCGGAAGAATCGATCCCGGCGGAAAGTCACCATTCCAAATAGATTCAACAATGTATTCTTCAGCAAAACCTGCTGGGCTTTTCGCTTTAAAAATTCTCATTCATTTTCCACTTGAGTTAGCAACTTTTATTATCGCAATGTGCGAACAACCCACTGATTGTACCAGATGATCCGCAACTAACAAGTAAACTAAGTCCGGTGTGCATAAAAATCTATTATTTATAGCTAAATAAAAGCCCTTTCGGCCCAATAAGACACCAAAAGAATAATACTTTAAGTATAGTAAATATACCTAGTTAACAATTCAAATAAGCTCTAAGCTTAGTTAACTTGAAATAACAACAAGCACAAATAATAAGGTACAGCGATGCAGCAGCGGATTTTACCAGCGATCTTTAAAAATTTTTTGGGGACCTCGCCTCAATGGTATAAATACACCATTGTCGCCTTTTTACTAATAAACCCTATATTATTTCAACTTAACCCCTACCTTGCGGGTTGGGTTTTAGTGTTAGAGTTTATTTTTACTCTTGCTATGGCTTTAAAATGTTACCCTCTTCAGCCTGGTGGCTTACTTGCCATTGAAGCCATGTTCATTGGGATGACGTCGGCTGGGCAAGTTGAGCATGAAATAGTACAAAATATTGATGTTATTTTGCTGCTTATCTTTATGGTGGCAGGTATTTACTTTATGAAAGACTTGCTTCTGTATATCTTCACAAAGCTTGTTGTTTCAGTGCGAAGTAAAACTGTATTGTCGCTGTCGTTCACGATTGCTGCGGCTTTTTTGTCTGCTTTCTTAGATGCGCTAACTGTTATGGCTGTTGTCATTGCTGTAGCGATGGGTTTTTACAGCATTTATCATAAAGTTGCTTCGGGAAAGGACTCGAGTAGTGAACATGATATTAATGATGATAATCAAGTACGCCCGGTAAATCGTCAAGAGCTTGAAGAATTCCGTGCTTTTCTCCGTAACTTATTAATGCATGCTTCTATAGGCACCGCTTTAGGAGGAGTGTGTACGATGGTAGGCGAACCACAAAACTTAATTATTGCTGAGCGAGCTGGCTGGCTATTCGGCGAGTTTTTCTTTCGCATGTTACCAATCACCCTGCCGGTTATGATTGCGGGTATATCCACAACTATTTTATTGGAAAAAACCAAAGCGTTTGGTTACGGTGCGAAACTGCCCGCCCCGATTCACACTATTTTATCTGATCATGCGAAGAAGCTTGAGAAAAAACGCACAACACGCGATAAGGTAAACCTAGCTATTCAAGCTGTTATTGCAGTTTGGCTTATCATTGGCCTTGCTTTACACCTTGCCACTGTTGGTCTAATTGGCTTGTCTGTGATTATTTTTGCCACAGCCAGTGCAGGAATTATAGAAGAGCATCAACTTGGCAAAGCCTTTGAAGAAGCATTGCCATTTACTGCTTTGTTGTGCGTATTCTTTTCTATTGTTGCCGTCATCATTGACCAACATTTATTTACCCCCGTAATTGCTTGGGTTCTGACCTTTGAAGGCCAATTGCAACTTGTTATGTTTTTTATTGCCAACGGTATTCTGTCGATGGTCAGTGATAATGTGT
The DNA here is from genome assembly GCF_051235485.1 of Pseudoalteromonas nanhaiensis. Classification (NCBI taxonomy): domain Bacteria; kingdom Pseudomonadati; phylum Pseudomonadota; class Gammaproteobacteria; order Alteromonadales; family Pseudoalteromonadaceae; genus Pseudoalteromonas; species Pseudoalteromonas nanhaiensis. The sequence continues at coordinate 26,917 of NZ_JBPNYQ010000025.1, read as the reverse complement.
TTGTGGGTACTGTTTATATAAATGAAGTTGCAGCTGCACTCGAAGCTGGTCAAATTACTCGTGACCAGTTTGATTTATTAGCTGTAGCAATTAATACCGGCACCAACCTTCCAAGTGTTGCCACACCAAATGGACAAGCTGCGTTCTTATTCTTACTTACTTCAACGTTAGCCCCTGTGTTGAGGCTATCTTATGGGCGCATGGTTTATATGGCGCTACCTTATACCATAGTGTTGACAGTTGTCGGTTTAAGCATGACCTTATTCAGCCTTTCTGATATGACTGATTTACTGTATCAATGGGGTTTAATTAATCACCACACAGGTGCGTTACCAGGCTCCTTAGGTGGCCATTAGGGCAATTATTGCCAACAACACATTTGAAACTAAAAAGCCCGCTTGATGCGGGCTTTTGGTTTAATTAAACAAAATTATTAATCTAACACTTTCGCATCGTTTGCTTTATTAAGTAAGCTTCGGCTTTGTGTTAAGAAATGTGCAGTTGCATCAGAGAAATATTCTTTTGCGTTAGCAAAGGCATTTATTAATGACTCTTTATCACCAGCTTTTAGCTTCTCAAGAGTGTCTGCAAAGGTGTCTTGATAACTCGCAAGTAACGGCTCTACATCATCAAATTGCGCCAGCATGATGTCAGAGTACAACTCTGGTGACTGGGCAAATAAACGCCCTACCATCATTAACTCTAACTGATAAATAGGTGAAGAGCAGCTACGTAGCTCTGCTAACGTATGGCTTTGTTTAGCTAAGAATTGTCCGTACACAAACGTTGTTAAGTGGCGCATTACTTGGATGATTTGCATCGCTTCATCATGCTTTTTGGCATCCATTTCAACTACTTGACAACCCCAGATCTGTAATTGTGCCATTAGCCCTTTTGCTACTTCATGATTTCGCCCTTCACACACGACGACCGTTTGTTTTACCCAGTGCGAAATATCTGGACCAAACATTGGGTGTAAACCTACCACAGGGCCGCTGTGAGCTGCCATGAGGGCTTTTAAAGGCTTTTGTTTAACTGAGGTAATATCAACTAATAAACAGTCATCATCAAGTGTTGGTAATGCAGCAACGACTTGCTCAAGTGCATTAATTGGCACACTTACAAGTACAAGTTTTGCACCGGCTAATATCGCTTCGCTGTCGGCTTGTTGCTCTTTATCTAAAATTCGTACATCGTATCCTGAGCGAATGAATTGTTGTGCAAACAATTGACCCATCGCACCTTGCCCACCGACAATCACAATAGGAGATAACTGAGGAGCTGAACAAGCCAAACTCCCTTGTTGATTTTGATATGCTTCACGCATCATACGACGCAGAATATCTTCAACTAACTCAGGGTTAACTCCTTGTGCAATCGCTTCTTGTCTTCGCGCTTCAAGTAAATCAGCTTCGCGATCCGGCGCATGCAAAGGGGCGCCAATTTGCTGCTTAATTGCACCAATTTTAGCCGTTATACTGTTTCTTTTTGCCAACAAGGAAACTAACTGCGCATCGCATTCGTCAATTCCTGTCCTTAATTCATCAAGCTCATTCACTGTTACCACGTTAATACACCTCAAACCCAAAAAACGTACAAAAATATATACAAAAAAGTAAAGCTTTCAATACGAATTATAGTAACAGGATAAACAGCAAAGCACAAAGCCCTAACACTTCTACACGGCTTGAATCACAAGGGAACATTTAAATTAGAAAGAGATATTAAGAAGTGCTGACAACTAAGTTTGAAAGTCGTAACTAGATATTTTTTGCTATAAAAACCAAAACGGGTTGCAACCTAAGGCTGCAACCCGTTTTATTTTGCGTTGTAAAACAGCGCGTATTAGTTAAGTTTTTCTCTAATACGTGCAGATTTACCAGAACGCTCACGTAGATAGTAAAGTTTCGCACGGCGAACAGCACCGCGACGTTTAACTGAGATACTATCGATAAGAGGGCTGTGCGTTTGGAATACACGCTCAACACCTTCACCGCTCGAAATTTTACGAACTGTGAATGCTGAGTGAAGACCACGATTACGCTTAGCGATTACAACACCTTCAAAGGCCTGTAGACGCTCTTTGTTACCTTCTTTTACACGTACCTGTACAACAACTGTATCACCAGCGCCGAATGCTGGTACGTCTGATTTAAGCTGCTCTTCTTCAAGCGCTTTAATAATATTTTGGTTTACTTTTGCCATTATATTTCTCACTTTCCTAGGTGTAACTGTCTTCTAGCCACAAGCTTGTTGGTACTCTTGCTGGAACTCAGCAAGAAGTGCCGCTTGCTCCTCAGTCAGAGCTAGGTTATGCAACAAGTCAGGACGACGTAGCCAAGTTCTGCCAAGTGATTGTTTTAAACGCCACTTTGCAATTTCTTGGTGGTTACCACTGAGTAATACAGCGGGAACCTGCTTATCATCCAATGTCTCTGGCCGTGTATAATGAGGACAATCAAGCAAGCCATCCGAAAATGAATCTTGCTCAGCTGACTGGTTATGCCCTAACACCCCTGGTACTAATCGTGCTACTGCATCAATTAGCGTCATAGCGGGTAGTTCACCACCACTTAATATAAAATCGCCTATTGACCATTCTTCGTCAACGTACGACTCTATAATTCGCTCGTCTATACCTTCATAGCGACCGGCAATTAGAATCAACTTATCTGAGTTGGCAAGCTCGCTTGCCCCTTGTTGATCTAATTTGCGCCCTTGCGGGGACATATAAATTACTTTTGCACCATCACCTGCCGCTTTTTTTGCGTCAAGAATGGCTTGTTTCAATGGTTCAACCATCATTAACATGCCTGGACCACCGCCATAAGGGCGATCATCCACGGTCCTATGCTTATCAGTTGCATAGTCACGTGGGTTCCAGCAATTAAAGTCGATTAGACCATTTTTAACTGCACGACCTGTAACCCCTTGGGTAGTTATCGCATCAAACATGTCCGGGAAAAGGCTAATCACCCCTACCCATAGTGAACTTGTTTGTGACATTAAAACCCTGGATCCCAGTCTACGGTAATTTCTCTTGCATCATGTTTAACTTCTTTGATAACAGAGTCTGTTAAAAAAGGAATCAAACGTTCTGCTTGGCCAAATGCATCTTTTTTGTTTGCTTTCACAACCAAAACATCATTTGACCCTGTCTCCATTAGGTCATCAACAGTGCCTAAGTCGTAGCCTTTATCGGTTACAACTGACATGCCGATGAGATCTCGCCAATAGAATTCACCTTGCGGTAATTCTGGAAGCTGCGCTGCATCCACGGAAATTTCTACATTGGTCAAAGCCATTGCTTCGTCTCTGTCGTTTACTTGCGCAACTTTAGCGATAAAGCCTTTGTTGTGGCGACGCCAGTCGACCACTTCTAAGGTCTGCCATTTACCTTGTTGCCCTATCAACCATGGGCTGAAATCGAAGATCCCTTCGGGATCATCAGTAAATGAATGCACCTTAAGCCAGCCCTTTATACCATACGGGGCACCGAGCTTTCCTACTGTAATATACGAGGTGTTCTCTTGACTCATGGTTACTCTTACGCCTATTAAGCCGCTTTACGAGCGTCTTTAACTAATTTAGCTACGCGATCTGAAAGAGATGCACCTTGACCTACCCAGTGTTCAACACGAGATAAATCTAAACGTACTTTTTCTTCCTGACCAGAAGCGATTGGGTTAAAGAAACCTACTTTCTCGATGAAGCGACCGTCACGCGAGAAACGGCTATCCGCAACCACAATTTGATAGAAAGGGCGTTTTTTAGCGCCACCACGTTGCAAACGAATAGTTACCATACCGTCCTCTACATTAGATTGACTGTTTTCATTAATAAGATTTACTCCCCAGTACGGGAAGCTGGGGAATTGTACGAGTTTTTTGCAACATTGCAAGTAAGAACTGCTGCAAAATGTAAGTTTAGTTGATTAAACACTGATCTGGGCTTTAAATCTTACACTCAGCTAACAACTACGCATAATTTATCTACAAAAAAAGGAGCTATATGCCCCTTTTTTGTACACGCTCAATGATAAGCTCAATTAAAATTTTGGACCGCCACCCATCATACCCGGTGGTAACATACCTTTCATACCGCGCATCATTTTCTTCATGCCGCCCTTGCCTTTCATCTTCTTCATCATTTTTTGCATTTGCGTAAATTGCTTAAGCAGTTTATTGATCTCTTGTACTTGGGTACCAGAACCAGCAGCAATACGTTTTTTACGAGAGCCTTTAATGATTTCAGGACGTGCACGCTCTTTTGGTGTCATTGAGTTAATGATCGCTTCCATTTGCACGAAAGTTTTATCGCCCATTTGACCTTTTACAGCATCTGGAAGGTTTTGCATACCCGGCAGCTTATCAAGCATCGACATCATGCCGCCCATGTTCTTCATCTGACGAAGTTGCTCTGCAAAATCATCTAATGTGAAACCGTCACCTTTAAATACTTTCTCGGCAACTTTAGCAGCTTTCTCTTTATCTACTTTCATCTCGACTTCTTCGATTAATGAAAGTACATCACCCATACCTAGGATACGAGAAGCAATTCGGTCAGGGTGGAATGGTTCAAGTGCATCTGTACGCTCACCCACACCCATAAACTTAATTGGTTTACCGGTAATATGACGAATCGATAAGGCAGCACCACCACGAGCATCACCATCGGTCTTGGTTAAGATCACACCACTTAAAGGCAGTGCTTCATCAAATGCTTTTGCAGTATTTGCCGCATCTTGACCTGTCATCGCATCAACAACGAATAAGGTTTCAATTGGATTAATTGCACTATGAAGTGCTTTGATCTCGTCCATCATGTCGTTATCGACGTGTAAACGACCCGCGGTATCAACTAATACCACATCAATGAATTTCTTCTTCGCGTGCGAAATAGCGCTGTTGGCAATATCTACAGGCTTTTGTGAAATGTCACTTGGGAAGAACTCAACACCCACTTCATCAGCCAGTGTTTCAAGCTGTTTGATTGCTGCCGGACGATAAACGTCGGCACTCACAACTAATACAGATTTCTTTTTACGCTCTTTTAAGAATTTAGCTAGTTTACCAACACTGGTTGTTTTACCCGCACCTTGCAAGCCTGCCATCATCACTACTGCTGGCGGCTGTGCATTAAGGCTAAGCTCTTCGTTGGCTTCGCCCATGGCTTTTTCAAGTTCTTCACGAACAATCTTAATAAAGACTTGGCCTGGGCTTAAGCTTTTCGTTACTTCAACACCAACGGCACGTTCTTTAACTTGCTTAACGAACTCACGAACAACAGGTAAGGCAACGTCCGCTTCCAAAAATGCCATACGGACTTCGCGTAATGTATCTTTAATATTGTCTTCAGTTAGGCGTCCGCGGCCACTGATATTTTTTAAGGTTTTACCTAAGCGTTCTTGGAGATTCTCAAACATGTAAAGTTTCCGATAAAACGAGTTTCACCTAAATTGCTTGTAAAACGTACAGTTTATTCGGCAATAAAGGCAATATTAAAATTTAATTCCTAGCAGTATACCGTAAATGATGGCCGACAATACAGTATTCAAGTGCGCTGTTTGAGTTTCTTTTTACAAACTCTATGCTTTTGCCTTGCTATAAAATACAATGGCATCAATGAGACAAGGATTTATCGAATAAATTAAGTGGCCATAATACGATGATTATTAGTTTAACAATTATTGCTAGTTTGTTTTATGTGTTAGCGACATCGCATGTGCTTTCACGCCTTTTTCACAAACAAGGTCCAAGCCAGAAACTCACCGTGATTTTGAGCACCGTTGCTATTCTTGCTCATATGCTACTGTTGGTGAACTCTGTTTTTCGCGCTGATGGCCAAGACCTAAGCATTGTAAACGTTGCCTTATTGACCTGCTGGGTCATTGTGGTGTCGGTAACGGCCGTGTCACTTAAATTTCCTGCGACCCTTTTATTACCTGTAGTCTACGGTTTTGCAGCCATACTAACGCTCGCCAGCTTATTTATTCCACATCACGTTATTTTACAATCAATAAATGTTGAGCTCGGCTTGGTAACACATATTTCGTTATCTCTATTAGCTTACTGTGTACTAATCATCGCCACTTTATATGCTGTGCAGTTTTATTTTATCGACAAGCGTTTAAAACGCAAAGACTTGGCGATTGTACATAGCCATCTTCCCCCATTAATGGTGGTTGAGCGTCAGCTGTACCAGTTACTGACGTTAGGCACTATCTTACTTACCTTTGCACTGCTTTCTGGGTTTATCTTCTTAGAGGGGATGTTTGCAAGTGAGTTTATCCATAAAACAGTGTTATCGTTAGTAGCCTGGTTGATTTTTACTGTGGTCACTGTTGGACATTTGCGTAAAGGCTGGCGTGGTAAGCCTGTTGTGTTTTCGATCATGATAGCCGCATTTGTCTTGTCACTTGCTTATTTTGGCAGCCGTTTCATTCAAGAAGTGATTCTAAATAAGTTTTAACTTGACTCAGCAAGCTGTCTCTAGCTTAATATGCACTGATTTATAAAAAAAGGATCCATCGTTGGACGACATATCGACTAGTACCCTGTTTATTGTATTGGGATTATTGATACTTATTTCTGCTTATTTTTCTGGTTCTGAAACTGGGATTATGTCAATTAACCGCATTCGCCTGCGTCATCTTGCTAAAGAAGATCACCGTGCAGCGAAGCGCGTCAGCAAACTGTTAAGTCGCCCTGACAGACTTATTGGTCTGATCTTGATTGGTAACAACTTAGTTAATATTGCCGCAGCACAGGTTGCAACAATCATTGGTATTCGCCTGTATGGTGATCTTGGTATCGCAATAGCTACCGGCGCGCTAACGCTGGTTGTTTTAATCTTTGCCGAAGTAACACCAAAGACACTTGCCGCGCTTTATCCAGAGAAAGTCGCTTTTCCAAGCTCAATCGTGCTCAAAGGGCTGTTAAAAATACTTTTCCCATTTGTGGTTATCGTTAACTGGATGACCAACGGCATGTTGCGTTTGTTTGGTATTACCACAGCACAAATTGAAGAACATAGCCTAAGTAAAGAAGAATTAAAAACCGTGGTGAACGAATCAGGTGCTCTTTTACCTGCCCGCCACCAAAGCATGCTAACTTCAATTTTAGATTTAGAACAAGTTACGGTTGAAGATATCATGATCCCACGCAACGAAATCGTTGCGATTGATATTAATGACGATTGGAAACTTATCAGCCGCCAGCTTACTCATGCACAGCACACACGCGTACTGTTATATCGTGACCAAATTGATGATGCTGTTGGCTTTATTCACTCACGTGATGCACTGCGCCTATTAACTAAAGAACAATTTGATAAACCGTCATTGTTACGTGCAGTTCGTGAAATTTACTTCATTCCTGAAGGCACATCACTAAACACGCAACTACTTAAGTTCCAGCAATCGAAAGAACGTATTGGTTTAGTGGTTGATGAATATGGCGATATTCAAGGCTTAGTAACACTTGAAGATATCTTAGAAGAAGTAGTGGGTGATTTCACAACAACGCAAACGCGTACACCAAGTGAGGAAGTCACCGAGCAAGATGATGGCTCAGTACTTGTAGATGGCGGTGCTAATATTCGCGATTTAAATAAAGAAATGGGTTGGGAGCTACCAATTGATGGGCCGAAGACCCTGAGTGGTTTAATAGTTGAATATTTAGAAGATATCCCAGACTCAAACCTCAGTTTGCGTATTGCTGGCTATCCAATCGAAGTTCTCGAAGTTAAAGAAAACATGGTTAAACTTGTTAAAGTACTGCCAAGTAAGCGTACTACTTAATCATCATTAATTTTCAACAAAAAGGAGTGGTCATCCACTCCTTTTTTGTATCTAAATTCTTATTTCCTTTCTGAAGTTTCATATTTACAACGTACGCTCCCGCAAACCGCTAGTGTTTCGGCTACTATTAGTAGCTATTTAACTGCCGCATTTAATAAGGAGCAATCATGGACGAAATATCGATCGAAAACATTTATAATCAAGCAATTGAGCTACTGCTACTCTATGGACCTAAATTCATTCTCGCTATTGTTGTTTTAATAGTTGGGTGGTGGCTTATCGGTCGTATCTCAAATATGGCTGAAAAATCAATGACCAAGGTTAAGTTTGAAGTGGGACTTACACACTTTTTGGTGTCATTTATTTCGGTCATTTTAAAAGTACTTCTGCTAATTTCAGTTGCGTCAATGATAGGAATTGAAACTACTTCATTTATTGCAATGCTTGGTGCAGCCGGTTTGGCCGTTGGAATGGCCTTACAAGGCAGTCTTGCTAACTTTGCAGGTGGTGTGCTTATCCTGTTCTTTAAGCCTTTTAAAGTGGGTGATGTTATTGAAGCCCAAGGCTATATGGGCACAGTAGTTGAAATTCAAATTTTTGTTACCGTTTTACTTACCTATGATAATGAAAAAATTATTATTCCTAATGGCACTCTTTCAAATGGTTGCGTTAAGAATAAGTTCTCAGAGCCATTACACCGGGTTGCGATTGAATTTGGTATCAGCTACGGCGATGACGTACATAAAGCCCGTGATGTGTTAATGAAGGTATTAAATGACTATGATCTAGTTTTGAAAAATATCGAACAGAAAAAGCCGGTTGTACATGTCAGTCAACATGGTGAGAGCCATATTGGTATGCTCGTTTGGGCTTGGGTTGAAACAGACAATTATTGGCCAGTCTATTTTGGTTTATACGAACGTGTGAAAATAGCATTTGATGCTGAAGATATTACCATTCCGTTCCCACAACGCGATGTGCATATACACCAGTTCCCTGGTAAATAACCATTAAAAAGCCCGCATATTGATGCGGGCTTTTTAATATGAAAACCTTAACTAAATAAGCGTTCAAACCAGTTTTTATCTAGATCAGCTTCGCACTTTTTAAGTTGTGCGCCATACCGGCTAGCTCGGTGTTTTACTTTATTGGCAACACTCATCAACCACTTTTTACTTTTATAAGTACCGCGTTTATAGCCGCCCCACCCTTCATGGTAATTCAAGTACTGCGCGTAGGCGTCCCATTTTGATATTCCGTTTACTTTATGAGTTTTATAAACAAACCAAGCCATAAAGTCTATCGCATCATCAAAATCGTCTCTGTCTGCCCCACTATTACCAGTTTCGCGAATGTAATCTGACCAAGTTGGCGTTTTTGCTTGCGAGTATCCATACGCTGAACTGGCTCGGCCAATAGGAATGACCCATAAGAAATATTCCATAGGTGGCGCTGCATCATGGCGAAATGAGCTTTCTTGATACATCATACTCATGAGTACGTGTTTAGGTGAGCCCCACTTTTCTTGCGCATCACGCGCATCGTAGTACCAGTCAGGCTTTTCCTCAAAAATCTTACAAATATCATGAGGTTGCTCTGGAGGAGCCGTTGCGCAACCCGCCATTAAAGCGGCCAGCGATAAAATAATTAAACTTTTTTTCATTTTTTTATGTATCTCGCTGAACTTTTTCTCATCAGGTCAGTCTGAACTTATGAATGCAGCAGTATAGCATTGTTTCATCCCTGAAGAATCTTTGACGCAGCCTCCCTAGGCTGCGTTTTTTTATGTACTCACCTTATTAAGCTTTAGCAAAATAATCATCTAAAAACGCAGTAAAAGATAGCTTGTCTGCTGCTTTTACTTCTCGCTCTTTAAGCACTGAATCAGATGCCTGTTTAGTCAAAAATGCATGATCATAAAATTGATAATCAGCCTCGACATGATTTTGCTTATATTTTTGCGCAAGTGTTAAGGCAAAAAGACCATTATCTTGATTTTCTTTTGCAAGTGCACTGACATACCGACCAGAGAAAGTTTTATTAGGGTTTTTGACCCAACTTGCAAGCTCTGCGATTGTTTCGCTGTAATAGCTCACACCATATGCGTTATCCATATAGTTAGCCACAGCAGCTAGATTAGTAAATATAGATTCAGCCCAGTCAACAAGCAGAACCTTTTCACTTTGCTTATTCAACGTAAGCTCAGGGTCTCGGCCTTCATTTACAACCGCATCAAGATTAGCTGTACTTAACTTTTGTTCCTGCCAATCCATTTCTGGAGACTCAGACAATAAACAATAGGTCAAAAATACGTCTAAAAAGCGAATTTGCTGTAAATCAATACCGGTTTCACTGAATGGGTTAACATCTAGCGCGCGTACTTCTATATACTCGATCCCACCTCGTAATAAGGCATCAGTAGGTGTTTCTCCTGAGGCAGCATTACGTTTAGGACGTATCGGTGAGTAAAATTCATTTTCAATTTGTAGAATATTTTTGTTCAGTTGTTTTGGCTGCTCACTACGGTAGTCATCAAGGTGACCATATAGGTCTGATGGCGTATGAATCGCTTCTTTTAAACCTGCTACATATTCTTCTAATGAATTGTACATAACTCGTAAAGACGATTGTGCGCTATTAGTATAACCAAGGTTGCCTAATCGCAGTGCCGTACCGACTTCTAAATAAAGTGTGCCTTTACCTAGTTTCTTAAACGGTAAGTCTGTTTGACGACCCTGCAAGAAAGAATTACACAACGCAGGCGAAGCGCCAAATAAGAAACTAATTAACCATAACTCGCGCTTAAAGTTGCGAATGAGCCCTAAGTAACCATTCGAAATTGAATCTGCAAGTGTGCCTTGGCTCCCGTTTAAACTATACAGACTTTGCCATAAGCTTTCAGGAAAGGAAATATTGAAATGAACACCCGCAATCGCTTGCATCATACTACCATAGCGATTTTTCAACCCTTCTCGGTAAAGAGTTTTCATACGGCCGATATTTGAATCACCAAACTGAGCTAGTACGATATCATCTTGGTGCTCAATAAAGCATGGCATACTAATCGGCCACAGTAGTTCGTCACCCATTTGAGATAAGGTGAACTTTTGTAAGTCTTTAAGTTGAGCTAGGGTTTCCTCGGCTGAGGTGCTCACTGGAGTAATAAATTCTAATAACGATTCTGAAAAGTCAGTGGTGACATGATCATTGGTTAAAGCGCTACCAACGCCTTGTGGATGACCTTGCCCTGAGATAACACCATTTGGTTTGATCCTTAATGCTTCTCGCTCGATACCACGTTTAATCCCATTAATTGCGTTAGGAAATTGTGCCGTTAACGCTTCTAGCGTTTTATTTAAATCATGTTTTATCAAAAATGCTTCCTCGAGCCGCGTGGCTGTAATCCTAAGGGTATGGGGGCAAAAAATAATTACTCAAGTGCGAAAAATAACATTCAATTACCACCTCACCACTTGAAGCACAATCTTGCCATTGTGAATAGCATTATACAATTGCTTTAGTGGCACTTAATTAATGCTAAATCTATTCATCTGTATAATTTTTATCACTAACTTGTGAACATTAGACCTTTTGCCTAATATGAAAAGGTGAGGCTAAACACAATAATTCTCGCAAGATATTGTTTTAGATCAAGGGAAAGGTGAAATTTTTAAAACTTTAACAGTTATCAATATGTTCCCCCTTCCCTTACATTTTTCTGAGACTATAATCCGCACACCATAAAAAAGTACATTTCAAGGACTCATATGCGTCGTGGGCAAGAAATAATCAATCAAGAAGTGACATACTCCGAACATCAAGAGCTTGTCTCTACAACAGATTTACGCGGCATCATCACATACGTAAATAAGGAATTTTGTACCATTGCTGGTTATACCGAAGAGGAGTTACTCGGGAAAAACCACAATATAGTACGCCACCCAGATATGCCAAAAGCGGCATTTAAAGAGATGTGGGAAAAACTAAAGCAAGGCCATTCATGGCGTGGCATGGTAAAAAACCTCTGTAAAGATGGTCGCTACTATTGGGTTGATGCGTTTGTTACACCTATATACGAACACGGTCAGCTCGTTGGCTATCAGTCAGTGCGAACAAAACCATCTGAACAGTTAAAAACTCGTGCAATGGCGCTTTACACTAAAATTAATAACGGCAAGTCTGTCGCGTCATTTCGTGAAAATATTTCGCTAAGACAAACCTTATCTACGGTATTATTAGTTGCTGGCATTGTTGCTTTGGCCCTTACTACGTCATGGATTGTTGCCTTAGCTGCAGCTGCCCTCATTGCAGCACTTTTTGTACTCAATTATGACGAACTCATTGTAACGCCTAGCCATTTAAAACAGCAGCGTGCTGAGTTTGACTCGGTATCTCGCTATGTGTATTCGGGCTCCCACCCATTTAGTATTGCGACTTATAATCAGCAAATGTTATTTGCTAAGCTACGTACCGTACTTGGCCGTGTTAAAGACTCTACTTACTCATTTAAAGATATTGCCACCAACCTAGATAAGCAATCATCACTAACAGAGCAAGGAATTGCAGCACAGGGTCATCGTTTAAGTGATATTGCTGCTGCGATGAGTCAGATGAGTACAACTATTGGTGAAATATCTGCAAACACTCACCACACTGCTGAGAAAGTAAATACAACGTACCAAAGCTGTAATGATATAAAACTTCATATTGAAGAAAATAGCTCTATGGTGTCTGATCTGGCTAACCAAGTTGAGCAAGCAGCGAGCACCGCTAACTCTCTTGCCAGCGAAGCAGACAAAATAGGCCAAGTAATGAGTGAGATTGAAGGTATTGCTGAACAAACAAATTTATTAGCGCTCAACGCAGCAATTGAAGCAGCTCGCGCTGGTGAACATGGTCGTGGTTTTGCGGTTGTAGCTGATGAGGTACGTGCGCTTTCATCACGCACTCAAAATGCTACATCACAAATTCACAGCTCAATAAAAGAAATTCAAGATACCTTGTTTAGCTGGTCGAAAGTAATGCAGTCAACTAAAACGCAAGCTGATAGTTGTGTTAATACAACGGCCCATACTAAAACTGAGTTAGCGAGTATTTTTGCGCAAATAAATGAAATTTCAGGTCTTGCTGCAGAAATTTCGACAGCAGCTGAAGAGCAACAAGTTGTGAGCGCTGATATTCGCGAAAATGTCGACAGCATCAAAGAACACAGTGAGGAAAACTTAAAACTTAGCTACAACGTCGCTAAAGACGCTGCAGGGCTGGTTGAAGGTTCACGCAAAGTCAATGATATGCTGTTAACGTTTAAGGTTTAAACTTAGTTAATACAAAAAAGCCGCATTGTATTAATGCGGCTTTTTGCTTTTAAAGCATATTAACGACTTGAGAAAACAAGACCATTTTCATCGGCGTCAATATGAATAATGGCACCAGGTTGATAATCGCCCCCTAACAAGCGCTGTGCTAATGGGTTTTCAATGGTATGTTGAATAGCACGTTTTAGCGGTCTTGCACCATAAACAGGATCAAAGCCACTTTCAGCGATACGATCTAATGCTGCATCCGTTACTTCAAGAATGTAGCCTTTTTCTGTTAAGCGCTCGCGTAGCTTGCTTAATTGAATATCGGCGATTTCTTTAATATGCTCATTAGCAAGCGGATGGAATACCACAGTTTCGTCGATTCGGTTAATAAACTCAGGACGGAACTGACTCACCAATACGCCCATTACTTTTTCTTTTAACGTAGCATAATCATTTGAACCGGCTTGCTCTTGAATAATATCTGAGCCTAAGTTAGAGGTCATAATGATCACCGTATTTTTAAAATCAACGGTACGACCCTGACCATCCGTTAAGCGACCATCATCAAGTACTTGCAGCAAAATGTTAAATACATCTGGGTGCGCTTTTTCGACCTCATCCAATAAAATAACTGAATACGGACGACGGCGTACAGCTTCAGTTAAATAGCCACCCTCTTCGTAGCCGACATAACCTGGAGGCGCCCCGACTAAACGTGCCACTGAGTGTTTCTCCATAAACTCCGACATATCAATGCGCACCATGGCATCTTCGGTGTCAAACATGAAGCTAGCAAGAGCTTTAGTCAGCTCTGTTTTACCCACCCCTGTCGGACCTAAAAATAAGAATGAACCGATTGGACGATTAGGATCAGCAAGTCCTGCGCGAGAGCGACGAATTGCATTAGCAACAGCCACAACAGCCTCATCTTGACCAATCACTTTATGGTGTAACTGATCTTCCATTTGCAGTAACTTTTCACGCTCACCTTGCAACATTTTCGATACTGGAATACCTGTCCAACGCGATAAAATTTCCGCAATTTCATCCTCACCGACCTGATTTTTAAGCAAACTCATTTCTTGCATTTCGGCTTGTGAAGCAAGGTCTAGTTTGCGTTCAAGCTCAGGGATACGACCATATTGCAGCTCAGACATGCGTTGTAAGTCGCTGGCACGACGTGCAACTTCTAAATCAAGACGCGCCTGTTCAAGCTCAGCTTTGATTACTTGCGTGCCTTGCAATGAGGCCTTCTCAGCATTCCACACTTCGTCTAATTCACGGTATTGAGCTTCAAGTTCAGTGATCAATTCTTGCATTTCGGTGCGGCGTTTTTGGCTCGCTTCATCTTTTTCTTTCGCCAACGCATTGTCTTCAAGCTTTAACTGAATAATACGTCGCTCAAGTTTGTCTAAAGACTCTGGTTTTGAGTCAATTTGCAAACGAATTGAAGAACCCGCTTCATCAATTAAATCAATCGCCTTATCTGGTAATTGGCGATCGCTGATGTAACGGTGCGACAGCTGCGCCGCAGCAACGATAGCGGGATCGGTAATATCAACTGAATGATGCAGCTCATATCGCTCTTTTAAACCACGTAAAATTGCGATGGTGTCTTCAACCGACGGTTCATCAACAAATACTTTTTGGAAGCGGCGTTCAAGTGCAGCATCTTTTTCAATGTACTGACGATACTCATCAAGTGTTGTCGCCCCCACACAATGTAACTCACCACGAGCAAGTGCAGGCTTTAACATATTACCCGCATCCATAGCGCCGTCCGTTTTTCCTGCACCTACCATAGTATGGATTTCATCGATAAACAGGATGACTTGGCCTTCTTCTTTGGCAAGTTCATTCAAAACTGATTTTAAACGCTCTTCAAATTCACCACGGTATTTAGCACCGGCAACCAACGCACCTAAATCGAGCGATAATACTCGCTTGTTTTTTAAGCCCTCAGGTACTTCACCGTTGATAATTCGCTGCGCAAGACCTTCAGCAATCGCCGTTTTACCTACACCCGGCTCACCAATTAACACCGGATTATTTTTAGTACGGCGTTGTAATACTTGAATAGTGCGACGAATTTCGTCATCACGGCCAATAACAGGGTCAAGCTTGCCTTGCTCTGCTCGCTCAGTTAAATCGATGGTGAACTTTTTTAATGCCTGACGGGTTTCTTCAGCATTGGGATCATCAACTTTTTGGCCACCACGAATAGCTTCGATTGCGGCTTCAATTTTGCTAGAAGTAATATTCAGTGCTTTGAAAATATCCCCAAGTGGACCTTTATCGTCACACGCAGCAAGGACAAATAACTCACTCGAAATGAATTTATCTTTGCGCTTTTGGGCATATTTATCACACAAGTTGATTAACGAAATCAGGTTATTTGACAGCTGAACATCACCACCAATACCTTCAACTTTAAACAGCTTCTCAATTTCTTGGGATAACTTGGTGTTTAACTCATCAGCACTCACACCTGCTTGCGCAAGTAGTGCACGCACACTTGAACCATTTTGCTGAAGCAATGAATACATTAAATGCACAGGCTCAATAAATTGATGATCGCGCCCAAGTGCTAATGACTGCGCATCTGAAAGCGCAGATTGAAATTTACTTGTAAATCTATCTAAACGCATAAGGGTTTACCTATTAAAAAATCTAATTGCTTAATTAATGGGTATGCTTAGTGATTTGTTCAAGTAAAGAAGAAAATTTAATCGCAAAAAAGGCGTATTAATTGCGCCAGATCAAGCTAGCCATGCGGCCAGTTTGCCCGTCGCGGCGATAAGAGAAAAACTGTGATTTATCAGTGACGGTACAATGCTCACCACCGTAAACGTTTATTACACCTAATTGTGTTAATTGTTGACGTGCGAGCAGGTAAATATCCGCTAAATACTTATTGCCCTTAACTTTAAATGCGCTTTGATGCTTAGGATTCAATTCACAAAAGCATTCTTTTACTTCTGGGCCCACTTCAAATTGTGATGGGCCAATAGCAGGGCCAAGCCAAACAATTATCTCGCTTGGTTTTGCTTTAAAATGTGCCACTGTGTTAGCTAAAATGCCCTGAGCTAAGCCTCGCCATCCGCCGTGTGCTGCAGCAACTTCATTACCCGAAGCCGAGCAAAATAGTACGGGTAAGCAATCTGCGGTCATTATCGCAAGCGGTTGTTTTACTAAACGAGTATAAAGTGCGTCAGCAGAGCGCAACTCACTTAGCTCAGACCTTTCATCAATCACCACCACTTCGCTGCTATGTGTTTGGTTCAACCACACAGCAGGGTTTGGCAGCTGATTTGTAAGTAACGCGCGATTTGCAAGTACGGCTTGCTCATCATCACCAACATGTAAACCCATATTAAAACTATCAAAGGGTGCAACGGATACACCGCCCTGTCGGGTGGTACTCAGTGCGCTAACAGTTTTTGGGGCTGTCCATGCTGGTGTGATCATAATGCTTAAAACTCGATATTTGGGTTTGCTTTAGTATCAGCACGAAGAGCTTCTGTCATCGCTGCCATATCATCTGGAATTGGCGCTTGCCATGTCATTAACTCACCCGTTATTGGATGCGCGATAGAAAGCTTAACTGCATGTAATGCTTGGCGTTTAAAGTCGCGTAACATTTGGAACAGTTCAGGTGTTGCGCCCTTAGGCGGACGCGGGCGACCACCATAAAGTTGATCGCCAACTAATGGGTGATTCAAATAAGCCATGTGCACACGAATTTGGTGAGTACGACCTGTTTCTAAGCGTAAACGTAAGCGCGTGTGAGCACGGAATTTTTCTGCAACACGGTAGTGCGTTATCGCTGGTTTGCCCATTTCATGAACAGCCATATGAGTCCGCTTTGTTGCATGACGGCCAATTGGTTTTTCAACCATACCACCTGCAGTCATAGTGCCATTACAAATTGCTTCGTATTCACGGGTGAAGTTTTCGCGCTTTTGCAATGCCGTCACTAAATGTGTTTGCGCGGGAATAGTTTTAGCAACCACCATTAAACCTGTGGTGTCTTTATCTAGACGATGGACAATACCGGCACGTGGCACATTGATAATGTCAGGGTAATGATGAAGTAAAGCATTTAAAACAGTACCATCAGGGTTACCTGCACCAGGGTGAACAACTAGCCCCATCGGTTTATTTATAACTAATATATCATCGTCTTCATAAACGATGTTTAATTTGATATTTTGTGCCTCATATTCTCGAGGAGCCTCAATGGTTGTTTCTACACTGACCATTTCGCCACCGAGTAATTTTTCGCGAGGCGTGTTCAATATTTCGCCGTTTACCGTGATTTTGTCATCCAAAATCCATGTTTTTATCCGTGAACGCGAATAATCAGGGAACAATTGCGCCAATACTTGGTCTAGACGTTTACCGCCAAGGTCTATTGGAACCTCGGCTTGGAGAGAAATTTGCTCTGACATTAGTAACTTTACCCAATTTACCAGTGCAAGCTGTGCTCGACTGGGTTAGAATCGCTTTATTAAGCATTGTATAATACGTATAGTTTACTCGGTTTTCCTCTGTTGGCCTAGCCGAAGACATCGAAGGTAATAAATAAAATGATAAATAAAATAGGGAAACGTGCGTTCGCCATTGTTTTTTCAGTTACAGTACTTGGTTTAGGGGCTTGCTCGTCAGCACCAGATCAAGAAGATATCCAACGCGTTCCTAATAAATCTGCGCAAGCTTTATATGAAGATGCGAAACAAACATTAGATTCAGGCTTATACGCTCGAGCAATTGAGTTGTTGAGTGCTATTGACTCTCGCTATCCTTTTGGTCCGCTATCAAAGCAAGTACAAATGGACCTAGTGTATGCTCACTATCAAGCAGGTAATACTGAACAAGCACTTGCAACTATTGACCGCTTTATTCGCTTGAACCCAAACCACAAAGATTTAGATTACATGTACTATATGCGTGGCTT
This sequence comes from Pseudoalteromonas nanhaiensis, assembly GCF_051235485.1. Taxonomy (NCBI): domain Bacteria; kingdom Pseudomonadati; phylum Pseudomonadota; class Gammaproteobacteria; order Alteromonadales; family Pseudoalteromonadaceae; genus Pseudoalteromonas; species Pseudoalteromonas nanhaiensis. The sequence continues at coordinate 8,856 of NZ_JBPNYQ010000025.1, read as the reverse complement.
AGTGAACATTAAAGCAGACCAAAATGCTTTCCAAGAGTATTTTGGCGTAGACCGTGCGGATAGAGATGCAAATCGTACCCGTGTTGCTTTCACTGACTTATCAACATTATTAAAACGCTATCCTAATAGTGCTTATGCGCCAGAAGCAAAAAAACGTTTAGTGTGGCTTCTCAACAAAATGGCGCGCTACGAGTTAAAAGTGGCTGAATATTACTATGAACGCGAAGCATATCTTGCTGCCGCTAACCGTGGCAAATATGTAGTTGAGCATTACTCACAAAGCAGCTACTTAGATCAAGCTTTAGAAATCATGGAAAAAAGTTACGACAAACTCGGCTTACCTGAGCTAAGCGCGCATGCTAAAGCAACGCGTGAAGCGAATAAACGTTAATTCATCACATTTACATTAAAAAAGGCGCCATAGGCGCCTTTTTTAATGTTTGCGATCGAATATACCCAAACCACCTCAAGGTGCGAGTTTCAGTTGGAATTAAAAGCGATTTAGGCAAGGCATTGATTGCAAGTAATAGTGGTTCTATTGTTAAAATCAATAACGCAGTATAAATCGCTTTTAAACCAACCCTTTGGGCGCTCACAGGCACTTACTCTCATCGTTGTTACTTCTTAAAAGGGACTACCATTCTTGCAAAGTAACGCCTTGATATTAAGCACCTGTGAATCGCTGAATTCTGCATCTTGAGGTGGCTTGGGTATACTGATTAAATCGCATCTTCATCTTCTTCGGCGGTACGAATACGTACTACACGTTCCACATCAGTGACAAAGATTTTACCATCGCCAATTTTACCTGTTTGCGATGTTTTAACGATCACTTCAATCGCTCTATCAACATCTTCATCGCTAAGTACAATATCAAGTTTAACTTTCGGTAAAAAATCAACCATGTACTCAGCACCGCGGTAAAGCTCAGTGTGCCCCTTTTGACGGCCAAAGCCCTTAACTTCGCTAACCGTCATTCCTGTGATACCCACATCTGACAACGCTTCACGAACATCATCAAGCTTAAAGGGTTTTATAATTGCTTCTATTTTTTTCATAGTAACCAGTTAGTTTAAAACATATTTGCCTCGATTTTAGACAATCCATGTCAGCATAGCAAACAAACTGAACAAATAGGTGCACTATAAACAAAGCGTGATATTATTATTAAACTACTTGTAAGTGAGGTACAAGCAATGAAAAACAACAGGAAACATAAAGGCTTCACGCTTTTAGAATTAATGATAGCAGTTGCGATTGTCGGCATTGTTGCCACAATTGCGTTATGGGACAGCTCAGATACATTAGAAAGAAATAGAGCAGAAAATTACTTACTCGACTTGCAGCGGATAATTAGTTTTGCCCGGGCTAAAGCTGTTAGTACAGATACCCAAGTAACTGTATGTAAGGGCTGGGAAAGCCGCATAAAAAGGGACCAAGTGAGTATCTGCCACCCTCTGTCAAAAAATAACGCACAAGAACAAGTTATCTTTATGTTTAGTAACGATAAAGAAAGATTTCCACGTAATGTAATTCAATGGTACGAACCTTATTATGGTGACGAGGTCTACAGGATGCTTCCTCCGCCTAGCAATAAGGATGTGATCACTTATAATGGTGGCGAACAAATTATTTTCGATACCAGTGGTAGTATACTTACTCAAGTGGGAACTTTTGTATACTGTCCAAATCCTAATAATAATGACAATAATAAAGCCCTTCTAATAAACAAATCAGGTAGTGCGTTTTATCTTGGTGATACAAACCTCAAATGTAATTAAATAAACACTTGACATGATTTTAGGTACATCTATATTTAAATAAAATATATCAATAGGGAGTCTTCAAGGATGAAGACACATCTCTTTTATCGTCGAGTACTTTGCGCAACACTCATTGAGGTTTTAATAGTGGTATCGATTGTTTCGATACTTTTAAACCTAGCATTGTTCGATTTAAAACCTTTCCTTGCGCAAAACCGTCTAGATAATCAAATACATCTTATTAAACGCGCAGTCGCTATTAGCCGCTTAAATGCACAAGCAAACAATGCGTATGTCACGTTTTGTGCATTACACAATAACCAGTGTAACTATCAATTCTGGCATAAAAAACTCACTGTCTTTATCGATCATGGACAGATTGGCGTGTTTGATAGTAATGACACTAAAATAGTACAGTTTGAAGCAATCAATAAGCTTGATATGCTCACTTATAATAAACGCAATGCATTGACCTTTTTGCCAAACGGAAGACCAATGGGGCTCAATAATGGGACTTTTATTTATTGTCCTGAATACAAAGAAGCAAGCCTAAGTGGGCTTGCTATATCGGTAAATATTGTTGGCAGGGTGAAAGTAATAGATACTGATAAATGTCAGCAATAAGCTAATTAGCGACCCCAGCAAACATCAGTAGACGCTGCAGAGCCTCCATGACGCTGAATACCACGGTCGTCTATTATTAATCTTGTACATTCAGTATCTTTGGCAGGGGGGCCTGCAATTGCAATAGCTGATGCATAGAAAACTGCGCGGCCGACAGTGTTATTAACTTCCAGCCTTAACCGGTAATAACCATTTTCCGTGGTATCGTTTAAGCCAAGTTGATCAAATGTGGTAGCGTATTGACGATTATCCGCAAAGTATTGCTCCTGCTTATTTGCTATATCTAATAAAGCAGTAACAGCTTCACTTCTTGCTGCACGCTTAACATATTCGAAATAATTAGGTAGCGCAATACTTGCTATAATTCCTAAAATAGCAACCGTAATCATTAGTTCAATTAAGGTAAAACCTAACTGCTTATTTTTCTTTCTTGATCTTATATATTTTATACCCATCAAATATTTCTCAAAGACTCGCTATACATTTGATTATAATAGGTTCAGTTTTTTATGATTGCAATTAACTTTATTTTTATACCTTTCTAAAAGGTAAAAAAATGTAGCAATAAAACCATAATCAAACTTTAGCACTGCATCGAATAATCAAATTAATTAATTTTTACTAGTAAGTTAGATCACGTTTTTCTTGTTTATAAATATACATCTGTTGGGTTTTAAAACCAAAACCAATTGGCACTTTATCACTAACAAGTTTTATTTTACCGTTTTCAATTGTTAACCCAGGGCCTAAGATTTCTTGTACTTTGAATGGGTTTTGAGCGCCCTTAACTCCAGGTCCAATCGATAAAAACTGGCTTTGTTCTCTCACTTTTTCGCTAGTATTGTCATCACAAAAACCATCGCTATTTCCATCGACACAACTATCACCAACGCCAAAATAAAGTTGAGGTGTGTCTGGAACATCGTTCGAAGTTGTGAATTTTAAACTGTCATAGACTTTGGTGCCATAATGTAAATGAAAAGCATAAAGACCGCCAGACCCACCAGTCAGTGAACATTGATTTGCAGTGGCTGTCGCAGGAGAAAAGCTAGTAAAATAAGCTACACCACCAATAACCGTACTTGCAGCTAGTGACTTTTCTCCCGAAGCCGGCAAGTTATAGTACCAACCTTTAAACTCCCCGAGCGTTACTTCTAGTTCTGTGAATTTTTCGACATCGTCAATAGCTTTGCCAAAAGGATCCGAATCTACATTCATTAAGTCTGCTTGAGTGATCACGTCAGGTACATCAGCACCTTTAAATGATTTTGTCACGGTATTAATATCACGGATCATAAAAAGTTGATCGTTGGCTGTCGAAGAAAGAGGCTTAGCGCGGTTTCCGCTACCAATTAATACTGCGTCAAATGGCGTATCAATTCGCGTTTTAATCGTTTTCCCTTCAAAAGTGGTTTCTGATACTTTGCTGAACATTGTACGAGCAATCATTGGTTTATAGAAAAAACGACGATCTTGAGTAGACAAAGCACCACCTAGGCTCGCTAATTTAAAATGCGTCCATGGTTTTTGTGAATCATTAGGGTTATTTGAGGGCATATCAACACGCCATATATCTCCACCTGTATCCGCTGCATACAATCTATCTACATAGCCATCATAATCTGAATCAAGAATGCTAATATCAGAAGCAATGCTGTGCTTTCCTAAAAACCCATTTTCAGTTGGAGTCAGAGCCCAAATTTTCTTACCTGTTTGCGCATCAACAATGAATATACCCCGCCCTTTACTATCATTGGAGCGCGAAACATTATCTTTATTTGTGTCATATCCGCCCCCAAAAACTAATACAGGGCGGTCCTCATAACCTGCTAAATTAATGTAGGTTACGATTGGCTTTGACCAGGTTTGACCAAGCTCTAAAAAGTCACCAGTTCCCCCTTTGATAGGCTCATCCCACAATAATTTAGGAGAGTTAGGGTTAGTAATATCAAGGCCATAATAATAATTACCGCCTCGTCTTAAACCAAAGAATGCCCAAACACGATCACTATCATTAACAACACCGTCTCCATTTTTATCATCAAAGAAAACAGAGATAGGTCCGTCTACACCATAGACTTTTGTGTCTGCTTGATTATCACGTAGCGGCTTAATAATTTTATATAGACTTCTAGGTATAAATGCCCAACTTTCGCTTAATACATCATTTTTATCTTGGAACATATGCAAGTACCCAGCATTAGTGCCAATTAAAATTCGGATATCATCATTACCGTAATCAATCGTTACAGGTTTTGAATGCAATGGATCACCGAATATGTCATTACGCGAATCACTGGTAGATCCATCTTTGTCTTCATCATCTACATCTACACCACGCGACCAGAAAGCAAGATCATACAACTCTTGTCTGGTTGCCCCACTAACACCGAATGCTTCAGCTGCCTTTTCAACACTACCGTAGTAATCTATTGCATTCCAACCAGAAAAATGACGTAGTACATTCCCTTTTAAATTTGATAATATAACCCGCCTTCCCTGTGCATAAGGAACGCTATCTTGAAGTGCCAAATATGCATTCACCCCACCGAGTTCTACTGAACTACCATCTGCTCCTTCGCCACTTGGTAACCAAAATGTTTTCGCATTTTTATCAATTAGGCCATCTTCATTTAAAGCAGGTTTTCCATCTTTATCAGTGATTTTGTCGCCAGACACTTTTAATTTTTTCAAATTTCCGCGCCAACGAGCCCCTGTTTTAGGATAAAACATCGCATAATAAATCGACTCTCTGCTACGTGTTTGGTCAACATTGTTACTCGCAACAGAAGGAGAGGTAAAACTATCGTTCACTTCCCTAATTTGAGTTATCGTATTTTTAAGTGCATCAGAAAGCTGATCAGCAGTATTTGCGTGAAGGTATTTCCCCCCCCCTAACTTTGCTGTCTCAGACAGTAAACGCTTACCGTTTTCGCTCATACCACTACCAAATCCGATAGTATAAACGCGGCCTGTCTCATGGATCTCACTAGTCGAAGGAAATAAGTCAACTTTAACATTTTCCGAGCCATGAATTATTTGCGCAAGCTTGTGGAGGTATACACCCGCGATACGATCTGAGTCGCCTAAATAGCGGCCAAAATACGATTGATACAGATTACTGATAGTGCCATCTTGTTCATTATCCGAACCTGAGCTAGGATCGCCATCAGTCATGTAGATAACATTTACAGAATGGTCACAGCGTTTAACTTCTTCTGTATTATCAAAGGGAGAGATGTATGAATAGGTATAGTAACGATTCCACCATGGACCTGAAACCGTTTTGTTCTCAATTGAATTATCACGTAGCGCCTCAGCCACCTTTGCACCGTAGTAAAGGCTTTTCCCAGTGATATACAAATAAGCTTCCCAGAGTGTTTCGGTTAAGGGCGTCCCCCCATTAGCAGGTAATGTAGCAATCGTTTGCTTTAGAAAAGAGTTAGAAGAACCGATACCCGCAAGAACATATCCCCCATCAAGTCCATTAAAACGCATTAAGCCAAAATCTATATCGTCATTTCCATCAATTAAATTAGTTATAGCATCTTGAGCGATACCTAACCGGCTATCAGGGCAAAGAATATATCGCCCATACGAAAAACCACAGTTAAAACCTGAGCTTGTTGAGAATGCCATACTACCTGAGGTATCGAAAACTATCAGAACACGGGGTTTCTCATCGAGCTTTACATTATGATTAACGTACAGTTCAATGTCTTCAGCATGGGCCATTGAGCTGAAAATAACAGCACTACCAAGCAAGATTTTGCTGATTAATTTTCCTATATTCATTACAACCCCCACTAAACACCAACGTTCAAAACCAATAACCTAATTGAAAAAAGTTATCTCGAAAGCCCAAGAGTAAGTTACCTTCTAACAACACGATGACTAAATACTTGTAGCTGACGTAATGCAAATAAATTTAAAATTGATACAAGTTAAATTATAACTAATTATTTTGAATTAAAACATAAGTGCTACAAATAAATTAATTATTTGCACCATTTTTTCTTAGAATTTCACTAAAAATAACTAGAGCTTTGGCTATTCACTGAATTCAATACATATTTTGCAGTGTATTGCTTTAACTATTAACAAAAATAATAAAAAAGAGCCAACTTTAAAAGAAAGGTAAGCGAAAGGGATTGCTTTCTACGAAGCAAAGTAATACATTGAATTTTAATGTAAATTTATGGACTTACAATTATAAAAAGGACACCACTTTAAAATTGGTGCCCTTATTACAGCTGCATTATACAAGTATAAAGCTGCGACTAAATAATATGATAAAAACATTGCATATACTATTATTGAGTTCGGTCATACTTCTCTTGTTTATATATATAAGTTTGTTGAACTTTAAATCCAAGAACCTCATCACTCAGTAATTTAATTTTACCATTTACGGTATGTAAGCCAGGGCCCAATACCCCTTTGGCAACAAACGGATCTTTTTGGCCAACAATCCCGGTACCAATCAACATAAACTGACTTTCACCTTTATCCGATTCACCAAAGAATAATTGCGGAGTATCAGGTACATCATTCCCTGTTTGGAACTTAAGTTCATCATATACTTTGGTTCCATAATGTAGGTGAAAAGCATAAAGACCACCAGTACCACTACCTAGACTACACTGGTCGACAACATTGGTTGTCGAGCCTGGTGCAAAACTTGTAAAGTAAGCAACACCTCCTACAACGGTACTCGCAGCTAATGATTTCTCACCTTGAAGCGGCAAGTTATAGTACCAACCATTAAAGCGCGCTAATTCAACCTCAAGCTTGACAAAGCCATCAACATTATCAAGTTTCTTAGCAAAAGGATCTGAACTTACATTCATTAAATCTGATTGTGTGATAGTGTTCGGGACTTTACTCCCTGTAAAAGACTTAGTCACAGTATTTATATCGCGGATCATAAATAACTGATCATTCACCGCTGATGAAAGCGGATTTGCTCTATTCCCGCTGCCAATTAATACGGCATCAAACGGAGTATCAACGCGAGTTACTGTGGATTTACCATTTACAACAACTTCAGATACTTTGCTATATACACTTCTCGCAATAGTCGGTTTATAAAAAAAGCGCCGGTCATTGTTAGCCCGAGTGCCCCCAAGACTAGCAAGTTTAAAGTGCGTCCAGTTCCGTGAGTTTTGCGTAGGCATGTCCACTCGCCAAACATCACCACCTGTATCAGTGGCATACAAACGATCTATATATCCGTCGTAATCAGAGTCTAAAAGAGCAATATCAGATGCGATACTGTGTTTACCTTGAAAACCATTTTCAGAAGGAGTCAATGCCCAGACTTTTTTACCTGTCTCAGCATCAACAATGTAAATTCCTCGCCCCTTAGAGTCATTAGTTCGTCGACTATTATCTTTATTAGTATCATAGCCAGCTCCAAAGATAAGCACAGGGCGATCTTTATATCCAGCTAAATTGATATAGGTTACTTGTGCTTTTGACCAGCTTTGTGCCAACTCTTTGAAATCACCTGAGCCACCGACAATTGGTCCACCCCACATTATTTGTGGGCGATTAGGGTTAGTAATATCTAAAGCGTAATACTCATTTCCGCCACGTCTTAAGCCAAAAAATGCCCAAACCCTATCTGTTCGTGTATCTACAACACCATTTTTGTTTTTATCGTCAAAGAAGATAGAAATAGGTCCATCAACACCATAGACCTTTGTATTTTTATCATTGTCTCTTAATGGTTTGATAATTTTATATAAACTTCTTGGAATAAACGCCCAGGTTTCAGTTAAAACATCATTTTGATCTTTAAACATATGCAGATAGCCTGCATTCGTACCTATTAAGATACGTACGTCATTATTTCCATAATCAATAGTGACGGGTTTTGAATGAAGTGGATCACCAAAGACATCCTCACGAGTATCCGTTGTTAGGCCATCATTATCTTCATCATAAATATCTACACCACGTGACCAAAATGCTAAATCGTATATCTCTTGTCTAGTCGCGCCTTTGGCCCCAAAAGCTTCTGCTGCTTTATCAACACTTCCATAGTAGGTAATAGCATTCCAACCACTGAAATGACGCAATATTTCATCCTTTAAGTTTGATAATATTGCTCGTCTGCCTTGAGCATATGGTATGCTATCTTGTTTAGCCAAATAAGCATTAACCCCACCAAGTTTAACATCATTGCCATCTGGTTTTTCGCTGTCAGCTGACCAGAATGTATGAACATTAGGGGCAATTTTTCCGCTATCATCTAAAGCAGAAACCCCACCTAAACCAACTATCTTATCACCAGATACCTTAAGCTTTTTTAAATTACCTCGCCAACGAGCACTTGTGCTAGGGTAAAACATCGTATTATACAGTGCATCCCGACTACGAGTTTGATCAGTGATCTGGTCAAGCTAGGCCGCACACTTTTTCCTTACACTTTCAAACTCAATTGGCGACATATCATTTAATGAAG
>NZ_JBPNYQ010000024.1:0-67039 GCF_051235485.1 Pseudoalteromonas nanhaiensis | reverse complement strand
ATCAAGCCACACACTAAATTCACTTCAGAAGTATACGTACTTTCTAAAGATGAAGGTGGTCGTCACACTCCTTTCTTCAAAGGTTACCGTCCACAGTTCTACTTCCGTACAACTGACGTAACAGGTGACGTACAGTTACCAGAAGGCGTAGAAATGGTAATGCCTGGTGACAACATCAAGATGACTGTAGAGTTAATCTGCCCAATCGCGATGGACGAAGGTTTACGCTTCGCTATCCGTGAAGGTGGCCGTACAGTTGGTGCTGGTGTTGTTGCATCTATCGTTGAGTAATATCAACAGATAGAGCTTCACAGCTTATAAAAAGGTCGCCCTAGGCGGCCTTTTTTAATGCCTGTAGAAAAGCTGGAAGATTTAAGCTGTATAGAGCGAAAGGTTAATCTGCCGCCTTCAAACTCCCAATGGACGAAGGTTTACGCTTCGCTATCCGTGAAGGCTGAAAGCGGGGTGTTCGGGAGTGAAACTCCCGCCGCTTGAAGGCAAAGAGCTCTGCGATGAGCCGGAGGCCGTACAGTTGGTGCTGGTGTTGTTGCATCTATCGTTGAGTAATCAACTATAGTGATGCATTAAGCATTGAGAAAAACCCGAGCTTAGTCTCGGGTTTTTTATGGGTGAAAAAGCTGGAAGCTTTGTGAAGTATAGAGTGAAAGGTTAATCTGCCGCCTTTATTCGCCTGCTGATTTCTTTAACTCATCGAGCATATTCGGATCACCAATCATTTCATCAATAATGCTTTTTACACTCTCGTTTATAGGGTGCCTATAAATAGTTAAAATTTGCTGCGCCAGTTGTTGGCTATTATCAGCTTGCTCATTTCTTGCTATGAAATATTGCGATAGTATCCCTTGTGCTGCTAAGCGGCGTATATATTCGTTGTCATCGCGTTCGAGTATTTGTGTATATTGTTGAGTTAATCTTGAGTCTAAAATAGGAGATTGTGATACTAACTCAATCGCTTGAACACGCAGTTTATTATCTTGGCTATTGGCCGCGATATTTAGCATGCTATTAGCAATATCGTAGTCATATTCTGGCAGCGTTTGCTTACCAAGCATAAACATATTCATTTGTAATTGAGCCATGGCTTTGAGGCGGTCTTTGTCTGACTGGTATGGATCAATAATTTGCTCACGTAGTTGTTTGTTTAGACTGTCAGCATAATCGGGTTCTGATTTTAATCTCAATTCGTAGTCATCAGGTAGGCTATTATAAAAACCATAAATCGGGTTATTCTGCTCGGCTTTTTCAAGCGCTTGTTGCTCCTTCTCTGCGAGGATTGCGAGTACAGATTCTTTTAGATCTGGGGTGATAGTTTGGTGCGATGCGCTACCTTGCCTGAGCTCGGCAACTTGTTTTTTTAGTGAAATAATACTTTGATTCAACCTTGCTAAGGTTTGCTCATCATCATGCTCAACAGCATCAAAATCACTGCTGGCTAAGTTGTATTGTTGCTCTGAGTCGGTCGCTAACTGATTTATTTGTGGCTGCTTGGTTTGAAAAAAGGCGCCGTAGCAGGAGATTACAAGAGCTGCTCCAGCTAAGCAAAGTGATATGTTTCCTTTACTAAATAGCATAGTTAAATCCTTCCTAAAAAAGGTAATTTAACCTTTTCCAATAAAAAATACCAATAGCTATAAAGTAGAAGTTGTAGTCGCCAATAAGCACATAAAAATAAGCGCTTATTGGCGGTAAGAATTAGTGATTAGCTGCGTATTGCTCAGCTTGCTTCCAAACACGAAGCATATTGCCACTTAAAATCTTTTTAATATCTGCATCACTGTAACCGCGATCCATAAGCCCTTGTACTAGGTTCGGGTAGCTCGATACGTCTTTTAAGCCTACAGGTAGTGAATCCCCTACGCCATCGTAGTCAGAACCAATACCAACATAATCAATGCCAATTAGTTCAACTACATGGTCAATGTGATCAAGAACTTGTTCTAGGCTTGCAAATGGAAATGGATTTTTTGCGCGATAAGCTGCATCAAAATCTTTGCTTAGCTTAGTGCCTTCTTTTTTCTTATCTGCTTTCGCTGCTTTGAGCTGGTTATACCAAGAGCCGGCTTGCGATGTAACAAAGCTTGAGCCAAAATTTATTTGAATAACGCCGCCATTCTTTTTTAGGGCTAATAACATGTCGTCATTCATATTACGCTCAAAGCCCGGTGTATATTTACGCAGTGATGAGTGCGAAGCAATCACAGGTACTTTTGAGATTTCCATTACTTGATAAAACGCGTCATCAGAAATATGCGAAACGTCGACAAGCATGCCAATATTGTTCATTTCTTTAACTAGCTCTTTACCAAATGGACTAAGGCCTTTCCATTTACGGCGAAGGTCATATGAAGAGTCAGAAATATGGTTGCTTTGAGAATGAGCTAGCGTGATGTAACGAATACCACGGTCATAAAAATGCTTAAGGTTTTTAATCTCGCCTTCAATCGGTGAGCCGTTTTCCATACCCATTGCAATAGACATTTTGCCTTGCTGAAACTGTGCTTTTACATCGTCTGTTGAGTCGGCAATCGCAAACTTTTCTGGTGCACGCTGTACAACGGCTTCCATACTGTCGATTAACTGATTTGCAAGCTGGTAGCTCTTACCTTTGCCTTCAAATTCAAGATTTGCAGGAATATAAATCGACATAAAAGGCGCATTTAAGCCACCTTTTACGGCTCGAGGATAATCAAAATCGCCATCGCTAGTCGCTTTAGTAACATCTGCCCATTTATCATGAATGCGGTACGGAACGTCGATATGGGTATCAATTAAAATAGTCTCTTTAGTAAGCTTGATAGCTTTTGCTGAGGCTGTTACTTCCTCGGCATGGGCTTGCCCAATTAAGGCAAGCGAAACAGCGGCAAATAAGGAGCTTAGTTTTTTCATTTTAATGGCTCTTTAAGTTAAAAAGCCATTGTGAAGGGTTGCGATAAAAGTTACAAGTTTAGTCGTTGAATGACGCTTGGTACTCGGGATCAGCTTGTAGGGCGATGAACTCTGCTTTTGAAATAATTGTCACAGACTCATGTAACTCAGAAAAGAACACCATGGCTTCTCCCGATTTTAATTGCTGCTGAACTTGGGCTACCTTACTTTCAATGCTGAACTCTTGTTCACCGTAATCAGTGCCTTCACGCAATACATAGCTTTCGATTAAATTGTAAAGGGTTTCTTTATCGAGGCGTTCGTGTGGAATGATCATAACAGCTCTTTTGTTACTAACTGTTGAAAATAGTCAGGTACAACACGCTCAAGCCAGTAAATAGGTTTAAACGGGTTATTGCCACTAATAAAACCAACATGGCCACCTTTTTCGGAGATACGCAGCGTAACATATTCGCTTACATCAGTGCTATTTGGTACAGCTTTAATTGACAGCATTGGGTCATCTTTGGCGTGTACAATGAGTGTAGGCGTTGCAATCGCTTTTAAAAACGGTTTGGCACTTGCTTGCTGATAATAATCTTCAGCACCGGCAAAGCCATGCAGAGGTGCAGTCAGCATGTTGTCGAATTGCCATAAATCATCAATTGCCATCAGCTTTTCTGGTGTTAGGCTAATTTGCTGTTCGATTTGTGGCAGCTTTCTATGCATTGATTTTTTCATACGATCGAGCAAATACTTTTGATAAATTTTACCTAAGCTTTTACGGATCACTTGGCAAGAGGATGACAAATCAAATGGTGCTGATACAACCGCAGCGCCATTTAAATTTGATTTACTACCTTGCTCACCTAAATACTTTGCCAGTACATTACCGCCCAGTGAAAAGCCGACAGCAAATAAAGGACGTTTTGGAAATTTACTTTTCAGATAGTTGATAAAAAAGCGTAAATCTTCGGTCTCACCACTATGATAAGCGCGAGCTAAACGGTTTGCTTCGCGTGAGCAGTTTCGAAAATGCATTAACACCACAGCAAAGCCTTGCTGCTTGAGTTTTTTCATCATGCCTTTGGCATAAAAACTATTAATATTGCCCTCAAGGCCATGCAATACAATGGCTAAAGGAGCGTGTTCGTTGTGAGGCGTTGCCCATGCCAGTTCTAAAAAGTCACCATCAGGCGTGTTAATTGTTGATAAGTCGTAGCGAGTATTATGAAAAGGGCGAAAGAAGCGCGGCATTATGGTTTGTAAATGGCGATTGCGCATCCACCACGCAGGCTTAAACTCAGGTAACATAGCTAACACTTTAAAGACAATACAGGCCGCTATTGTAGCAAGTTTTTGCATTTTTAGAACACTTTAGCAGATTTTGCTTATCTGCTGAAAATAAAAAGCCCCTAAACAATAAATTGGATAGGGGCTTTGTGCGTCGTGCTTAATTCTTACTTAGGAACTTCTGCGTCGTGAACTTTTTTAATAAAGTAACCAACATAGAAAAGGCATAAAACGATAACAACTGCCAATATGCCGAATGACATAAATAAAACTGGGTCGCTAAAAAAATCTCTAAAGAATACGTTCATGGTTGTGCCTCCTAATGTCTATGGGTTAATCATAGGCTGGCTTTGCATACCCTGACATGATCCAGATCAAGCATTTTTCCTGATGTGAAATAAGGCGATTTAATAGTTGATTTGGATCAAGTTTATTAGGGTAGGTTGGTTTGAGCGCAGCGAAACCCAACATAAACAGAAGTGCCGAATTAGAATCGTCCTTACAAATAGGTATGACCTCGACTCTTTAAACTTTACCCCAGCTAACTCGCTAGCTCGCTACCAAGATAAAGCCTTATATTTTTAGTATTTGTGTGCTGAGTGAATATCATGGTATTCGCTGTGTCTATTAGTAATTGTTGCTGTTGTTTTTCGAGTTTTAATTCTGCGCTAAGTAGCTCTTTTCGAATGGTGGGGTAGTCTGAAATTTCGGTTTGAATGGTTTTAAGATAGGCGCGTGTGGCTCGTAGGGGCTTTAAAGCCTGTTGATCAAACTCGGCAATGCACGACTCAAGTTCACTCAGTTGAGAGAGTGTTACAGCCAGCTCTAAAGAATCAAGATAATAGAGCAGCAGGCAAAGGTTAACATTTTTACCTTGCTGGTTTTGATAGCCTAATAGCTTTGCTTGCATGCCATCTTCGCTATAAAGACGGCATGCAAACTGCCAAAATTGCTCGCTATTAAGCGGTTTCATCGGCAAAGGCCTGCTCTTTTTCTTCAAGCTCTTCAAGTGCCATGAGCAGCTCTTCTTCAACGTCATTAAGCTTTGGAGTTAAGCTTGCTTGCTTAGCGAGTAGCTCTGTCAGTTTGGCTTTATTCTCATCACTGTATAAGTCATTATCGGCAAGCGCGCTTTCGATTTCCCCAAGCTCTGTTGAGTACTTATCAAGTTGCTTTTCAAGCTTGTCGATTTGCTTTTTCAACGGCTGCACTGATTTTCTGAATTCGGCTTCTAAGCGTTTTTGCTCTTTGCGGTTAACGCTTGAATGGGCTTTAGGGGCGTTGTCTTCGTTGCTTTTAGCTGCTTCTTTGTTGGCGTTGAGTAGCCACTGGTAATAGGCATCAAGGTCATAACCAAATTGCGTTACTTCGCCGTTATCAACGAGGTAATACTCATCAGCGGTATTTTTTAACATGTGACGGTCATGCGATACAGTAACCATTGCACCTTCAAAACCTTGTAGCGCCATTACTAGGGCATGGCGCATTTCTAAATCTAGGTGGTTAGTTGGCTCATCGAGTAACAGTAGATTTGGCTTTTGATACACTAACATGGCTAACACTAAGCGGGCCTTTTCACCGCCAGAAAACGGTGCAACTGGCTCAAGCGCTTTATCGCCAAAGAATGCAAAACCACCTAAAAAGTCGCGTAATGACTGCTCTGTTGCCTGCGGATTTAAGCGTTGTAAATGTGTTACTGCGCTAGCTTTTAGATCGAGTGACTCCAGCTGATGCTGCGCAAAGTAACCAATGTTTAAGCCCTGATGCTGAAATACTTCTCCAGCTTGTGGTTGTAATTCGCCAGCTAATAATTTGATTAATGTTGATTTACCTGCACCATTTCGGCCAAGCAGCGCAATACGGCTACCCGGAACTAGGTTTAGCTTAATGCTATGCAAAATAGTGGTATCGCCGTAGCCAGCTTTAGCTTGGTCGAGCGTCATTAATGGATTTGGCAGAGCTGTAGGCTCAGCAAACTCAAAATCAAAGGGTGAATCAGCATGGGCGGGGGCCAACTTTTCCATGCGTTCTAAGGCTTTTACTCGGCTTTGTGCCTGCTTAGCCTTACTGGCTTTTGCTTTAAAACGCGTAATAAACTTTTCTAGATGAGCAATTTGTTCTTGCTGCTTTTCGAACATGGCTTGCTGTTGTAATAAACGCTCTGCTTTTTGGCGTTCGAATTGCGAGTAATTGCCTTTATAAACATTTATTTTTTGTGCGTCTATGTGCCAAATTTGGTCAACGACGGCATCTAAGAATTCGCGGTCATGAGAAATCAGTACTAGGGTGCCTGTGTAGGCACGTAAGAATCGTTCTAGCCAATAAACAGCATCAAGATCTAAGTGGTTGGTTGGCTCATCCAGCAGTAATAAATCAGCATCACGAATAAGTGCTTGTGCTAAGTTTAAACGCATACGCCAACCACCTGAAAAGGCACTCACCGGGTTGTCTATTTGCTCATTACTAAAACCTAAACCGTGTAATAGTTCACCCGCTTTTGCTTCAATGCTGTAGCCTTGAATATGTTCTAGACCAATATGTGCTTTTGCTTGCGCATCACCATCGTTATTTTGCTCGGCTTCACGGAGTGCGATTCTTAATGTGTAGTACTCAGGGTGACCTTGTAATACGTAATCTATGGCGCTTATTTCAAGGGCTGGTGTTTCTTGTTTAACAGAGGCTATTGACCAATCTTTTGGAATTTGGCATTCACCAGCATCAAGCTGTAACTCAGACTTTAATAGCGCGAACAAGGTTGATTTACCACAACCATTAGCGCCCACAAGGCCAACCTTATGTTCTGGGAATAAGGTTGCAGAGGCACCTTTTAATAAGGCGTTGCCACCTCGTAGTAGCTCGATGTCTGAAATTTGGATCATGAAAGTTTACTTGCACTGCATAGATTAAATTTTGCTTATCATAACACGGATCACATTAGGCTTCGCAATCGTATCAAACAGAGAATTATTAGGCTAAAATAGCCGCCTACATGCCACGGGAGATCATTTATGAGACAAAAGAAACGCTTTATCGCCGGTGCATCATGCCCTGAGTGTAAAGCTATGGATACTATGATGCTATACAAAGAGCACGATGTTGAAAAAGTAGAATGCGTACAGTGTGGCCATAAAATGACGCAACCAGAGAAAGCGGTGCAAGCGTCAACCCGCCAGTTTGAGCAAGTAATTGGTGTATTTAAGCCGGGCGAATAATACCCGGCTTGTAACCCTCACATTAATAGTGTGGCGGAGGCGGCTCTTGCATCTGCGACATCAATGAAGGCTGTTGTGCTTCTTTGATTTTTTCTGCCAGCAACTCAGTCTGGCGTTTCATTTTTGCCAGCTGCTGTTGGTGTGCTTTAAGCTCATCATTCAATATTTCAATTGTTTCATCTTGAAAAGCGACTTTCGCTTCAAGTTCCATTAGACGATTTTCAATTGTGTTCATTCGATTCTCTTAAATTAAAACTTTCAGCAAATCCGCTGGAGCTTTCGGTTAATAACGCTTGGCTGTTATCAGTAAACGCAACATCTAACACCACGGCCGATTTTGGGCGACTTCCTTCACGAGGAATGACCTGCCACGTTTGTAACTTTTTACCTGAGTTTAGCTGCCATAATTCGACGAGTCTATTTGGTGACCCAGTTGCAATTAAACTGCCTTCTTCATTAAAGCGAGCGGCGGTAAAAATTTTCTGACGCGCAATATACTGCAGTTTGCTAACAAGATCACCTGTAGTCAGTTGCCATACATTTGCTTGCTTCATACTGTCTGCTGTAAATGCATAACGACCTTGTGGGTCAAGGGCAACTTGCGTGACGCGAGTCGGGTGATTAAAGCGGTGAATGACTTGCCCTGTACGGGTATCCCAAAAGTAGGCCACATAGTCATTAGAGCCACTAATGGCGAAATGGCCGTTAGGGGATAAATCAACAACATTTACTTTTTCTTGGTGACCAAGGAACTCTATTCGACGTCCGGTCTCTAAGTTCAGGTATACAACAACACCATCGGCGCGACCATATAAAACACTCTGGCCTTGATTACTAATTGCGATATCTCTGATTGTTGAGGCGTGTATTTTGTAATAACCTGAGTTTTCACCTGTGGCGATGTCCCATACAGCAAAGGTTGATTTTTCTGCGGTAACAGCATGGCTGTTGTCATAGGAAATTGCCACGGTATGAACAAGGCTATCTTGGTTTTGCTGTTGGAACCATTGGTATTTTAATACGTGCTGTTGATTATCCCACAGCGCGACCCCATGGTGTATTGATGAGATTAAGCTGTATTTACCATCGTGCGAAAGTGCAGAGGCAAATGCTCCTTGTGCAGCATGCTCGTAGCGTGCTGTAGATTGCTCATGTTGTTCTGAGCAAGCAACAACCAAGCCAAGGCTCAGTAGATACAAAAAAGTACGAAATATCGACATATTACGGGTATTTCCCCTTAACTCTTAGTGATTGAGAGGTTAGACTAGGTCTCATGGAAGGCCTAGGTTGTTAGTCTAATCACTAGCTTATGCATTTGCATGACGTTTAGTTATTAGACAAGCAGCCTACCACGTAGGTCGTAACTCTTTAACTAGTAATAATACAATAATTGACAACTGCAAAGTGTGTCGGAGATATAAAATGAGAAAGACGATTAAATTGTCATTGATTGCAGCGTCAGTTTTAGCGCTTACAGCTTGTAATCAGGAAGCAAAAAAAGAGCAGCAAGCTGAGGTTAAACTAGAGACTGAAGCACAACAACAAGCATACGGTATTGGTGCATCTGTTGGTAACTTCTTAAACCAAGACCTAGCAGAAAAGAAAGAATTAGGTGTTGAGCTTGATGAAGCGCTACTTAAGCGCGGCTTCGAAGACGCACTTGCAGGTAATGCTAAGCTTGATGATGAAAAAATTCGTGAAGTGTTAACTGCGCTTGATCAAAGCATTCGCACTAAACAACAAGAAAAAGCGAAAGTAGAAGCTGAAAAGAGCAAAGCTGAAGGCGAAAAATTCTTAGCTGAAAACGCGAAGAAAGAAGGCGTTACAGTAACTGAGTCTGGCCTACAGTACGAAGTAATCACACAAGGTGAAGGTGAAAAGCCAGTAGCAACTGACGTTGTTAAAGTACACTACAAAGGTACTTTACTAGACGGCACTGAGTTTGATAGCTCTTACTCACGTAATGAACCAACTACGTTCCCACTTAACCGTGTGATCCCAGGTTGGACTGAAGGTTTACAATTAATGCCAGTTGGCTCTAAGTACAAGTTCACTATTCCATCTGAACTTGCATACGGTGAGCGTGATCTTGGTAAGATCCCAGCTAACTCAACGCTTGTTTTCGAAGTAGAATTACTTGAAATCCAAAGCGATGAAAAAGCAGTACCAGCTGAGTAATATTTAACTCAATAAAAAAGGGCCGAATGGCCCTTTTTTTATGCGCGAATTGGTATTAACTAAATGCCGTTTCTGTCATTTTTAATGTGCCACCATCTGCATCAAGCTCAACCAAAGTGCCAACAGGCAAGATAAATTGGCGCTTAATATGGCCAATCATAGCCCCACGATAAGCAGGAATCCCCAGCGGTTTAATATAGTCTGCAAAAATATCATCTAGGGTTAATGAACCATAACCACGACCTGGCCTACAGTCATTACAATCGCCAAATACAAAGCCTGCAATCTTATCAAGTGCGCCCATAAGTTTTAGTGTGCTCATCATTCTGTCAATTCGATAGGGCGCTTCGTCGATATCTTCTAAAAATAAAATTGCGCCGTCAAAATCGGGTAAATAGCTTGATCCCGCAAGTGCAGTCAGTACCGTTAAATTACCTCCAATTAACTGTCCTGTAGCCTTTCCTGAAGTAATTGTTTGGGTCAGGTATTGTGTGTTAACGAGCTCATCATCGGCTTTCGGCAAATTTTGAAAATGCATTAGTTTACGCGCTTCGAACATGTCTTTAAATTGCGCTACATGAAACGGATTCCAATCACTCGATGCATTGGGACCATGAAAGCTGATCAGCCCAGCTTTTGAGAGTAACGCGTTATGCAATGCTGTAATATCCGAATAGCCCATCAATGGCTTAGGATTGTTACGGATCATTGCGTAGTCGAGTAAAGGTAAAATACGGGCAGCCCCTGAGCCGCCGCGTAAACACAAAATAGCATCAATATCGTTATCACTAAATAAACTGTTTAAATCACCGGCTCGCATCGCATCAGTGCCTGCTAAATGCCCTCGTCTTGCCAAAATGTTTGGTGCAAGCTTAGCTTTGTAACCCAGTGCCTCTATAACGCCTTGTGCTAATAAAATATCAGCGTGCGCAGCAGTGGCGGCAGAGGGGCTACATATGCCAATTGTGCCGCCTTTAGGAAGAGCTTTTGGCTTAATTAATGTTTGGGTACTGCTATTCTGAGCAGCCATTAAGGGAGCGGATGTTAGACTTGCGCCAGCGGCAAGGATTGAAAGTGACTTTAAAAATGACCGTTTGTTCATAGCGAACCTCATGTTTTTATAATATGAGTATCGCATTGAAAGAATTATTTCAAATTTTTGTTACGAAATGGAATAGTTGATTCTTTTTGAGGATGAGGTTTTACCACCAATCAAGCCGTTTTTAGACTTATATGGCGCAAGGTATTTATGGTTGGGTGCAAATTACTAGTACTTTCAGCAGAGAAATGCTTCTCTGCTGTCATCGCAAATTAGCTTGTATGATTCGAATAAAGGTTATCGATTAACTCATCTTCTAATTCAAAGCGTAACTCAAGTGCCTCACCTAATGTAGACAAGTCTTTATCAAACTCATCAAGTAAGTCATCTTTGTCAACTTCAGCATATTTATCATTAAAGTCGAGAGCGACGTCAGTTGTTTCTGAAATACGCGGGTAAAGAGCATTTGCTAGGTTTTGGCTTTCAGGGCCTTTCTCTTTGCAGGCTTTTGCGATGTCGTCATATATTTCAAAGTGACCAGCAGAAAGATAATCCATTAGAATTTGGCAAAAATTCTGAATTTGCAGTTGATCCGGTAGGGCGTGATCTTTCTTCTCGTACGGTGAAAAGCCAGCAATACGACAGAATAACACCAATAATTCTTGGCGCTCTGTTAGCCATTTGTCTATTACAGAGTGACTGCCACCCCATTTTTGTTGAGCTTTTTCCAAACGCGTCAGCATATTTCATCTCCTCGCTGAGTAGGTTTTCCTTTGTATATATAAAAAGGAAATATGACACAAAGATCAACTAAATTCTTAGTGTCTAATTGCAACAGATTGTAAAAGCCATCCTAAGCACGTAATTTTTTACAATGAAATTGCAACGCAACGACACCTGAGGCTAGCTTTTATGCTCTAACAGCAGTGTATGGGAAATAAATCAAAACTACTAGTGTTAATTTTGCATTACTTATCTAATGGGAGAAGGGGTTAATTTGCTGATTCTAAAAAGAAAAAACCACCTATAAAGGTGGTTTAATTCTTTTTCTATGACTTGTTAAAACAAGCGTTCTTATTGTTATGGGAAGATTATTGTTCTTCTTGTTATAAGATTTTTATTGTTGTTATTGTTAACGCGGGATAAGTTATACCAAGCTTTTTGGTATGTTGCAAATTTATTAATGAAAAGTTTTAAAATTATTTTATTTTCGCTCAAAAAACGCACTATAGGCTTAGGCTGACCTAAAAAACATGATCTATATCTAGCCATGATTATCTATCCATAGTGAGACGTGTAATATGGTGGTACAATCTGCACAATTTCATTCAGTTCTAGGATTCTATACGCATGAGCGAATTAAAAAACGATCGTTATTTACGTGCACTACAAAAGCAACCTGTTGATGTCACACCGGTATGGATGATGCGCCAAGCTGGCCGTTATTTACCTGAGTACCGCGCTACACGTGCCCAAGCAGGCGACTTTATGAGTTTATGTAAAAATGCTGAACTTGCTTGTGAAGTAACGTTACAGCCATTACGTCGTTATCCGCTTGATGCTGCTATTCTATTCAGTGATATTTTAACTATTCCTGATGCTATGGGCTTAGGTCTTTACTTTGAAACAGGTGAAGGTCCGAAATTTGAACGTCCGATTTCTTCATTAGCAGATGTTAAAAAAATCCCAAATATCGATCCAACTGATGAGCTTGGTTATGTGATGAATGCGGTAAGTACGATTCGTCGCGAATTAAAAGGTGAAGTACCGCTAATTGGTTTCTCTGGTTCACCTTGGACACTTGCCACTTATATGGTTGAAGGTGGCAGCAGCAAAACATTCGGTAAAATCAAAAAAATGGCCTTTGCTGAGCCACAGACACTGCACTTACTACTTGATAAATTAGCTGACTCAGTGATTGACTATTTAAACGCGCAAGTTAAAGCGGGCGCGCAATCGTTAATGGTATTTGACTCATGGGGCGGTGTATTAAGCCCACGTGACTACAATGAGTTTTCATTACAATACATGCACAAGATTGTTGATGGCTTAATTCGCGAACACGATGGTCGTAAAGTGCCAGTGACGTTATTTACTAAAAATGGTGGTCAGTGGATTGAAGCAATTGCAGCAACAGGCTGTGATGCAGTAGGTCTGGACTGGACTATTAACATCGGTGATGCAAAACGTCGTGTTGGCGATAAAGTCGCGCTGCAAGGCAACATGGACCCAGCAATGCTGCATGGCACGCCTGAGCGTATTCGCCAAGAAGTTGCCACTATCCTAGAAGACTTTGGTACAGGCTCTGGCCATGTATTTAATCTAGGTCATGGTATTACACCAGATGTTGATCCAGAAAACGCAGGTGTATTTATTAACGCCGTTCATGAGTTCAGCGGTAAATACCACAAATAAGCAACAGCTAATCGTAAAAAAAGCCCGCATTAAGCGGGCTTTTTTATTTATTTAAACAAACGATTTAAACCATTTAATGCGGCTACGCGATAGGCTTCGGCCATGGTCGGGTAGTTGAACGTGGTATTTACAAAGTAATCAATGTTATTGCCGCCGTTCTTTTGTTCCATAATTGCTTGCCCGATGTGAACGATTTCAGAGGCACGCTCACCGAAGCAATGCACACCAAGAACTTCTTTGGTATCAACATGGAATAGAATCTTTAAGCTACCTACCTCGGTGCCAGCTATTTGCGCACGCGCTAAATGCTTAAATTGAGCACGGCCTACCTCGTAAGGGATTTTCGCTGCAGTTAGCTCTTGCTCTGTTTTACCCACTGAGCTCATTTCAGGAATTGTATAAATACCTGCTGGAATATCAATGATCAGCTTCTCATCGCAATTACCACATGCAATCGCATCGGCAGCAATACGGCCTTGGTCAAATGCTGCACTTGCAAGGCTTGGGTAACCAATTACATCACCTACAGCATAAATATTATCGACTTCTGTTTGGTATGTTTCATTTACTCTAAGCTGGCCACGACCATCCGCTTTTAGGCCCACGGCTTCAAGGTTTAACGTATCTGTATTACCAGTACGACCATTAGCAAATAAAATACAGTCAGCTTTTACTCGCTTGCCTGATTTTAAGTGCATCACCACACAATCATCACGGGTTTCTACTCTATCAAACTCTTCGTTATGACGAATAACAATGCCGCTATTCCAAAAGTGATAGCTCAGAGCATCTGAGATTTCCGCATCCATAAAGGCAAGCAGGCGGTCGCGGGTATTCACTAGATCAACTTTTGCACCTAAACCTTTAAAGATAGAGGCATACTCACAACCAATTACACCTGCACCATAAATTAGTACGCGATGAGGGTCATGCTCAAGGCCTAAAATTGTATCGCTGTCGTAAATGCGTGGGTGGGCAAAGTCTACACCAGGTGGACGGTAAGGGCGCGAGCCAGTAGCAATAACGATTGTTTGTGCGGTGATAGTTTCAAATGAACCGTCTAAGTGAGTCACCTTAATGGTGTGTTTATCAATAAACTCAGCATCGCCTTGATACATATGAATGCGGTTACGCTCATAAAAGCTGCTACGTAAATTAGATTGCTTTGAGATGACGTTACTTGCATGGTGCAAAATATCAGGGAAAGTTAGGCGGTTAGGACGCTCGCTGATATTAAATAGCGGGTTTGCTTTGTATTCAATGTAACGGCTTACTGAATGACGTAATGCTTTAGACGGGATAGTACCCCAGTGCACACAGCCGCCACCGACCGCTTCTTGACGCTCAATAACAGCCACTTTCTTGTTACTTTTAGACAGGTTCATGGCGGTACCTTCACCGCCAGGACCTGTGCCTATGATGATCGCATCATATTGATAAGATGGAGTATCTTTTTGCTTTACTTGTTGTTTGGCCACAGCCGCTCCTATGTTAACTAAAAGAGGCTTTTAACAACCTCGCATTTAGTGCAAGCCAAGCCTGCTTTTGGTTTTCCCAAGCGGCTTCAAGCTCGTGATATTGTGTCATTAATGCTGATTTTTCGCATTGTTTCATCATTTTGCTTTTCTTGATGTCTAACACGCGTTTTTGCAAGGCACAAAAATGCTGCAACTTCTTCAGCAATAAATCATATTCAGATTGTAGTAATGTAAGCTTATCTTGCGCTAAAGGCAATTTTGCAAGGCGAACTTGGGTTTTATTCATTAAGGTTTCGGCTTTGGCTTTTTCAATACGTTCCACAGGGGTGCGTTTTAGTTTTGAAGCCAGGCCTAGCGCTGCTAATGAGCGGATCATCCACTTCGTAGGATCATAGTGATACCACTTAATGCCATTGCGATAGTCACTAGCAAAAATATGGTGGAAGTTATGGTAGCCTTCACCGTAGGTGAATAATGCTAAAAAGCCATTATCACGTGCCGTGTTTTTTTCGGTGTAAGGGCGAGAACCCCAAATATGCGCAACTGAGTTAATGAAAAAAGTAAAGTGCTGGCTTAATACTAAACGCAGTAAACCGGCTAGTAATAACATACCCCATACATCGCCAAGCATTAAACCTAGCAATAAAGGAATACCAAAATTAGTCGCAATAACTAATTTCATATAATGACGATGTTGCCACATTACTACTTTATTTTTTTGTAAGTCACGGCAGTTGTTGTAGTTACTGTATTCTTCACCTTGATAATCGCGCAGCATCCAACCAATGTGGCTATACCAAAAGCCATTTGTTGCAGCGTAAGGGTCTTTGATTGGATCATCAACTTGACCATGGTGAATACGGTGATCGCTACTCCAGTGCAACGCACTGTTTTGTAATGCAAATGCGCCACCAAAGGCAAAAATCACTTCAATAACTGGGTGAACATCATATGCTTTGTGCGCCCATAAGCGGTGATAACCTGCAGTAATCGATAGTCCTGCATAAAACATACAGCCAACAAATGCGATCCAGTGTGTACTGGTAAAACCGTAAGTCAGACCATACCAAGGTACAAGAGTGATCGCGGCTAAAAATGTCAGGCTAAAAAAGAGGACGTTAGTCCAAATAATAGGTGGTTTTTTCATCTAAATTAATCTCGGCGTACAACTGTACGCTAAAATAGTATTTCAAACTCTTCGCGTCAAGTATTAGACTGTCTCATTAACCGAAAATCATTAAAAGTTCACGCTGGGAGTTTCCATGTCGGGTGTTAGGGCACAACAGAAACAAAAAACACGACAAGCACTAATTGAAGCTGCATTTAATCAACTAAGTGCAGATCATAGTTTTTCAAACCTAAGCTTACGTGAAGTTGCCCGTGAAGCAGGGATAGCGCCAACCTCTTTTTATCGCCACTTTAAAGATATGAATGAACTTGGTTTAACAATGGTTGATGAAGCCGGATTAACGTTACGTCAACTAATGCGTCAAGCTCGTCGCCGAATCGCCAGTGGTGGCAGCGTTATAAGTACTTCCATAGTGACTTTTATGGAGTTTATAGATAATTCAAGTAACCAATTTAGGCTGTTATTACGTGAGCGCTCTGGCACTTCAAAAGCATTTCGTGCTGCAGTAGCACGCGAAATTAAACACTTTATTTTAGAGCTTGCCCATTATCTTGAAAGCGAAACTCCTTGCGATGCGACTCATGCTTATATTCAAGCAGAAGCCATGGTTACGCTCGTTTTTAATGCAGGTGCTGAAGCGTTAGATATCGAAGGCCAGCAACGTGAAGAATTAGTAGAGCGACTGATCTGGCAATTACGTTATATTGCCCGCGGTGCAACTTTGTATGTACGTGATAACCATCAATCTTAAAAGTTAATCTAAACAATACAGTGATTGCTGAACGAATATTTAAACGCCGTTCTCATTAGTTTTGGATATTATATTCATTTTCAATGATTCTTTAGGTTTGTTTTTTCTATTTTGTGTAAATAAAAATGTGATTTTTGAAAAAATTATGCTTGCAAGCTGGTTTTTTGAATGTTAAAAATACAGCTCACTGAACACACATTTAGATAAATACAATGCAAATGATTCGTTTAATTACATTAAAACTAAACCTCTTACTGCTTAAATCAGTGAGCGGGGCTTAGTGTATTTGCATTTGTAGAACATTAAAAAACCCCGCAAACGCGGGGTTTTTTTTATCTCGCTAATGGGTCATTGGGAACGAGGACAGTTTTATGAAAGATAAGGTTTGGATTTTTGACACAACGTTACGTGATGGTGAGCAAGCATTAAAAGCAAGCCTAACCGAAGACGACAAAATTCAACTTGCGCATACCATTAGCCGCTTAAATGTGGATGTAATGGAAGTAGGTTTTCCGGTATCAAGCCCGGCAGATTTTCGCTCTGTACAGCGAATTGCGACTGAAGTGAAAGGGCCAATTATTTGTGGTTTAGCTCGCGCTGTAGCAAAAGACATAGAAGCCTGTGGTGAAGCACTTCGCCCGGCAGAGCAAGGCCGTATCCATACTTTTATCGCAACCAGCCCATTACACCTTGAACACAAATTACGTATGAGCTTAGACGATGCAACAGCGATGGCTGTTAAGTCGATTAAACTTGCGCGTAACTATACGGATGACGTTGAATTTTCTTGTGAAGATGCTGGCCGCACACCGCATTGGGATTTATGTCGTATCGTTGAAAGTGCTATTGATGCGGGTGCATCAACTATCAACTTACCTGACACCGTAGGTTATGTAACGCCAGACGAATACGCTGCGATGATCCATCACTTAATGAACAATGTGCCAAATATCGACAAGGCGCGTTTAAGTGTGCATTGCCATAACGATTTAGGCTTAGCGGTTGCTAACTCAATTGCTGCGGTACAAGCCGGTGCTCGCCAAATCGAATGTACTATTAATGGTATTGGTGAGCGTGCAGGTAACTGCTCGCTTGAAGAAGTGGCGATGATCATGAAGATGCGTGAAGACCACTTAAAAGTGCATACCGATATTCGCAGTGAAGAAATATACCGTGCTTCGCGCCAAGTCGCGAAGATTTGTAATATGCCAGTGCAGCCAAACAAAGCAATTGTTGGTGAAAATGCCTTTGCACATAGCTCAGGAATCCACCAAGACGGCGTATTAAAAGCGCAAAACACTTACGAAATTATGTCGCCAGAAAGTGTCGGTGTACCAAATAACCAATTAAACATGACCTCGCGTTCAGGTCGTCATGTTATTGAGCATCGTTTAGAAGAGTTAGGCTATCAAAAATCTGATTATGATATGGATAGCTTGTATGAAAGTTTCTTAGCATTAGCAGACCAAAAAGGCACTGTGTATGACTACGACTTAGAAGCGATGATTTACTTTAATCAAATCAAAGATAAAGACGAGAAGTACCAACTTGAGTTTGTTAACTCTACGTCTAACTCGCAATCAGTGGCGAGCTCAACAATCGGCATGACAATTGATGGCGAGTCTAAGCAAGAGGCAGCAACGGGTAATGGTCCTGTTGAAGCATCATTCTTAGCAATTGAGCGCTTAACGGGTATGTCGGTCGAAATGATTGAATACAACCTAGAAGCAACAGGCCAAGGTGCCAGCTCACTAGGGCAAGTGAATATTATCGCTAAATACGATGGCCGCCCTTATCACGGCGCGGGCATTGCAGCGGATGTGGTTGAAGCGTCGGTACGCGCCATGATCCGCGTTTATAACTTAATTTATCGTGCACAAAAAGTGTCTGATTTAAAACAACAGAGGAAAGCAGGATGAGTCAATCGAATTACAGTATCGCAGTATTAGCAGGCGACGGGATTGGTCCAGAAGTTATGGCAGCAGCAGAAACCGTCTTGGATGCTGTAAGCGAAAAGTTTGGTTTTACATTGACTCGTCATCACCACGCGATTGGTGGTGCTGCCATTGATGAGTTTGGTCAGGCACTGCCGCAAAGCACTCTTAGTGCTTGTGAAAATGCCGATGCGATTTTATTTGGCTCGGTAGGTGGTCCTAAGTGGGAAAACTTACCACCGAACGAGCAACCTGAACGAGCTTCGTTGTTGCCACTTCGTAAGCACTTTGGTTTGTTCTGTAATTTACGCCCAGCACAATTATTACCAGCACTAAGTGCTGCATCACCGCTGCGTGCAGATATCAGCGCACAAGGCTTTGATATCTTATGTGTGCGCGAGTTAACCGGTGGTATTTATTTCGGTGAAAAAGGCCGCAGTGGCGAAGGGGAGCAAGAAGCCGCTTTCGATACCCAAACATACTCACGTAAAGAAATTGAGCGCATCGCCCGCTTTGCATTTGAAGCCGCTAAGCTGCGTAGCAATCACGTTACTTCGGTTGATAAAGCGAATGTGTTAGCGTCAAGTGTACTTTGGCGTGAAGTGGTCACTGAAGTGAGTAAAGACTACCCAGAAGTGAGCCTTGACTACATTTATGTTGATAACGCGGCGATGCAATTAGTAAAACAGCCAAGCCAGTTTGATGTACTACTTTGCGATAACTTATTTGGCGACATTTTGTCAGATGAGTGCGCGATGATCACAGGTTCTATGGGCTTATTACCATCAGCAAGTTTGAATCAGTCTGGCTTTGGTTTGTATGAGCCAGCTGGTGGCTCAGCACCTGATATCGCAGGTAAAGGGGTGGCAAACCCTATCGCACAAATTTTAAGTGCTGCGCTTATGCTGCGCTACTCACTAGGTCAAGATGAAGCGGCTCGTACCATTGAAAAAGCGGTAGCAGAAGCAGTTGAAGCCGGTGTTGGTACGCCAGATATCTACCCAAATGCAGGGTATACCACCAGTGATGTTGCTGCGGCAATTGTGGCACGTATTTAATTAAAAATTGTTTGCGCTGAGCTCGTCACTCAGCGTAACTAAAATGAGGGAATAGCAAGTGGCCCAAACCTTATACGATAAAATCTGGCAAGCTCATGTAGTCGCCAGCATTAATGATCAAACCGATTTACTTTATATCGACCGTCACCTAGTTCATGAAGTTACATCGCCGCAAGCCTTTGCTGGTTTACGTGAGAAAAACCGCAGAGTACGTTGCCCAGAAAAAACCTTTGCGACCATGGACCATAACGTTTCAACAAAAAGCCGCTCATTAGATGCTGCGAGTGAAGTGTCGAAAAATCAATTAATGGCACTGGATGCAAACTGTAAAGAGTTTGGTATTCAACTTTATGATTTAAATTCGATTAATCAAGGTATTGTGCATGTAATGGGGCCTGAGCAGGGCATTACTTTACCGGGCACAACCATAGTGTGTGGTGATAGCCATACCTCTACTCATGGTGCATTTGGTGCACTAGCGCACGGTATAGGTACTTCAGAAGTTGAGCACGTTCTTGCAACTCAAACGCTACAGCAGAAAAAAGCCAAGTCGTTAAAAATTCAAATAAATGGTCGCCTACGTCCAACTGTTACTGCTAAAGATTTAATCATGGCGGTGATCGGTAAATTAGGCACTGCGGGTGGAACTGGCTATGTTGCTGAATTTTGTGGTGAAGGAATCGAAGCGCTGTCTATGGAAGCGCGCATGACGCTATGTAATATGAGTATTGAAATGGGCGCAAAAGCGGGGTTAATCGCACCAGATCAAACAACTTATGATTATTTAAAAGGTCGCCCATTCGCACCACAAGGTGCTGACTTTGATAGTGCCGTTGCCTACTGGCAAAC
This sequence comes from Pseudoalteromonas nanhaiensis, assembly GCF_051235485.1. Lineage (NCBI taxonomy): Bacteria > Pseudomonadati > Pseudomonadota > Gammaproteobacteria > Alteromonadales > Pseudoalteromonadaceae > Pseudoalteromonas > Pseudoalteromonas nanhaiensis. The sequence continues at coordinate 46,817 of NZ_JBPNYQ010000024.1, read as the reverse complement.
ACTAAAAACTGATGATGGCGCAGAGTTTGATCATGTTGTTGAATTGGAGGCTGCTGACATTCAACCGCAAATTACTTGGGGTACCAGCCCTGAGCAAGTGATTGGCGTAGATGAATGTATTCCTGATCCTGAGCAAGAACCAGATCTAATCAAAGCTGATGCAATTCGTAGCGCACTAAAATATATGGGCTTAAAAGCGGGTGATAAATTATCTTCAGCGACTGTTGATACCGTATTTATTGGCTCATGTACAAATAGCCGTATTGAAGATTTACGTGCTGCTGCGCAGATTGTAGAAGGCAAGCAAGTTGCAGCGGGTGTTGAAGCTCTGATTGTTCCAGGTTCTGGTCTTGTTAAAAAACAAGCCGAAGACGAAGGCCTTGCTGATATCTTCAAAGCGGCTGGTTTTGAATGGCGTGAGCCGGGTTGTTCAATGTGCTTAGCAATGAATGATGACAGATTAGAAGCAGGTAAACGCTGTGCATCTACTTCAAATCGTAACTTTGAAGGTCGCCAAGGTCGCGGTGGACGCACGCACTTAGTGAGCCCAGCAATGGCTGCGGCAGCGGCAATTCATGGTCGTTTTGTTGATATCAGAGGAGAAGCCTAATGAGCGTATTTTTTAGTGGCTTAATGGCCCCGTTAGATAAAAACAATGTTGATACTGACCAAATAATTCCAAAGCAATTTTTAACGTCGACCAGCCGTGATGGTTTTGATGCGGCACTTTTTTACGATTGGCGTTATTTAGATAACGGTGAGCCAAACCCTGAGTTTATTTTGAATCGCCCTTGTTACCAAGGTGCGCAAATTCTTTTAACTCGAGACAATTTTGGTTGTGGTTCATCGCGTGAGCACGCGCCATGGGCATTAAAGCAATATGGTTTTGAAGTTATTTTAGCGGAAAGCTTTGCCGATATTTTCTTTAATAACTGCGGCAATAATCAAATGCTTGCTATCGCATTACCGGCACAAACACTTGAGCAATTATTTGTACTGAGTGAACAGCATGATGATATTCATATTGAAGTTGATTTAGAAAACCAACAACTTCGTAGCGATAAGTTTGACACTATTCACTTTGATATTCGCCATGATATTAAAGAGCGCTTATTAAGCGGCTTAGACTTTATCGGTGTGACTGAAACACTTAACAGTCAAATCGATGCCTTTGAGCAGCAACTTAAAGCTGAGCGTCCTTGGCAATAAGTAGGTTTTACATGTGGAACTTAAACGCGGCGAGAGCCGCGTTTTTATTTTTGGGAACATTTTAGCCAATAACTATGTAAGGTTATGATTGATAGAAGCTTTGCTTTTGGTGATTGGCACTCTTTATTAGTCTAGTAGTCAAAATAAAATAACTCAGCTGTTTAAATTGTCTGTGTTATTTCTGCAAATGATACTCATGTGTTTAAATCCTTTTAAGAATTAATGGTTTAGTTGTTTTGTATGAGCGCAGTCATTTTTAGCGGTTGTTTTATATTGCAATTTGTTGGCGGTATATGAGCGTGCTCACCAGATGGTTTTAGGTTGTTTAGCTAATTTATTTCCTTTCTGCTTAGGGGCAGGCTAGGCTAGCGACATTATAATTCAAATAAAGGAGCACACCATGAAATACTTAGTGGCATCGATACTCGTAGCAGCATCATCAGTAGCGGCTGCACGACCTGCGCCGTTAGTGTCAATTCCAAGCCATGACGGCTTTTTTGATAACATTGCGGCCCATTGCGGTAAAGCTTACGAAGGTAAAGTGAGCGTTGATAACGCTGCAGGCCCTAGCTCGTTTGCGGGCAAAAAGTTAGTAATGCATGTACGTCGTTGTAACGAGCGTGAGTTACAAGTGCCATTTCATGTGGGTGATGATGCATCTCGTACTTGGATCATCACAAAAACGGGCAGTGGACTTAGTTTAAAGCATGATCATCGCCATGAAGATGGCAGCGATGACAAATCAACCATGTATGGTGGTCATACCCTTGATGCGGGGTTTGCTAATGCGCAGTCATTCCCGGCTGATCAATATTCAAAAGAATTGTTTGCAAGCCAAGGTATTCCCCAATCAATGGGTAACACGTGGCAAATGTATATTTATCCAAAGCAATTTACGTATCGCTTAGTACGTGAAGGACGTGAGTTTCGCGTTGATTTTGATTTAACTAAACCTATTACGCCGCCAAGCGCACCATGGGGATATGAAGACTAGTACTATTTAGCTTCGTCTTCACATTGCAAAACAACCGTTAAAGGTGGCTGATAGGCACGTGGTTTAGTTGGAAAACGTTCATACTCCTGCACCCCATCAGTCACTCTTAACATAAACGGTTCATCTTTACAGAGCCGACTTGCGTGACGTAATAAAAAAACGCTTTGGTTTTTGAAGTGTGCGTAATCATCCGATTGAATTTCTAGATGATAGCGGCCATCTGCTAGTTTGGTTTGATAGTAGTGCACCTTTTCGTCGAAGTCGTAGAGCTTTTCTGTTTCGTCTTTTGCTGCGTGCGCATTACTGCAAACCACTAACATTAAAAAGGCGCTAATTAATAGTGCTGGTGTACTTCTCACTTCACTCATAAACACTTAACTCCATGTGATTAAAACCTTGTTTCATAATGATGTTGAACCTGAATTAGCATCCATAGTCAAACTAAGGTAACGTAATGTCTTATACGTAGTCTAACACCCATAGGGGACAAATGTGATGCTCAACAAAATAAAACAACTTTTTTCAACTATGAGTGAGTCGCAATCTAGTATCAGTGAGCATGATCTCAAAACTGCTGTTGCTGCGCTGTTAATTGAGGTTATGCGTGCCGATGATGAATTACAGGATGATGAGCAACAGACCCTGAATGAGACCTTAAAAAAATATTTTTCTTTAACGGATGAAGCTGTTGAAGAGCTTATTGAAGGTGCTTCACAAAGCTTAGATGATGCTATTGATTACTTTCAGTTTTCTAAGCAAATTAATGCTCAGTGCAGTGCCGAGCAACGTATTGATATTATCGAGCTGTTGTGGCGTTTGGCCTACGCTGATGGCAATTTAGATAAGCATGAAGAAATGGTTATTCGCCGCGTCGCAAGCTTACTGTATGTTACCCATGAAGACTTTATCGCTGCTAAGTTAGCAGCGACAAAGCTAAGCTAGGGCGTGTTGACCTTTGTGGATTAAAATTTGTTCACTCTAGGGGCGATTTTATCGCGGCGCGAGATTTGTAACCTAGTGGGCTAAGTAAAAATCGAGCAACAAAGAGTTAATCGTCCCTAGGAAGAACCCGAAGGGCAGCGCGTGTTTGGCATTGATACTGCGTTATCGCCTATTTATGTGGAACAACCACACTACATAGGCTCTGCCTTGCCTAAATACCAAACACACTGCTGCAAAATTAATCATAAAAGGTCAACACGCCCTTATATTACTTATTTAATTTGCTCGCTACGCTGACAAGTTGCTGGGCAAGGCTAGCAACTTTTTCGGCTGTATCAGCATCGCTTATGCGGCCTTGCTCATCTAATTTAGTGTGGATAGCAGGTACTGCGAGTTGATCGGCAAGCACTAAACTACCAATACCCGATAAAATATCACGTACGTGATTTAAACCACGTAAGCCACCTAAGCCACCCGGCGAAGCTGCATAAAGTGCTGTAACTTTATTGCGAAATGCAGGTACTGCACCTTGCTCTGTACGAGATGCCCAATCGATTGCGTTTTTAAGTGGCGCTGTAATTGAACCATTATATTCTGGGCTTGCTAGTAAAATGCCATCAGCTGCGCGAAGCTTATCTTTTAATAATTGTGCGCCAGCAGGTGTACCTTGCGCTTCAATATCTTCATCAAATAAAGGTAAGTTTAAATCGCTTAATTTAATCACTTCTACTTCAGCACCACTTTCGAGGGCGAAGCGTGCAGCTTCATTAATCAGTTTTTGATTAAAGCTGTCTTTACGTAGGCTGCCTGCTAGGGCAATAATTTTAGGTGCTGTCATGATGGCTTCCTTTTTAAGCTTCACTGTTGATATGCTCACTTTAGCAAAAAACAGCTTGCAGAAAAGCCAAATAAACGCAAAACTTATGTGCGTATATGCACACAAGGAGCCGTTATGGCGATTCAATTTGATGATTGGCAAGATGTAAAAGTCGCTTTTGAAGTGGCAAGGCTCGGCACGTTAACCGCTGCTGCCGAATCGTTAGGTGTTCATCACAGCACAGTGCTTAGAAGAATCAACAATTTAGAAGATAACCTTGATGCGCGGTTATTTCACCGTCATGCTCGGGGTTATACAGTGACAGAAATTGGCGCTAAGTTGTTTGCGACTGCGAAATCGATTAACGCTGAACTTGAAAAGCTTCATAACGATATTGTTGCTGCAGATAGCCAACTGCGAGGCAGTTTATTATTAACTACGGTCAGTGGTTTTATTGATGTGCTGAGCGATGTGTGTGAGCAGTTTCAAAGTTTGCACCCGCAAGTGCAACTCGAAGTTATTCTTGATCAAAACCGTTTACGTCTTGACCACGGTCAAGCGCATATTGCTGTGCGAGCGGGCCCTCGCCCTGACGAAGGTGACTATATTGCCCAGCATTTAGCTGAGCTTTCATCAGGATTTTATGCTTCTAAGAGCTATATTGAAAAGTATGGTATGCCAAAAAACCTTCAGCAGTTGCAGCAGCATAGTTTTGTATCTGGGGTGGCTGGCTATAACGGTAAAGTGCCTTATTTTGCATGGGTAGATCAGCACATTGAGCCGGCGCAAATTAAGTTAAGGGTGTCTGAAACATCAGAAGCAACACGGGCGATTGTCAGAGGCTTAGGAATTGGTGGTCTACAGCATGAAGTGGCAAGCCAATACCCTGATCTGCTTCCAGTACTTCCTAAAGAGCTAAACTGGCCAACAGATCTTTGGCTGGTGACACATCACTTGGTGCATCGCACAGCCAAAGTACAAGCATTTAGTCAGCTTTTAAAAGCGTATTTTAAAGCGTTAAAAGCTTAAACAGACTTTTTAACGCTAATGCCTAGCCGTTTGGCTAGGCGCACAAGGTTGGCTCTATCAACGCTTAAGCTGCGTGCTGTGGCTGCCCAGTTGAGGTTGTGTAGTTCAAGCTGTTGCATAATCAACTGATAACTAAACGCATCGGTTGCCTCTTTCAGCGATAAGCGAGCGGTTTTTTGTTCGTTAACAGCAATTGGACTTGGTGTTGCAACCGCTGTTTTAGCAATATCACAATGCTCAGGCTCAATAGTGACAATGCTTTGTTGCCATTGCTGTTGCTTGGCTTTGAGTGCTGCGCGGCTGATCACATGTTCAAGCTCTCTCACATTGCCCGGCCAATTATATTGGCGCAGCAGTAATTGTGTATCGCTACTTAGCTTAAGTTGTTTAATCCCTAGTTTTTTAGACGTTTGTTCAACAAAAAAGCCTGCCAGTAAAATAACATCGTTGTCGCGCTCTTTTAATGGTGCAACATGCAATGGGTAGACGCTTAATCGGTGATAAAGGTCTGCACGAAAGCGTCCTGCAGCGACTTCTTGTTTTAAGTTTCGGTTGGTTGCTGCAATCACTCTAACATCGACATAACGGCTTTGGTCTTCTCCCACCGTTTGTACTTCACCACTTTGTAAAACGCGCAATAGCTTACTTTGCATAGCAAGCGGAAGCTCGCCGATTTCATCTAAAAATAGCGTGCCGCCATCGGCAAGTTGAAACTTACCCTGACGCGCAGTATGTGCGCCAGTAAACGCGCCTTTACTATGACCAAAAAATTCACTTTCGGCTAAGTTCTCTGGTAATGATGCGCAGTTTAAGTGGATCAACGGCATATCACGGCGTTTTGAGTTTAAATGGATATTGCGTGCAACCAGCTCTTTACCGACGCCTGTGTCGCCTTGTATCAATACGCTAAATTCTGAGGCAGCTACGAGCTGGATATCATTTTTAAGGGTCTGCATTGCTTGGCTATTGCCAATAATTTCGACACCTTCTCGTGTTAGCGCTTCAAGATTAAGCTGTTGTGCAACTTGATGGCTGTGCTGTGCGTGTTGCATAAGATGCTGCAAGGTTAGGGCATGCTCAACATAGCCTGCTGCTAGCTGTTTTAGTTGATTGAGCTCGTTCACTGCTAAAGCGTCAAAGGCATGTTCATCTAAACTATCAAAGGTCAAAACACCCAATAGTTCGTTGTTATCTTTGCTGCTCAGCAGCGGCACGCCCATGCAGGCATGAACAGGAAAGTCTCCATGCTGGCTTTGTAATAAACCATCGTAGGGATCGGGTAGGCCACAATCTTTGGCAAATTTAAGCGGCTCACTGCCACGGCATATTTCAAATAAGCGAGGATGCTCTGCTATTTTAAAGCGCCTTCCTAACGTATCGTCCGACAATCCATGCTGGGCTACGGGCTTTAACACATCACCTTGTTTCAATAACAAGGCAACGGCATCACATTCAAGCCAATCATTAATGCAACTCAACAAATAACTGAAATTGTGATCAACTCTGCTTGCCTTGGTAAGGGCAAGAGCAACATCAAGAAGGGATTTTTTGAGTGCCATGTCAATTTGACCTGAATGTGTGTTTTTGATGCTTTTAATGGTGTGTCATTTTGACTTTTTTATCAAGCGTTAAAGTTTAATTGCCTGATATTTAATGGTTTTTATTTTTGGCTTGAACTGTGCAATAGCTAGGGAAATTAAACCCTGAGAGCACTAATGAAAGTCATTAATTTAACTGAACCTATGCCAGCTAAAATCAAATTTTATCAACTCAGCCAGTGGCCGTTATGGGCATTAGCATTTCGGCCTTTTTTCTTGGCAGCGGGTGCCTTAGCTGTGTTTGCAATGAGTTACTGGTTTTTAGTCTTAGCGGGTTATGCACAGTGGCATCTAACAATGCCCGCAACACTTTGGCATGCCCACGAAATGCTGTTTGGCTTTGCAGGGGTCGTTGCTATGGGCTTTTTGCTCACCGCTGCACAAACTTGGACAGGTGTGGCGAGTGTAAGTGGCATTAAGCTCTGTTTGCTGAGCATAATTTGGCTTGCTGCACGACTTAGTTTTTTTATTGATATTGCAGGGTACGAGCAGCTAAACCTTTATATTGTAAGTGCATTACAACTCGTTTGGTGGCTGGCTGGAATTGTTATTTTAGCTGACATGCTGATACAGGCGAAAAGCCGCCATAACTATTTATTTATTGTCATCGCATCTTTGCTCTGTGCACTCAATGTGATTTTTTTGAGTTTAGTTGTGCTTAATAAAATGTCGCTGGCACTGGGGGTTGTTGATACTGGCGTACTTATCATGACGCTGCTGGTTGGTGTTGTGGCTGGGCGAGTTGTGCCATTTTTTACCGCGCGCGGTCTTAACTTAAGCGAACAAGTTAGAACCCCCAAGCTCGATAAATTAGTCCTATTTAGCTCATTGTTCGCCATTGCATGGTTCTTTATGAGTCAGCTATTTTTTAGCGCAATGAGTACTGGTTGGGTTTTTGCTTGGCTTGCTTGTTTACATGGTGCTCGGTGTGTTGTGTGGTGGCATAAAGGGATTTTAAAAGTGCCTTTGCTATGGTCATTACACTTGGCTTATTGGGCTTTATCGGTTGGTTTTGTGCTTATCGCGCTCAGTTATTTCAGCCCTATTATCTTATTCAAAGACGCGCTTCATCTGATCACTGTTGGCACCATCGGTTTAATGATCATCGCCATGATGATACGTGTCTCTCACGGTCACACAGGGCGCATATTACAAGCCCCTGCGTTTATTAGTTTGGCATTTTTACTCATTGCGTTAGCTGCCATTGTACGTTCGTTACTTCCCGTTTATTTAGGTCATCACCTTGCATGGCAGTTAAGTGCGTTGCTTTGGATTGCTGGCTTTAGCTTATTTTTATTTCATTGTGCGCCCATTTTAGTCAATCGTCGTGTTGATGGTCGCCGCGGTTAATCTCTCCAATAGGAAAAACTATGTTATCTGAAAAAACGATCCAGATTGTTAAAAGTACTTTGCCTTTGCTTGCACAGGCAGGACCTCAAGTTACGGAATATTTTTATGATCGTATGTTTAGCTACAACCCAGAGCTTAAAAATATTTTTAATATGACACATCAGCAATCGGGCACTCAGCAATTCGCGTTGTTTAATGCTTTGGCGGCCTATGCTGCAAATATTGATAACTTGGCAGTGTTAAAAGGAGCGCTTGCGCGCATTAATCACAAACACACCAGCTATCATATTTTGCCAGAGCATTACCCTATTGTTGGTGGGCATTTGATTGCGACTTTAAAAGAGTTGCTGCCTGAGCAATTTACCCCTGAGGTCGAGTACGCGTGGCGTGAAGCTTATTCTTTATTAGCGGATGTATGTATCACCGAAGAGATGGCGTTATACCAAACGACCAAAAAGGCGCCGGGAGGCTGGTTTGGTACCCGTACTTTCACCATTACAGAAAAACGGATGGAATCAGCGCAAATATGTAGTTTTACATTAACACCTGTCGATGCAAAACCTGTTGTGGCGTATTTACCGGGCCAATATTTAGGGATAAAAGTTACGCCAGTAAACAGCGACTTAACTCAAGTTAGGCAATACTCATTGTCGCAACAAAGTAACGGTCGAAATTATCGAATTAGCGTGAAAAAAGAAGGCTTAGTATCTAATTACTTACATAGCTTAACAGAGGGAGATGAGGTAGAGGTTTACCCACCCGCGGGAGACTTTGTGCTTCGCGAAATTGATTTTCCTGTCGTGTTGATTTCGGCAGGTGTTGGTCAAACCCCAATGATGGCCATGCTCGAGACATTATTAAGTAATCAACATAACCAGCCAATTCATTACCTGCATGCTTGTGACAGTGAGACGCAGTTTGCTTTTAAAGAGTATTTATTAAAACAACAGCAAGCGCACGCTTCATTACATTGTGTTACTTGGTTTAAAGATGGCAAGGGGGGAGATTTTGCGGGTTTGATGGATGTAAATCACATTGCTGCTAGCTTACCAATTAGTAAAGGTGATTTTTACCTGTGTGGTCCAATCGCATTTATGGCAATGATAAAAGAGCAGCTACTTAGTTTAGGGGTTGCAAGTGAGCGAATTCATTATGAGGTGTTTGGCCCTCATCAACAGTTATAAAACAACGAAAGGCCCAGTGGGTCACTGCGCCTTTATTGTCTATTCTGCTTCACATTCTACATTTGGTAGTGGTACTCGCAGCTCTTTTTTTGGGTAATAGAGCAAACACTGTTCACCCATTTTTTGCAGCACAAATTTTTCTGAAGGGATACTATGCGCCCCCATAATTGGCAATCCATCGGGCCCTTTATTTGTTCCATGATCTATCAATAGTTCAGCACTTTTAGTAAACACATTATCAGCTAAAGTAACCAATGGGCCCCCTTTAGCTGATTGAATCGCTTGTTGTATTTCAGTGATTACGCCAGGATTTACGCGCGTTAACGTGGCGTTTTGTGGCTCCTCTGCTTGGGTGCTTTTACAGCCCGTTAAACTCACTAATAGTGCGCAAGTGAAAAGTGCTTTATTGTTCATTGTTGTCGTCCTTAGCCGGTGATGGACGTGTTAAGTCCATGTTTTCCTTATAAAGCGGTTGTTTATAAGAAAGTGGGATTCCACTGGCTTGTTCTGCTTGAGAGGCAAAGCTTGGTTGTTTGATGCTATTTGTTTGTACAACAATAGGACAGCTGCCATTCTCAATATGATGTATTGCTGTTGAAAATAAGCGTTCTTGTGTATCACCTAGTTTGTTATCAAAATCATCAGCAACTACGCAGCCTTTAACATCTGCATCAAACTGAGGTGAAGGAGTTGGTTTAAAACCGTCCGCATATTCCCCAAAGCCTTTATCATTAGCTCCAGAGAATTGGATAGTGTAGTAAGTAGTGGCGCAATTATGAGTGGGTGTAAAGCCATAAGGCTTGCCGCAGGTCGTATCACCAATAAGTATGACTTCTGCATCTATACCTTTTAAACCATTTATAAACGCTTCTGACGCAGAACAAGTTCCTGCTGTACTTAGTACATATACTTTAGATAAGTTGAGATCAGGAAGTCTGCTATTGGTTGTTTGAAATGTAGAGTAATCTATTTCACGGTCAATAAATGGGTAAGGAGCCTCTTGTGGTTGCTTGTCGTTTTTGATGGTTTGATAGTAGTAATAGTCATCAGTATTAGCTGGGCCGGCAACCATGTAAGCAAGCTGAGATGATAACGCTAATAAGCCGCCACCATTATACCTAAAGTCAATTACTAGCTCGTCAATGTTATCGCTTTTAAACTTGTTAACAGCGCTTATCAGCTCTGGTTGAGCAATACTAATAAAACTATTAAATTGCATATAGCCGATTTTTGTACCATTGGCGGTAGTGATGGTATTAACATTCTGAACAGGTGTTTGCGCGATATTGCCCGCTACAAGTGTGAATGATTTTTCACTGCCATCGTTACTGCGCACAACAAAGTTATGCGAATCCCCCGCTGTTGGTCCAAAAAGCGCTTCATTTAAAATATCTACGCCTTCTTGGGTATTAGTGTTAATACTAACGCCGTCGACCATTAAAATAGTATCACCGCGCTGTAATCCGACATTTTTAGCTGGTGAATCATCTTCTAAATAAGCAATACGTAATTCACGAGGGGGGACATTGCTTAAAAATGCCCAGTTAATACCGTAGCCAGAAACCACGCCTGATTGTGCTTCTTTATAGTACTCTTCGGTTGGGCGACTGAAGTGGAAGTTATCTTTATATGCCCCTGAGTCAGTTGTTTGATATGTTTTTAATTGCGCAAAATAAGCGGCGACAGAGTTGAAGTTGTCTGGGTCGTTATCTTCAATCTCATCGTACCAAAGGTAAGTTTCATCACTCCATGAACGTAACCACATTTTTTCTGTAAACTCACTGCCAGCAGTATCTGGGTAAGGTCTATTATTATTGTAAGGGTCATTGCCTGTTCGAGGAACCGCACATTGGTTTTTAAATTCACTTGATGGGGCGAAAACTCCTGCCGTCCAAGATGGCTCAGAAGTTGTTGGCGGTGGCGGATTAGTTGTACTATCAGACGAGCCACTTCCTCCTCCGCATCCTGTTAAAGAGAAGCCAGACACTGCCAGAAACACCGCTAGAGCAAGTTTATTACAATTAAACATATGAATTACTTTCCTGTAAATATTTGCTTAAAACGTATCAATAACTATAGCCCATAGCAATAGATAGCCGCCCCTTTTTTATGAACATTATTGCTCTAAACTAGAGTGCTTTACGGTCATTTACTTGAGCCACTTCAAGTCGTTGCCATGCCTCGAATAGCTGTCGTTGTTTATCTGAAATTTTTAATCCGTAGGTTTGCTGCATGTAGAAATAGGCATCAGCAATACGTTTTCGTGCATAAATAGGAGGCTCAAACACCCGTTGCTTAAAATCTATTTTAATAGGACAAGCACCGTATTTAGGACTATGGGATGTGACCATTCCATAGCGAAAATTAGAGCGATCAGCGTTGATTTCACCTATTGCAGGTGCCAGATTATTGATATCAGCTTCCATTTTTCGGAATTTTTCGCTGACTTTTCGGCAATTTTTGCGTCCGCCGTTCTGCCAACATTGTAACTGATGGCCAAATTCCCACGCAGGTACTATGTGCTCCCACTCAATTCGTTTTGCGCGAACATTTTCTTTGCCTGAACGTGTCATTGCATTTCGAGGTATATAGCCACATCCATTAGGATCTGGTACGAGTTTCTTACCTTGGCGTTTTATGTCACATCCACAGTAAAGGCTTTTACTATTGTCTGGTAGGGTTTTTATTAAGTGCTTTTTGGCACTAGAAAAGCTTGAAAATTGCTCTGCATTTACAGAGAAATTGATTATTAAACAAAGGGTAAAGTAGAGAAATAAACGCATATCCATCACATCAGTGAACTACAGGAAAGCTCATTTTAGAGTGACTATTCTAAAAGGAAAAGTTTTTCAACTCAGCTATAGTTGTTAGGCCGTTTTCATTAAAGGAATTACAACTATGTTACTAGGTGCTTTTTCTGTGAGTTTAAATGTAAAAGATATCCATGCCTCTAAGCTGTTTTATGAAAAGCTGGGTTTTAAAGAGTTTGCCGGCGAAATAGAGCAGCATTGGCTAATTATGAAAAACGGTGAGCATTTAATTGGTTTGTTTCAAGGAATGTTTGATAAAACCATGCTGACCTTTAACCCGGGTTGGGATCAAAATGCTAAAACGTTGGCTGAGTTTGCTACTTTTGAGCAATTAGCTCTGCATTTTCAGCAGCAAGGTTTAGCAATACAAAAGGCCGGTGAAGCGAGCTTTATTATCACCGACCCAGATGGCAACCCTATTTTGATAGACCAACACGTGTAGCTGGTTTTTTACGCTTTATACGAACGTTTTGCAGTAACAAAACAATTCCGGTAATACAAAACAGCACGCTGGTGGCTGAGAAGCTGATAAGCAGTGGGTTATTAAAGTTTTCTCGCTCGTCGTAATCCATAATATGCAGCATCCAGAAAAAGTCGAAAATACGCCACAGGGTGCTGCGCACAGTGATGACTTTACCGTTTTGGCTGTCTAAATATATGGTTGTCGCAAGCCAATCATCGAAACGAACTTGCCATATGTTTTGTTTATGTGCAGCTTCGCGGGGGCCTTGTTTTAATTGCTGTACTTGCAAAACATTGGCATCAATCAGTAAGTGTGCTTTGGCGTTCGCGATAATTTCAGCCTCACTGGGTTTTGCCATGGGAGCTCCAGTATGACCATTAAAGCTGACAGTGCTTTGCTCAGTAGTAACTTCAATGATTGGTGCATTTAAAAAGTGACTATAGTTAATCGCTTTTATTTGTTGAAATTGGGCGGTTATCCGATCAACTGATGCTGTGTAATCGGCTATCATAAATGGATTATCTAAACTGCGTTTTGCTAAATGTTTACCATGCACTTTTTCGAGGGGGAGTGAACTCATTACTAAGCCTCCCGATAGCCATAGAAGTAGCTGAATGGCTAGCAGATAGCCAAGCCATTTATGCCCTTTTCGAGCATATTTGAACATGCGTTTATTCATCATTACTCCGTTATTATTGTTGTATGGGAGCTATTTTAGGTTGTTTAACTGTATTGCCAATGCGGCATAATGTCGCATTAACTGTATTCTAGATTTGGTATATATACAAAACTGAGTTAAAGTTTCAGTCGATATCAATAGAGGGTAAAAACGAGAGTATGTCGGAAATTCAATTTTTAAATGTGGATCTGGAGCTTGAATCAAAGCACGATATTAGTGCACTTGTTGCTGATTTAAAGAAAAATGCCATGGTTTTACATTACGACCAAGATGAATACCGTCAACTAGCGCGTATTGAGGCTGCTGCTGATATCAGTACACCAGACAAAGCGATTAATCAGTTGTGTGAATTAATTGAATCGTGTTCACGAAATGCTCTTAAGCAGTGGTTATCGTGCTCTAAACGTACATTTGATATTGGCTTTGAATCAGGCGTTTCACCAAAATGTTTTAATCAAGCCCTGCATGCTGATACTTTGCTGCGTATTTCAGCGATTGGCGCAGGGGTTGAAATTACGATTTATCCAGTCGAAAAATAGCCTGAGCTTAGCGCTCTACAACAGCTGCGGTCATTCTTGATACGCAGCAAAGCTCTCCTGCGGCATTGGTAATTTTAATATCCCACACTGAAGTGCGCTTACCTAAATGAAGAGGCTTTGCTGTAGCCGTTAATACACCCTTACGAGATGCTTTCATATGGTTGGCATTAATTTCTTGGCCAACAGCATAAAATTTATTGAAATCAACCACAAAGTTAGCCGCATAGCTTGCCACTGTCTCGGCTAACACAACGTTCGCTCCGCCATGTACCATGCCCATAGGGTTATGATGCTCAGGAATGGCAGGCATAGTCGCCACTAAATAATCATCACCAATTTCAGTCACCTCAATGCCCATGGTTTTCATTAAAGTACCTTGCCCGGTGATCCCTTGCTCTAAACTTTTACAAAGCTCTAGTGTGATTGGTTGATGCCAAATACTCATTGTATTTCCTTGCCTGCAAATTAAAAATAATACCTTATGGCATCTTTATACCTGGTTCAATGTTAGTTTTGTAGCAATATGATGGCGTTAATTTAAATTTGCGATTTTCAGATAACTGTATATACTCACAGTTAAATGTACTGTATGGAAAACCAGTTGTATGCGCCCATTAACAAAACGCCAATCGCAAATTTTAGAACTAATTAAAGTCTTTATTAAAGATACAGGCATGCCACCTACGCGTGCTGAAATAGCTCAAACATTGGGTTTTAAAAGTGCCAATGCTGCCGAAGAGCATTTAAAAGCACTGGCAAAAAAAGGCATGATCAAAATGAAGCCTGGGGCGAGTCGTGGTATTCAATTAATTGAAGAAGACGAACCTGAGCAATTAGGTTTACCTTTAATTGGACGAGTTGCAGCGGGTGAGCCCATTTTGGCGCAAGAACATGTTGAAAGTCATTGTCAGGTTGATCCTTCACTATTTAAACCTGCGGCTGACTTTTTACTGCGTGTAAATGGTATGAGTATGAAAGACATTGGCATCATGGATGGTGATTTACTCGCAGTACATAGAACGCAAGTTGCTGAAAATGGTCAGGTTGTTGTTGCTCGTGTTGATGAAGATGTAACTGTTAAGCGTCTTGAAAAAGCTGGGCGTAAAGTATTTTTACATGCTGAAAACGAAGAATTTTCGCCAATTGAAGTTGATCTTGAGCATGAATCTTTCAATATTGAAGGGTTAGCGGTGGGTGTTATTCGTAATGCCGACTGGATGTAACTGTTTCTAAAATAGTGCACCAAATTGCTGTAATTTGGTGCGTTGCTTGTTTTTTATTATTTAGCATTGATTTGTAAACCCTTACTCTTTGTATAAAGCCTTATATGGCGCAGTTTTTCACTCTTTTTTTACTCTCACTCTGCCTCTCATTTTAAAATAACGCGCTGATTATAGTTGTTATTTTTGCACCAAAATAAACATTTATTACTACTAAAACTTGCTTATTGCTCATTTTTTAACTAATTGGTTAATACAGTGTATTAACACCTGATTAATAAAAATACACTCAAATGTGCTAGGTGTTAAACATAGGGTTGGTATCATCGCTGGGTCAAAATGATACGTAGTCGCTCTGAACAATAAAAAAAACGAATGGGCACCTTGTTGTATCGCCTTTTCGCTTTGCGTCTTGCAATAGCATTAAAAGGAGCCGTCACATGGGTAAACTGCGTTATGCCTTGTGGCTTATATTACTCGCACCTGTGCAGTTAGCATTGGCAAATAGCCAATTTAATATGCGTAAAGGGGTGACTGATATAAGTAATAGTGTTTATGAATTACACATGACGATATTCATTATCTGTTGTGTGATAGGCATCATCGTTTTTGCGGTGATGTTTTGGGCTTTGATCCACCATCGAAAGTCGAAAGGAGCCAAGCCTGCACAATTCCACGAAAGTACCAAGGTTGAAATTCTTTGGACTGCCATACCATTTGTGATCTTAATCGCCATGGCAATTCCAGCTACAAAAACACTGATAGCGATGGAAGATGCTTCTAAAGCCGATATTACAATTAAAGTAACGGGCTCACAGTGGAAATGGCATTACGAGTACATGGGCGAAGACATTGCTTATTACTCAATTCTATCTACTCCAAAAGACCAAATAGATAACCAAGCTGACAAAACAGAACATTACTTACTTGAGGTTGATAAGCCTTTAGTACTTCCTATCAATAAAAAAGTTCGTTTTCTAATGACCTCAGATGATGTTATTCACTCATGGTGGGTGCCTGACTTTGCGGTTAAAAAAGATGCGAACCCGGGCTTTATCAATGAGGCATGGACACGCATAAATGAGCCAGGCATCTACCGGGGTCAGTGTGCTGAGTTGTGTGGTAAAGATCATGGTTTCATGCCTGTTGTTGTGCAAGCGTTGCCTGAAGACGAATTTGCTAACTGGCTAGCAGAGGCTAAGCAAGAAAAGGCCAATGCTGCAGCAGCTGATGCGGCTTTATTAGATCAAACACTACCGAAAGAAGAATTAATGGTTCTTGGGGAGCAAGTTTATATGGCAAGTTGTGCGGCTTGTCATCAGCCTACAGGAATGGGCTTGCCGGGAGTGTTTCCTGCTCTTAAGGGGAGTCCAATTGTGCTTGGAGATGTAAAAGACCACATCGACATCGTATTACATGGTAAGCCGGGTACAGCGATGCAAGCATTTGATAAACAGCTTTCAATTAAGCAACTTGCTGCGGTTATCACATATAAGCGAAATGCATGGGGTAACGACACAGGCGATGTGATTCAACCAAGTCAAATTCAAGCAGCTATCGATGCAGCAACGGAGGCGAAAGAATGAGCAACGTTATTAATGAACAAGCCACTGAGCATGCGCATCATGACCATCATCCTGCAAAAGGTTTCAAACGTTGGCTTTACACCACCAATCATAAAGATATTGGCAGTTTATACCTGATATTTTCGCTCACTATGTTTTTAATTGGTGGCGCGATGGCAATGGTGATCCGCGCTGAATTGTTTCAACCTGGTTTACAACTAGTCGATCCACACTTTTTTAACCAAATGACCACAGTGCATGGTTTGATAATGGTATTTGGTGCGGTAATGCCGGCATTTACAGGGCTTGCTAACTGGATGGTGCCTATGATGATCGGTGCACCCGATATGGCGCTACCACGGATGAATAACTGGAGTTTTTGGATTTTACCATTCGCGTTTTTAATCTTGTTGGCTTCGTTACTTATGCCGGGTGGTGGCCCTGCATTTGGTTGGACTTTTTATGCGCCACTTTCAACGACCTATAGTAACGATAATACAGCCTTGTTTGTGTTTGCTATACATATCATGGGTATTAGTTCAATCATGGGCGCGATTAACGTTATTGTGACTATCGTTAATATGCGAGCGCCCGGCATGACATGGATGAAGTTACCACTGTTTGTGTGGACTTGGCTTATTACGGCATTTTTGTTGATTGCTGTGATGCCTGTTTTAGCTGGGGCGGTCACTATGGTGTTGACCGATAAATACTTTGCAACCAGCTTTTTTGATGCGGCGGGGGGCGGTGACCCTGTGATGTTCCAGCACATCTTTTGGTTTTTCGGTCACCCTGAAGTGTACATCATGATTTTGCCGGCATTTGGTATTATTTCAACCATCGTGCCGACCTTCTCACGCAAGAAGTTATTTGGCTACGCTTCTATGGTGTATGCGACCTCGTCGATTGCACTTTTGAGCTTTATTGTATGGGCACACCACATGTTCACCACAGGGATGCCTGTAGCCGGTGAGCTGTTCTTCATGTATGCAACCATGCTCATTTCGGTACCAACTGGGGTTAAAGTGTTTAACTGGGTTGCAACCATGTGGCGAGGCTCAATTAGCTTTGAAATTCCGATGATGTTTGCCATTGCCTTTATTGTGCTGTTCACCTTAGGTGGGTTCTCTGGTTTGATGCTGGCGATTACACCGGCAGATTTCCAGTATCATGATACTTACTTTGTGGTTGCGCATTTCCATTATGTATTAGTGACAGGGGCTGTGTTCTCAATTATGGCAGGAGCCTACTACTGGCTACCTAAATGGACTGGCAACATGTACAACGAAACACTTGCGAAATGGCATTTCTGGCTATCACTGATCAGTGTCAACGTGTTGTTCTTCCCTATGCACTTTGTTGGCCTTGCGGGTATGCCGCGCCGTATTCCTGATTACGCCCTTCAATTTGCTGACTTTAACGCCATTATCAGTATTGGTGGTTTTGCCTTCGGTTTATCACAGCTACTGTTCGTGCTTGTTGTTTTTAAATGCGCACGAGGCGGCGAAAAAGCACCTGCTAAGGTATGGGACGGTGCAGAAGGTTTAGAGTGGGAAGTTGATTCGCCCGCACCGTATCACACCTTTGAAACACCGCCGGAGATCAAATAATGAACCATGCACCTTTGCTCAAAAAGCTGTTGTTAGCATGCTTAGGTATGTTTGCATTCGCCTTTGCATTGGTGCCACTTTACGATGTGTTTTGTGATGTCACAGGCTTAAATGGTAAGCCATCACTCGAACAAGCAAAAGAGAGTGAAACGGTAAGCATAGACCGTCAAGTTGATGTGAGTTTTACAACGCATGCGCAAAGTGGTGCGCCTTTTGATGTGCAATCAACTCAGTACAGTGTGGTTGTTCAACCAGGAGCGATGCGAGAAGTAAAGTTTACAGCCAAAAACACCAGTAATAACGACAAAGTGATGCAGGCTATTCCGTCTGTATCACCGGGAAAAGCAGCAAAATACTTACATAAAATCGCGTGTTTTTGTTTTGATCAACAACCACTAAAAGCGGGCGAAGAAGTTGAGTTTACCTTGTTGTTTTATGTTGATACGGAATTACCCGACGATGTAGAAGAGCTGACATTGTCCTATACCGTGTTTGATATTAGCGGGCAAGTTGTGGCTAAAAACGATTAAGCCGCCAAGCTAATTGCTAATTGGGAGCAAACAAAATGAGTCAAAATTACGAAAAATATTATGTTCCGGCCCAGAGCCCATGGCCAATAGTGGGTGCGATTGCAATGTTCTTAATTGCTGTCGGGGCAGGCCTGACAGTGATGCAAGTAAGCGCAGAAGCTAGCAGTGGTCAATATGTGTTGTATTTAGGCATTGCGATACTATGTTACATGCTGTTTAGCTGGTTTAAAAACGTCATCGAAGAATCACACAGTGGTTTATATTCAGCGCAAATGGATCGTTCATTTAGACAAGGAATGAGCTGGTTTATTTTTTCTGAAGTTATGTTTTTTATGGCATTTTTTGGTGCTCTGTTTTATGCCCGCATGATTTCAGTACCTTGGCTTGGTGGTGCTGGAAATAATGCCATGACCAATGAGGTACTCTGGCCAACGTTTGAAGCAGTATGGCCGCTGTTAACTACGCCTGCAGGTGATACAACTCAAGCAATGGGGTGGCAAGGTCTACCTCTTATTAATACGCTCATCCTACTCACCTCATCAGTCACTATCCACTTTGCTCACGTTGCAATGGAAAACAATAAGCGGGGTGCTTTAAAAGCATTTTTATCACTTACCGTGCTATTAGGCGCAATCTTTTTGGGTTTGCAAGTGTATGAATATATGCATGCTTACCAAGATTTAGGTTTAACACTGGATGCTGGCGTTTATGGAAATACCTTCTTTTTATTGACGGGTTTTCATGGCATGCATGTGACGCTTGGGACCATTATTTTATTTGTCGTACTGCTAAGAATTTTTAAAGGCCACTTTACGAGCGAAAAGCATTTTGCATTTCAAGCGGCTGCTTGGTATTGGCACTTTGTAGATGTGGTGTGGTTGTGTTTATTTGTATTTGTGTACGTGCTGTAGCTTTGTGAAGCGGCGACGGATTGGTGTGAATAAAGCCCAATTTCATTGCGGCAATAATGAGGAGCAGCACAATACCTGAAAACAGCACCCGACGACCTAAGTAATGCGACATGGGTTTCGAGTGCTCTTTTGCTGACATCATCACAAACAGCGCTCTAAATAGGTTGAACAGAATATAAAGTAATAACAAAACAATAATGATTTTAATCATATTAGGTATTCCAAATGCAGTTAATTTTATGGCGTAAACAAAAGCTTAGCTCAATTATCGCAATTTGCGTTGTGGTTATTGCAGTGCTTATTTGTTTACGACTAAGCGTTTGGCAATACCAGCGAGGCGAGCAAAAACAGCAGCAACTAAGCCAGTTAGCCGTTTCGAAAGAGCAAGGAGTTTTGAGCTGGCAAGAGCTGCAAAATTTACCTAGAGAGCTGAATAAAACGGGCTTGCAAGTCAAGGTCTCTGGCGAGGTAAATAAACAGCAGTACTGGTTACTTGATAATCAAATTTATCAGGGGCAAGTGGGCTATGACTTACTAGTCGCGATGACAATTGCAGGTGAAACCGCACCTTTAATCGTTAACTTTGGTTGGCTAAAAGCTCCAACAAACCGTAACCAGTTGCCAACCGTTGTGTGGCCAGAATCAACAAGGCTTACGGCCACAGTGCAATTGAAACAAGGCAACTTACAAGGTTTTACACTTGCCGATGATATTGGTGCAGAGCAAGGCTGGCCCAAGCGCATTCAAGGCATCGATTTAGCAATTTTTAGTGCTCAATTAGCAAAGCCCTTACAAGGCTTTATTGGTTATCGCAATGAAGCAGATGGTATAGCAACCCCGCATTATCAGAGTGTTGTGATGGGACCAGATAAACATTACGCCTATGCCGTGCAGTGGTTATTAATTGGCTTGGCTTGTGTGGTTATTGCTTTTTTTGCGATGAGAAGGAGAGGTTATGAAAATAAACCCGCTTAGTTTATTCGTTTTATGCTGCTTTGTGCCGCTGGCACTTGCTTATGCAGCATTAAAGCTTGAGTGGTTACCGAGTGGTTCGAGTAATCATGGTGAGCTTTTAAGGGAAGAAGTGAAACTAGCTGATTGGCAACAAGGCGAGCCTAAACAATGGACTATTGCGCTCAATTATCCAAAAGAGTGCAGTGAAGTGTGTGAAAACCAATTAGCAAGTTTAGACAACCTCTACGTCGCTTTAGGGAAAAATCAGCAAAAAGTAGATGTGGCGGTACTGACGAATCAACAGCAGGTATCGGCTAATTGGCGTCAATTAGCAGTAAGTCCAGCGCTCAAAGCGGGAGACTTATATTTGGTTGATCACATGGGCTTGGTGGTTTTGCATTACCCCTATACGGCTGAGCCCGAACAAAACAGACTTATTCAAAAAGGCTTACTTAAAGATTTAAAAAAACTACTTAACTATGCGCGTTCAAGTTAAACCTCATTAAGGGGATAAAGATGTATAAAAATTATAAATATTTAGTCTTAATTACGGTTTTCTTTTCTATTTTGGTTGTTGGGCTCGGTGCTTATACACGGCTTAGTGATGCAGGGCTTGGTTGTCCTGATTGGCCAGGGTGCTATGGGTTTTTGACTGTACCAAAACATGAAACTGCTCTGTTACATGTTGAACAAAACTACCCTGATATGATGTTTGAGGCAGCAAAAGCCTGGAAAGAGATGATCCATCGCTATTTTGCTGGTGCCCTTGGTCTACTGATTCTAGCTTTGTTTGTTTTTGCATGGTTAAAACGTCAATATCCAAATACGCCAGTTAAACTGCCATTAGCGCTATTACTGCTGGTGATTTTCCAGGCTGCATTAGGCATGTGGACAGTCACCATGAATTTACAACCCTTGGTCGTAATGGGGCATTTGCTAGGCGGCTTTAGTATTCTATCCTTGCTTTTTCTTCTTTATTTACGGCTAACAACAAAGCCGATCGCAGGAGGTGATGCAGGAGCAAGACCATTTTATCGCTTAGCGCTTGTTGGTTTAGTGGTTTTGGTTTTACAAATCGCATTAGGCGGTTGGTTGGCTGCAAACTATGCAGCTCCTCATTGTAATGGCTTACCTTTATGTAGCTACGGACAACCTTTTTCGTTAAAGAGTGTGTTTCAGCTTCCACTTGAACATAGCACTTACGAGTATGGTGTGCTGTCACAACAGGCTCGTATGTCGATTCACTTACTACATCGCATTTGGGCGTTAGTCACTTGTGTGGTGCTAGCGCTTATTATGTGGCGTATATATTCACAGAGTTTTTCCAGAAAAATTAAGCATTGTACAGTAACAGT
The DNA here is from genome assembly GCF_051235485.1 of Pseudoalteromonas nanhaiensis. Classification (NCBI taxonomy): domain Bacteria; kingdom Pseudomonadati; phylum Pseudomonadota; class Gammaproteobacteria; order Alteromonadales; family Pseudoalteromonadaceae; genus Pseudoalteromonas; species Pseudoalteromonas nanhaiensis. The sequence goes on along the minus strand of NZ_JBPNYQ010000024.1, from coordinate 25,058 downwards.
ATTAGTCGCCTTATTGTGCCAAATCTGTCTCGGCCTTGCTGTTGTGCATTGGCACTTTCCATTAAGTGTAGCGCTTGCTCATAACCTGATGGCTGCACTGTTATTGTTGAGCATGGTACGTCTGTGCTTTCATTTAAAAGCAAGAACTTAGGAGGCTATTATGGCGATATTATTAAGCACAGAGAAGTCGTTAATAAGTCAATCAACAGAGCGATTGAAGGATTATCTTGCCATTAGTAAGTTTAAAGTTGTTGCTATGCTTGTTTTAACTGCATGGGTCGGTTTAGCGCTTGCTCCTGATATGGGGCGAGGGTTGTTTGTTCAATTAGCCAGTTTGCTTGGAATTGGCCTGTTATCTGCGGCAGCAGCGGTGATAAATCATGTTGTAGATAGTGAAATAGATAGCAAAATGGCGCGAACCCGTCATCGCCCTGTTGCTAAAGGACGTTTAAGTAAGCAGCATGCGCTGAGTTTTGCTGCGATAATTGGCTCACTTGGTTTCACTATGCTCATAGTCTGGGCAAATACATTAACTGCCGTGCTAACTTTATTTGCACTGGTTGGTTATGCCTTTATTTATACCTCTTTTTTAAAGCGAGCAACACCGCAGAATATTGTGATTGGTGGCTTAGCTGGCGCGATGCCACCGTTATTGGGCTGGGTGTCTGAAACAGGTCACATGGCAGCAGCGCCTTGGCTGTTGGTAATGATTATTTTTACTTGGACACCGCCGCACTTTTGGGCACTCGCGATTGCTCGAAAAAGCGATTATGAACGGGCAAAAATTCCAATGCTGCCAGTGACTCATGGTATTGAATTTTGTAAAACCTGCGTTGTAGCTTATTCAATATTGTTAGCCTTGGTCTGCGTATTACCATACTTGATTGGAATGTCGGGAGTAATTTATTTACTTGCGGCATGTGGCTTGAATACGGTGTTTATTTACAAAGCGCTGAAATTAAAAATTGCCCCTAAAGATGACACCGCAATGGATTTATTTCGTTTTTCAATTGTCCATTTAATGCTACTCTTCATCGCCTTATTTATTGATAAATGGTTAGTTTTATGACTCGAATAGGCGCTTTTTTGTGTTTGAGTGCGGTATTGTTTGTAACCGGTTGTGGTAAAAGCAACACCGCTCCTGAGGTCGAAGCACTGGTGTATGAGCAAGCAAAGCCGATTAGTCCGTTTTTATTAACCGATCAACATGGTGAGCCCGCTGATAACAGCCAGTTTATGGGACATTGGAATTTAGTCTTTTTAGGCTACACCAGTTGCCCAGATATTTGCCCAATGACATTGGCAAAGTTAACAGCAGTACAAAAGCAGTTAAGCCAAGATTACCAAGTGCAAGTGTGGTTTGTGGCAGTTGATCCAAAGCGCGATACCACTGAAAAACGAAAAGCCTATATTGATTATTTTAACCCTGAGTTTCTTGCTGTATCAGGCCCCCATAAGCAACTTTTCCCCTTTGTTAGGGAGCTTGGCTTAATTTACGCAATTAATGATAGTGATGAGCAGGAATATGCCGTTGACCACAGTGCCTCAGTGGTGATGGTTGATGCAAACGGCGCCGTTCGGGCTATTTTTAAGCCTGAGTTTAAGGCTGGTAGTGTGCCATTAATCAACGCCACGACATTGACTGAAGAGTTCCGAAAAATTGCAGATTATTACATAAATTGATTTTTTTAATATTTTGTAAAAGTTTGCTCGAAAGAAAAGCTTTATTTTTTGCAATAAATGTCTAAGCTACTAAAAAATTTTACTATTTTTTGATTCAAATTATGGCATTTTCATTAACTAGGACTAAGCTTTTGTTATGAGTTGCTTTGAACGGGGAAAGTATTAAGAATGTTAAAGCTCCCTACAGAATTAGCTATTACTCAGGTCGAGTCATTACATCAAGATTTACTGCATGAATTATCTGCAAACGATGATATCTGTCTTGATATTAGTGAGGTTACTCGGGCTGACACGGCGTCGGTTCAGCTGTTATGTGCGTTACAAAAACATTTACTCTCTGTGCATCATAAAATTATATGGGTGGGCGAGAGCGAGCCATTGCAGCAGGCAATAAATAGTTTGGGTTTAGGCCATTATCTTGTGCTTGAAAATGCCAATTAAGAGGTTTATATGAAAAGAATTTTAGCAGTTGATGATTCAGCATCTATGCGCCAAATGGTTGGCTTTACGCTTAAAAAGGCAGGGTTTGATGTAACGGAAGCAAAAGATGGTAGTGAGGCATTAAGTATTGCCAAACAGCAAGGTTTTGATGCTGTTATTTCCGACGTTAACATGCCGGTAATGGATGGTATTACACTGATTCGCGAGTTACGCAGCTTACCTAACTATAAGTTTACGCCATTGCTAATGCTCACCACTGAGTCAGGTTTAGACAAAAAAACAGAAGGTAAAGCAGCGGGTGCTACTGGGTGGATTGTTAAACCTTTTAACCCAGAGCAATTGTTAGCGGTATTGAAAAAAGTGATTCGCTAACAATAGGAGCGAGGCATGAGTATAGATCTAAGCCAATTTTTTGAAGTGTTCTTCGAAGAAAGCTGAGTTATTAAACTTGGTTCCCGGCGAAGAAGATCAGGAAACTATAAATACCATTTTCCGTGCCGCGCATTCAATTAAAGGAGGTAGTGGTACTTTTGGTTTTAGTGCTGTTGCAGATTTTACTCATGTCCTAGAAACTCTGTTAGATCAAATACGTGAAGGTACACGAGACTTAACAGCGGAACATGTTAATTTACTCCTAAAGTCAGTCGATTGTTTACGTGCATTACTCAGAGCCTTACAAGCTGAACAACAACCTGATTTAGCGGAAGCGGATGAACTTCGAATAAAATTTGAAGAAATCCTTGGTATGCGTGCAGCGAGTCAGGCATCGGAACAAGTCGAAGAAACAGTTGCCGAAAGCAGCTTTAATACTTACCAAATCGACTTTAAACCCCATCATCATTTATTCAAAACGGGTAATGAACCTCTTTATATGATCAGCGAGTTAGCTGAACTTGGTGAGCTTGAAACACATGCTTTTCAAGATGGTATTCCCGACATTACTAATTACGCACCAGAAGATTGCTTTTTAGCCTGGCGATTCTTCTTAACCACAGACAAAGAGCAAAGCAGTATTGAAGAAATCTTTGAGTGGGTCGAAGATGATGCCGATATCACTATTACACTGTGCGGGGGCTTGTTTGGTGCTGAGGTAGAGCCATCATCAGCAAGTGAGCCTGCAAAGGAAACGAACACCAACACAGTTGAACCTATTGCTAAAGCAAGTACTGATGCTAAAAAAGCGGCACCAGTAAAAACGGCGACTGCAAATGCAGAGTCAACGTCTATACGGGTTGGTATCGACAAAGTTGATTCACTCATCAATATGGTGGGTGAGTTAGTAATCACACAAGCTATGTTAAGCCAGCTTGGTGAGCAGGAGATAACCGAAGCAACGATCGCCTCGTTGCAAGAAGGTTTGGCTCAATTGGCACATAACACACGTGATTTACAAGAAAACGTCATGCGTATTCGCATGTTACCGATTAGTTTTGTATTTAGTCGCTTTCCGCGCTTGGTTCGAGATATCTCACAAAAGCTTGATAAACAGGTTGAATTGAAATTACTTGGTGAACAAACCGAGCTTGATAAAACAGTGATGGAAAAGCTGTCTGATCCTATGGTCCACCTCGTAAGAAACTCTCTTGATCATGGCTTAGAAACCGTAGATAAACGTGTTGCGGCAGGTAAGGATCCTGTTGGTACAGTGACACTTAATGCGTTTCATCAAGGTGGTAATATTGTGATTGAGATTATGGATGATGGACAAGGCCTAAATACTACCAAAATACGTGAAAAAGCGATTAAAAATGGTCTGATCTCAGAATCAGATGATTTATCTGACAATGAAGTTAATGAGCTTATATTTTTACCTGGCTTTTCCACCGCAGATCAAGTGAGTGATTTGTCTGGCCGTGGTGTGGGTATGGATGTTGTACGTCGCAATATTGAAGCACTGAGTGGCTCTGTTGAAGTGTCATCTGCCCCAGGTGTTGGTTCAACCTTTACAATTCGCTTGCCATTGACGTTGGCAATTCTCGATGGGCAATTAGTACGTGTTGCCGAGCACACTTATATTATTCCGCTGATTTCGATTATCGAGTCACTGCAAATAGATATCACAAAAGTTAGCCGAGTTGGGAAAGATCTCGACGTATTGCGCTTACGTGATGAATACATTCCTATTTTACGGTTGTACAACATATTTAATCACCAAGGAGCGATTGAAACGTTGGATAAGACCTTGCTGGTGGTTGTAGAAAGCGATAACCAAAAAGTGGGCTTGTTAGTTGATGACTTATTGTCGCAACAACAAGTCGTTATAAAAAGTTTAGAGGCTAATTATCAAAAAGTAGATGGTGTCTCAGGGGCAACAATTTTGGGCGATGGTCGAGTTTCATTAATTGTAGATATTAGTGGCTTAATTAAATTGTCAGGACTGAGAAAACCTGGCAGCCAAGAATTAATCATCGAGTCAAAAGCGAATTTGGAGGCATCATGATTGCACAGCACGATGACCTGCATAACAAGCTTAATTTAGAACAAAATCAAGATGTAAAACAGTTTCTAACTTTCTTTATGGCTGAAGAAGAGTACGGAGTTGATATTTTAACGGTGCAAGAAATTCGCAGTTGGGAAGAGATCACTGTAATCCCTAACTCCCCTGATTTTGTTAAAGGGGTAATCAATTTGCGCGGCACCATAGTGCCTATAATCGATTTGCGACTTCGCTTTGGTATTCCAGCCATTGAGTATGGGCCATTGACTGTTGTTATTGTTTTAAAAGTAAAGTTAGAAAACGCGAGTAAAATTATGGGCATCGTTGTCGATGCTGTTTCGGATGTCTATAGCATTGCTGAGCATGAAGCTAAAGCGGTGCCGCATTTGTCAGACTCAGATAATGCGCAATATGTTGCGGGTTTGGTCAATGTGGGTGAGAAAATGGTTGCGCTATTGGACCTACAAAAAACAATGGACATTTAACTGGGTAGATTAACAAGAAGGTGAAGGGTATGGGTTGGTTTAGCAGTCCTAAAAATGTTGAGTCGAACAATGATTTAATTGTTACGGCACTAAACAAGTCGCTTGCAGTAATTGAATTTCAGCCGACAGGATCGATTATCACAGCCAATGCTAATTTTTTAAGCGTAATGGGCTATCGACTTGAAGAAATTCAGGGACAACATCATGCTATATTTGTCGCTGATGATGAATCAAAAAGCCCTGAGTACCAGCAGTTTTGGCAGCGCTTACGAAACGGTGAATTTATTTCTGACGAATTCAAACGTTTTGGTAAAGGTGGCAAAGAAATCTGGATTCAAGCCACATATAACCCGATTATTGATGGTAACGGCAATGTCATCAAAGTCATCAAATTTGCAACCGATATCTCCGCACAGAAAGAGTTAGAAAAACAATCGAAACGTGATGCTGATCTGTCTAATGCATTACGAGTATGCCAAGCGAATGTGATGATTGCCGATAACGATCTGAAAATTATATTCGTGAATGAGCAAGTAAAACAAATGCTACAAGCACGCGAGTCGACCTTACAGACAGTGCTGCCAAGCTTTTCAGTGGCTAACTTAATCGGTACATGTGTTGACGATTTTCATAAACAGCCAAGCCATCAACGTGAGTTATTGAAATCATTAAAAGAACCTTATAAAACAACGTTACGTTTGGCTGGTCTTATTTTTAGCCTGATTGCAACGCCTTGGTTAAGTGCATCAGGTAAGCGTTTGGGAACAATTGTTGAATGGCAAGATATCACTGATCGAGTGAATAAAGCCGAAGCTGAAAAACGTGAAGCGGAAGAGAATTTGCGCGTACGTCGTGCACTTGACCGTGTAGCTACTAACACTATGATTGCAGACTCTGGGAATAACATCATTTATATGAACGAGGCCGTTCTTAATATGATGAAAATCGCAGAAAGTGATTTACGGAAAGACTTGCCGAATTTCAACAGCAATAATTTGATTGGTCAAAATATTGATGTATTTCACAAAAATCCGGCACATCAACGCAACATGCTAGCTAAATTAAGCAGTACTTACAGTACGGAAATTCAAGTCGGTGGTCGCACTTTTGGTTTGGTTGCGAACCCTATTTTCACTCCTGAAAATGAGCGTATTGGTACTGTTGTTGAGTGGGAAGATAGAACGGCTGAAGTCGCGATTGAAAAAGAGATTGCGGGTCTTGTTTCTGCTGCAGGTAAAGGTGACTTAGAAGCCCGTGTTGAAGAGACGGGTAAACAAGGCTTCTTCTTACGGTTAGCGCAAGGTTTAAATAGCCTTGTAAGCATTGTTGATGATGCAGTTAAAGATACAGGCAATATGCTGGATGCCATGGCGAATGGTGACTTATCAAAACGTATTGAGCAAGACTACCAAGGTTCATTTGAGAAGCTAAAACGTGATGCAAATGCCACGGCTGATAAGCTTACTGAAGTGATTAATCGCATTAATACCTCAGCAACTCTGGTTGCAAGTGGCGCAGAAGAAATCTCACAAGGTAATGCTGATTTAAGTCAACGAACTGAAGAGCAAGCTTCATCACTTGAAGAAACAGCATCTAGTATGGAAGAGATGACCAGTACGGTTCGCCAAAATGCGGATAACGCAAAAGAAGTGAACGAGCTGGCAGAAGAAACACGCACGAAAGCACAAAAAGGCGGTGAAGTTGTAAACCGTGCTGTAGTGAGTATGTCTGCAATTAACGAATCAAGTAAGAAAATTGCAGATATCATTAGTGTTATTGATGAAATCGCTTTCCAAACAAATTTACTCGCATTGAATGCTGCTGTTGAAGCTGCACGTGCAGGTGAGCAAGGTCGAGGCTTCGCAGTTGTTGCAGGTGAAGTTCGTAATCTAGCGCAGCGCTCTGCAGCGGCTGCAAAAGAAATTAAAGAATTGATCCGAGACAGTGTTGGAAAAGTTGAAGACGGTACATTACTCGTTAATGAGTCAGGTTCAACATTACAAGAAATTGTCACAGCGGTGCAACGAGTGACTGCGATGATTTCTGATATTGCTCAAGCATCAGAAGAGCAAAGCTCTGGCATTGAGCAAGTTAATAAAGCAATTACACAAATGGACGAGATGACTCAGCAAAATGCTGCCTTAGTTGAGCAAGCATCTGCGGCAGGGGAATCAATGGCAGAACAAGCAAATGACATGCGACGCTTATTAAACTTCTTCTCGTTATCGAAAGAAGAGGTAGATGTCTCGAGTCGAGTAAGTGCAGCACCTGCGGTTAAGCAATCGAACTCGCCTGTACGTCCAGCACCGAAAGGCAATAACTTTGTTGACCCTAGCGATGAGTGGGAAGAGTTCTAATACTCTTCCCTATTAACAGAAAAAATTAGGTTATGTAGTGTATCTAATGTCTAGGCTGCAGGGTCAAAAACATGAAAGAGTTTTTATTAACAGATAGTGACTTTAAAGCTATTTCGTCGCAAGTTTATGATGCTTGTGGCATTGTTTTGGCCGAGCATAAGCGCGAGATGGTTTACTCGCGCTTAGCCAGACGAATCCGACATCATAAACTAAAAAGCTTTAAAGAATATTTAGACTTTCTTGAAGAAAATAAAGAACGAGAGTTTAGCGAGTTTATTAATGCGATAACCACTAATCTAACGTCTTTTTTTCGTGAGCCCCACCACTTTAACTATTTAAAAAACACCATTGTTCCAAAACTACTTGTGAGTAATGCTAAGCATAAACGTGTACGTGTTTGGTCTGCTGGGTGTTCAACGGGGGAAGAGCCATACACTATTGCAATGACATTAAGTGGTTTGTTTCCTTCTGATTGGGATGTGAAAATACTAGCCACTGATCTTGACTCGAACGTATTAGCCAAAGCTCAAGCGGGAACATACACAGCGTCGAATGTTAATGGTTTAGAGAAAGCTCAACTAAAGCGCTGGTTTTTAAAAAGTCATGATGGGCAGTTATACAAAGTTAAGCCAGAGCTACAAAAAAACATATTTTTCAAAAGGTTAAATTTACTTCAAGGTTGGCCAATGAAGGGACCATTTGATGTTATTTTTTGCCGAAACGTGGTTATCTATTTTGATAAACCAACAAAAGATACGCTGTTCAAGCGTTATTATGACCTACTGACCGACTCAGGCCATTTATTCCTGGGGCATTCGGAAACACTGGGTAAGGATCACAAAGAGTTTAAGAATTTAGGCCAGACGATTTATCTAAAAGGTGGTCTATGAGCAATCATTTTAAACCTGTGTTACCTGGTTTCGAGCATGTTAAACGATTTTGGGATAACCAGAGACAAAAAGTGGTCGCAAAGGTTTTGCCTGGCGAGTTTTATGTATCAAAAACAGATGAACTGATTACCACGGTGCTTGGTTCATGTATTGCCGCATGTATTTATGATGAAGGACTCGGCATAGGTGGCATGAATCACTTTATGTTGCCAATGGAAAAAGGGGTCGACCCAGCGAATGCACATAGCTTAAATTGTCGCTATGGTAACTGGGCAATGGAGTATCTGATCAATGAAATCTTGAAAAATGGTGCTTCAAAACGTAATTTAAAAGTCAAACTGTTCGGTGGCGGTAAAATTATTCGCTCAATGACAGACATAGGAGTAGGCAATATTCGTTTTGCAAATGCCTATATACTTGAGGAAGGATTAGATTTAGTATCTCATGATGTGGGTGGCCCTTGGCCTCGAAAAGTATTATTTAATCCACAAACAGGTTCAGCGCAGGTGAAAAAAATGCGTGAATTACATTCTGATAAGCTTGAAAAACGTGAAATTAAATACTTACACGATATTGAGCATCAAGATGCTGAAACGAATATTGAATTATTTTAGGAGCGCATATGATCAAAGTACTCATTGTTGATGATTCTGCTTTGATCCGTGGTTTGCTCAAGGAAGTACTGGAACAAGCCGATGATATTCAGGTTGTTGGTGTTGCAGAAGATCCTTATCAGGCACGAGATTCTATTAAACGGCTAAATCCTGATGTATTAACACTTGATATAGAAATGCCAAAAATGGATGGGTTGAGTTTTTTAAAAAACTTAATGCGCCTACGTCCTATGCCTGTTGTGATGATCTCTACCCTAACTCAAAAAGGCTCGCCAATTACACTTGAAGCACTAGAGATTGGTGCGGTCGACTTTATTGCAAAACCAACTGCAAATGTATCAGAAAATATTCAACGCTACGCTCACTTATTACAACAAAAAGTACGCACAGCGGCTTCTGCCAGAGTACGTACCTTTAAAGCGCAAAAGGTGGAAGATGATAAATCTTTAACTTCTTTGCAGTTTAAACAGAATGCTGTTTTGGCAATTGGCGCTTCAACAGGGGGAACCGAAGCAATTAAAGAAGTGTTGGTTCGTATGCCAGAAAATTGCCCACCTATAGTGATCACTCAGCATATTCCGCCGGTATTTAGTACCTCATTTGCGATGCGTATGGATCGAACGTGTAAAATTAACGTCAAAGAAGCTGAACAGGGTGATAAATTAAAGCCGGGTTGGGCTTATATTGCACCGGGCGATCAGCATTTAAGTGTTGTTAAAAAAGGCAGCGCTCTATATTGCCAACTCGATGCTAATGAGCTGGTAAATCGCCATCGTCCAGCTGTCGATGTGTTGTTTAATTCACTTGTTATAGCTTGCCCTAAAGTAACTGTTGCAGCATTGCTAACCGGTATGGGAAGTGATGGCGCTCAAGGCTTACTGGCGTTAAAACAAGCGGGTGCTTATACAATTGCACAAGATGAATTGTCGTCAGTGGTGTGGGGAATGCCAAAAGCCGCAGTGGAGCTCAATGCGGCTCATGAAGTTGTGCGCCTTGATAAAGTGACGGCACAAATGCTGAAACAGGCTATTACTGCGTGATAACCCAAGGTTGTGAGAACCAATAATAGCTGCCTTTTTTCGCGATTGAAGGGGCTGTGCAGTTAAAGCGAGAGCGACCTTTTTTCAGTTTTTCAGGTGAGGTGATCTTCACCGTATCTTTGCTAAGCCAAGCTAAATCTGCTTGGCCAATACCTGAAACATAACAAGCAAACTGACTTTTATGAAAATCTTGCATATCAAATTGCATCGTTAAACTAGGTGGGTTTTCGTCTGTCACACTATCTGAGTAGGTAAGCTGTTTGATAGTGAATGCTTGTGAGTCGAGTTTAGTGGCAAGCGTATCAAGCTTTGAATAAAAGCCTGATGCCGGAAAACGTGGTAATCGAGTAAAGTCAGAATGGATCCCTACAGCACCCGAATGCTGACCTATACCAACAAACCCGAGTGATTTAACTAACTGCTGTAATGAATTATTAAACTCGCCATAAGGGTAAGCAAGGTATTTATAATCATGACCAATTTCTTCTTTTATGCGCTGCTGGGCAGATAGAATGTCGTTCTTAGTACGCGCAAGCCATGCTTGCTCAGTTTCGTCTGGCTGTTTGCGATGCAAGTAATTATGAGTTTGCGTGTGGTTGCTAATTAAGGCGCCTTTACTTGATAGCTCTTTTAGCTGTTGCCAGGTCATCACATAGCTTTTGCCTTCATCAATAAGTTCAGGGTTTACGAAAATAGTATACGGATAGCCAAACTTTTCTAAGATAGGAGCAGCTTCTTCGTAATTGTTTTTATAGCCATCATCGAAGGTAATCGCGACAGTTTTATCTGTTAAAGGGTGTCCCGCTTGTAACGAGGTGATGAGGTCATTTAATGGAATAACTTTGAAGTTATTGTCTTTTAAATATTGCATGTGTTCAGTGAATGTTTCGCTGCTGACACTGGTTACCGCAGGAAGGCTTTCACTGACGTGATGATACTGTAGAATGACTGCGCCATGGGCACGCAAAGATAAACCTAACAGGACTGCAAATACTACATGAAACATTTTCTTAAACGTCATAAGGCACACCATAAAAGTTTACTGTTATTAGCCGGTCCGATGATTTTATCAAATATTACCGTGCCAATGTTAGGTTTAGTTGATACTGCTGTAATCGGTCATCTAGGAAGCGCTCACTATTTGGCAGGTATAGCACTCGGTTCAGCAGTTATCTCGTTATTATTTTGGCTAGCAGGCTTTTTACGCATGAGTACCACAGGTTTGGTTGCACAGGCCTATGGAAAACACGATCACAGCTTACTTGCTGAGCTATTAAAGCGCAGCTTGCTACTAGCAACAGCGGTTGCGCTGCTATTAATAGCGCTGAGTATACCTATTCAATCCTTAATGGCATATTTATCAAATGCCAATGAAGCTGTTTTAGAACAAGCAAATAGCTATTTTTCGATTCGTATTTTTAGTGCACCTGCCGCCTTATGTAACTTGGTGTTGCTTGGTTGGATGTTAGGAGTGCATTATGGCCGGGGGCCATTTTATTTATTACTTATTACTAACATAACCAATATCGTGCTTGATATTTATTTTGTAGTGTTTCTTGATTGGGGCGTTGCAGGAGCTGCGTGGGCATCTTTAATTGCTGATTATATTGCGCTTGCTTTTGCACTTATGTTAGTTGCACAACTAGCTAAAAAACAAGGTGTTAACCTTGCTGTGAAAGACTGGTTAAGTGTTGCTAAGTTACTTGATTTAGTGAGCTTAAATCGTGATATTTTTATTCGCTCACTAGCACTGCAATTATGTTTTAGTTTTATGACTTTTTATGGCGCACGTATCGGCGAAACAACCTTAGCGGCTAATGCCGTGTTGCTAAACTTTTTAATGTTGGTGAGCTTTGCGCTTGATGGTATTGCTTATGCAAGTGAGGCAAAGGTCGGCAAGGCTAAAGGTGAGCACAGCGCTAAGCAGATTAAGTTATGGGTTAATTTGAGCTTGTTTTGGGGCGGGTTATTTGCACTGTTTTATAGCCTTATATTTTTATTATTTGGCGAGGCAATTATTCGCTTACTTACCGATGTTCCAGAAGTTATTGAAATGGCAACCGATTACTTGCCTTGGGTAATTATATTGCCTATTGCGGCGATGGGGTGTTTCTTATTTGATGGCGTATTTGTGGGGTTAACCCGTGCCAAAGACATGCGTAACACTATGCTATTTAGTGCTGTAGTGGGCTTTTTCGGGCTGTTTTGGTTAGTGAGTAGCTGGCAAAATCATGGTTTATGGTTTGCGATGACCAGCTTCATGCTAATGCGCGGATTAACGCTGTGGTTTCGCTACCGTAAAATTGTCAACAACCAGCAATTATTAGAGTAAATTATTTCCACAAATCGGGGTCATGATCTTTTGGGGATGAGCGCTCTAAAACTTGCGCAAACCGGTTGGCAAAAATGCCTAGGTAACCCCAACCAGCAAAGAATAAAGCTATTGCTAATACGACTAAGCCGATTAATTGAAAAAATGCGGGTCCATAGTAGCCTATGGCAATAAAAATCACGGCTAGCACAAAGAGTGCTAGGCCGCGAAGAAAGCGTTTTAAGCTTAACTTGGGGTCGCTACCTAAGCGAAATACCCACTTTTTAAGCATGCTTTAGAGACCGGTTAGTAGTAAGAATGCTCACCAGATTGGTGATCAGTGATGTCTCTTACACCATTGATTTCATCAAACTTGGCAATCATTTCTTTTTCGATGCCTTCTTTTAGTGTGACATCAATCATTGAACAACCGTTACAGCCACCGCCAAATTGCAGTACTGCAATGCCGTCAGCAGTAATTTCTACTAGGCTAACTTGGCCGCCGTGGTTAGCGAGCTGTGGGTTCACTTCAGTTTCAAGCATGTGTTGTACACGCTCTTGTAATGACGCATCATCGCTAAGTTTACGTGCTTTTGCATTTGGTGCTTTAAGTGTTAACTGAGTACCCATTTTGTCAGTTACAAAATCGATTTCAGCTTCTTCCAAGAAAGGGGCACTTTCAGCATCAACAATGGCATCAAAACCATTAAATGGTAGACGAATATCAGTCGCTTCAACGGCGTCTTCAGGGCAGTAAGAAACACCACACTCAGCCTGCGAAGTACCTGGATTTACAACAAAAACACGAATGTTAGTTTGTTCAGCTTGGTCTGCTAAAAGTTTAGCAAAATGAGATTGTGCAGATTCAGAAATAGAGATCATAAAACGGACTATACTTGACTAAATTACTCGGATACTGCCTATCATACTCCGCTCATCGTGTTGTCGCCAGTGTTGAGCGTAAAAAGTTGCATCTATTTTATCGAATGGTAGCGTTAAAACATCAAATAATTATGGGTGCTATCTATGCGTTTTATAATAACAATATTAACTATGCTAGTGAGCGTTAGCGCATTAGCAAAACCTCTTTCTTATTACTTTGAACAAGATGTGAAATTTGACCCAAATATTCCTACCCCTGAGCAGGTACTAGGTTATGAGGTGGGTGAGTGGCATGTGCGACATGATCAGCTTGTGCAATATATGCAAATTCTGGCCGAAAAAAGTGACCGAATGAACTTTAAAGTAATTGGTCGCACTCATGAGCAACGCCCGCTGGTGATGTTAACGATTACTGCACCAGACAAGCTAGGCCAAGTTGAATCTATTCGTAAAGCTCATTTAGCGCGTTTAAATGGTGGGGCTACTAACTCAAGCAAACAGCCGGCGGTTGTTTGGATGGGTTACAGCGTACATGGCAATGAATCATCAGGTAGCAATGCATCGCTATTGGTTGCCTATTATTTGGCCGCTGCACAAGGGCCAGAAATTGACACCTTACTGAATAACACGGTTATTTTGCTCGACCCATCATTAAACCCTGATGGCTTAGCGCGTTTTGCAAATTGGGCAAACAGCAACCGTGGTATGAAGTTGTCATCAGATCCACAAACTCGCGAGCATATCGAAAGTTGGCCGAGTAGCCGTACTAACCATTACTTGTTTGACTTAAACCGTGATTGGTTATTGCTGCAACACCCTGAATCACGTGCACGTATCGCACAGTTTCACCAGTGGAAGCCAAATATTCTGACTGACTTCCACGAAATGGGCCCGAATAGCACGTATTTTTTTCAGCCAGGGATCCCAACTCGTAAACACCCAATCACGCCTGAAGAAAACGTTACGCTGACTAAAGCAATTGCAAATTATCATGCAAAGACACTTGATGAGCATAATGCGCTTTACTTCACTGAAGAAAGCTTTGATGACTTTTACTATGGTAAAGGCTCAACTTACCCAGACGTAAATGGCGGTGTAGGTATTTTATTTGAACAAGCAAGCTCACGTGGTCACTTACAAGAAACCATCAACGGCCCGTTAAGTTTTCCGTTTACGATTAAAAATCAGTTATTAACTAGCTTGTCGACGTTCCAAGCGGCGATTGATAACCGTACTGACTTACTTGATTATCAAGCCAAATTTTACAACAAAGCGATAGATCTTGCTGGCGATGAAGACTTCAAAGGTTATGTTGTTAAAGGTGGTGCTGATACGAGTCGCATGCAGTACTTCCTTGATTTATTGAAGCAGCATCAAATTAATGCGTATGTGCTCGAAGAGCCGTTAAAAGTAAATGGTCAAAGCTTTTCTGAAAAAAGTTACTATGTGCCATTAGCACAGCCGCAATTTCGTTTAATTAAAGCGATTTTTAGTGAGCAACAGCGTTTTGTCGATAACACGTTTTATGATGTATCTGGCTGGACTCTTGCGCATGCTTTCAATCTAGAGTTTGCTAAGGTAAGCAGCAATTGGGGCTTAAATGTTGCTAAAGAGCCTTGGCAACAGCCTGTAAAATCAAGCTATGCAGCATTACCACAAAGCTATGCTTATGCATTCAAATGGGATGATTATTTAGCGCCAAAAATGCTTAATAGCTTACTCGAACAAGGTGTCAAAGCGCGTGTGGCATTAAGCCCACTCACAGCAAAAACGCCTATGGGTGAGATTGCTTTTGAGCCTGGAAGTATCCTTGTGCCTGCAGGTCTGCAAACAGATAGCAACTGGGTTAGCTATTTAAACCAAGCACAAAACGAGTTTGGCATTGAAATTACACCAATTAGTTCAGGCTTAACGGTGAAAGGTGCTGACTTGGGCTCTCGTTCAATGGCGGTAGTGAAAGCGCCGAAAGTGCTATTAGTCGGTGGTGAAGGGAGCAGCCAGTATGAGCTTGGCGAGGTATGGTATTACCTAGACCGTTTCGTTGGCACAGCGCCAAGCATTGTTGAAATGCAACGTCTTGATGATATTGATCTTGAAAACTACAGCCATATCATTCTAGCGCACGGTAATTACAATCGTCTTGATGATGCAACGAAAGTGGCAATTAAGTCGTGGGTTCGTAAAGGCGGAGTTATTTGGGGACACAAAGGCGGAGCTAAGTTCCTAGCCGATCAACAATTATTAAAAGCTAATTACTTATCTCGTCGTGATGTAGCCAGCGCCTTTGATACAACAGGGCTTACCTATGCTGATAAAGATGACCTCGCTGGTCGTCAGCGTATTGCGGGTGCAATTTTTAATACCTCAGTGGACTTATCTCACCCTCTGACGTATTCGCTGAACCGTAATACATTACCTGTATTTAAGAATAGCACTTGGTTGCTTGAGAAATCAGACGCACCTTTTGTTAACGTACTTACTTACACAGACAAGCCGCTTTTAGCTGGCTTTACTGATGACGTAAACGTGGAGCAAGTAGCGGGTGCAGCAGGACTGATTGCACACTCATACGGTAAGGGGAGTGTCATTGGTATGACTGATAACCCAGTATTTCGTGGTTACTGGTACGGCACTAGTCGCTTACTGAGCAATGCATTATTTTTTGGTAACGCATTCTATGCCTCAGCTGACTAATCACCTTTAATGTGCACCTAACGGAGTTAAGCAGGTAAGCATAGCCCACACCTGTTTAGCTCCGGCTTCTTTAATGACCTCAGTCGCTGCATTTAAAGTTGCGCCAGAGGTCATCACATCATCAATGATTGCCACGGTTTTTGCAGACAAATCCTGCTGGCAAATAAACGCACCCTTTAAGTTTTTAATTCTGTTCGTTTTACTGAGCTTTGATTGTGCTTTTGTAGCTTTTAGCTTTTGAAGAGGCGAAATAATAGGCTCATTTTGTGTTTGGAGTACAGGCAACCATGTTTGACTGACTTGGTTGAAGCCACGGGTTAAAAATCGCTGTTTATGTAATGGCATTATAATAAAAGCGTCTGGCCAGTGGATATTTACTTTGCGAGCAACTGCAAGTTGCTGGCTAATGATTTGTTGTAGAGCAATCTTATAATACTGTTGGTCATTAAATTTTAACTGCTTTAACCATTGATTTAAGGGCGCTTGGTACCAAGCGCAGGCAATTAAGTGGTCAAACTGACAGTCAGGAAAAGCATCACAGACATCAGGCCTGTGTAACAGGTTTGGGTGGCGTTCTAAATCAAATAAGCTTAGATCTTGCAAACAATAACTACATAAAGCATGGTTAGGATTAATATGGCTGTTACAGCCAATACAAAAGTTTGGAAATAACGTGTCTAAACCTAGTTTTAAAGCATGGGTTAAACGAGACATTGCATTCATTCCTTTAAACGCTATCATGAGCGCTAAGTGTGGTCCGGAATGATGAAATATGCAAAATGATATGGTGTTACTACATGGTTGGGGAATGAACCAAGGCGTGTGGCAAGTAATAATGCCTGAACTGGAATTTTTCCATGATGGTGAGGTTCGTTGCTTGGATTTACCGGGATTTGGTAATGCACAAAACTGCCCAGCCCCTTACACCTTGCATGCCGCTGCTGAGCAACTTAGTGAGCAATTGAATGAAGGGTCATTACTCGTTGGATGGTCATTAGGTGGATTATTTGCTTTGTACATTGCAGCTCATTGGCCAGAAAAGGTGGCTAAAGTTGTGCTTGTTGCATCAACGCCTTTCTTTGCCGAGCAGAATGACTGGCCAGGTATTAAACCGAATGTATTAAATACCTTCAAAGAGCAACTTGTTAGTCACCGCGAAAAAACCATTGAGCGATTTTTAGCAATCCAGGCGATGGGCAGTGAATCGGCCCGTGACGATATTAAACAACTAAAAACTTTATTAAATCAGTATCCAGCACCACAAGAGCAGGCTTTAAGCGCAGGTTTAGAAATTTTGCAGCATGACGATTTACGCTCACTGTTTGCTGAGCTAAGTGTGCCAGTATGTGGCATTTTTGGTCGCTTAGATTCACTGGTTCCTTATCGAGCAATTGAAAAAATGCATGCTTTACAGCCTGAGTTTGAGTATGAAGTATTAGATAAAGCATCGCATGCCCCGTTTATCTCCCATAAAAAAGCATTTATAACAGCACTGAAATCAATGTGTTAATTTAAACTCGGCCGTAGGCCACAAAAATAGCGGGATTTAGCTTTATTTTGCTCGTTTTATGAGCGATACTTAACAAGTGAATCTCACTGTTGGAGGGTGTTATGCCAATCAGTTCTGTTTTTAATAATGCGGTAGAAGGTTATAACCGTGCAAGCCAAGGTATCGAAAAGGCGAGCGCTGAGATTAGCCGTGCCTCAATTGATCAGCAAGATGATGCCCAACTAGCTCAACAACGTCAATTACAAGCGGCAACTCCAAATGAAGCTGTAACTCCGCCAGTTTCACAACCTGCCCCAATCGATGAGTCGCTTGTTAATTTGAAAGTTGAAGAATTTAATGCAAAAGCAAACATCAACACCATTCAAACTGCTGATGAAGTGCTGGGTACGTTAATTGATATCAAAGTTTAGCACTTATGAATATCGTTACTCCGTTTCCCTCGATTAATATCAACACGGCGAATGTGCACACCGAAAGTGCTCGCCGTGATAATCAGTTACGTGAAGTAATCCCGCCACCCGCTGCTACTAAACCAAGTAATGCCGAAAATAAAACGCTTAGTGATGGTGATAAAACCAAGCAACCGGGTTCTGAGGCTGGTACTTACGATGCCAAAGGTCGTTTATCTGAAGATAAAGTGATTGAGGAGCGTCAACAAGGCAGTGAACAAGGCGATCCAGAGCAATCAGAACAAGACGCTAAACAAGAACAGAAAAAAGAGCAAAAGGTTGCTGAGCAAGAGCAACAAGACGCTGAACAAATAAAAGAATTAAAAGCGCGTGATACCGAAGTGCGTATTCATGAGCAAGCGCATGCCACAGTAGGGGGGCAGTATGCGGGCTCTCCTAGCTACGAGTATCAACGTGGCCCCGATGGTACAAACTATGCTGTTGGCGGTGAGGTGCAAATTGATGTTGCTGAAATAAAAGGTGACCCACAAGCCACAATCGAAAAAATGCAGACGGTGCGTGCAGCGGCACTTGCGCCACAAGAGCCTTCAAGTGCTGATCGCTCAATTGCTGCAGATGCCACACAAAAGCTTATGGCAGCGCAGGCTGAGCTTGCCAGCCAATCAGCTGATGGCGATGCTGACTCAGGCAAATCGACCTTCAAAATAAACAGTGAGTATACCGAAGATAGCGCAACTCAAAGCAGTGAAACAAAAACAGCAAAGCGTGATGTTGAAGTAGATGAACGTGCCGCACGTATTGCTAATTTTTATCAAGCAGCTACCTCGCCCACTAATCAAAACCAGTTCTCTGCTTTTATTTAAGCTTCTTAAATTAAAAAACCGCGTAAGTTAAAACTCACGCGGTTTTTTATTATCGATTTACACCTATAGGGTATTATTTTTTCACTTTTGCATTGGCAAATGCATCAGCAAAGGCATTACCCATTGCTGCATTACCAAAATCACGTTTTTGTTTAGGTGCTGCACTTTTCGCTTTCGCAGCTGGCTTAGGTTTGCTAGCTGGTGCTGCTTTATTACTAGTATCAACATCATCGTCTAAACGCATAGTAAAGCTGATACGTTTGCGTGCTGCATCTACTTCAAGTACTTTTACTTTAACAATATCGCCAGCTTTAACTACTTCGCGTGGATCAGAGATGAACTTGTTGGTAATAGCAGAAATATGCACTAAACCGTCTTGGTGAACACCCACATCAACAAAGGCACCGAAGTTCGCAACATTCGACACTACACCTTCTAGGATCATACCCGGTTTTAGGTCGTTAATGGTTTCAACACCGGCTTTAAATTCAGCTGTTTTAAACTCAGGACGCGGGTCACGACCCGGTTTATCAAGCTCTTTAATAATATCGGTAACTGTTGGTAAACCAAACTTTTCGTCTGTGTAGTCGTTAGCAACCAGTTTATTTAAGATATCAGAGTTACCAATTAAGCTATTTACATCGAGGTTGTTCTTTTCGCAGATGCGTTTAACAACCGGGTAAGCTTCAGGGTGAACAGATGACTTATCAAGAGGATCTGTACCATTAGTGATACGTAAGAAACCAGCCGCTTGTTCAAAGGCTTTTGGCCCTAAACGCTCTACTTTTTTCAGTTCAGAGCGTTTGCTAAATGAACCATTCGCATCACGGTAGCTAACAATATTTTGTGCTAACGTTTTATTTAAGCCCGATACGCGAGTAAGTAGTGGCACCGAGGCCATATTTAAATCTACACCTACTGAGTTTACACAGTCCTCTACAACTGATGTTAGCGTTTGTCCTAGCTGGCTTTGTGATACGTCGTGTTGGTATTGGCCCACACCGATTGATTTAGGCTCAATTTTTACCAGCTCAGCAAGAGGGTCTTGTAAGCGACGCGCAATTGACACCGCACCACGCAGTGAAACATCAAGGTTAGGGAACTCGTTGGCAGCAAATTCAGACGCTGAATAAACAGATGCACCTGCTTCACTGACCATGATTTTATTTAGTTTAAGTTCACTGTTCGCTTTGATAAGTTCAGCAACTAACTTATCTGATTCACGTGAAGCTGTTCCATTACCGATGGCGATTAGCTCAACTTTGTGCTGGCGACATAACTGCTCTAAGGTACGTAATGATTTTTCCCAGTGGTTTTGGGGTGCATGAGGGAAAATGGTTTGCGTGGTTAAAAGCTTACCTGTGCTGTCTACAACGGCAATTTTACAACCTGTACGTAAACCAGGATCAAGACCTAGAGTAGTACGCGGGCCTGCAGGTGCAGCCATTAATAAATCTTTTAAGTTTTTCGCAAAAACGTCAATTGCGCCAGTTTCAGCTTTTTCACGCATTGCGCCTAAAAACTCATTCTCAAGGTGAAGGCTTAATTTAATCTTCCACGCCCATTGCACCACACTCATCAGCCAGCTACTTGCAGCAGAGTTGCTTACATCTAAGCGATAATGATCGGCAATCATCTGTGCGCACACTTGGGCTGGGTTTTCTGCGCTAGGTTCAGGGTTGATACTGAGTTGTAAAACCCCCTCATTGCGAGCACGAAGCATAGCAAGTGCACGGTGTGATGGTACTTTCTTAAGTGGCTCTTGATGCTCAAAGTAGTCGCGGTACTTAGCGCCATTATTTTCTTGGCCTGCTATTATTGTGCTTTCTATTTGACCATGCTGTGAGATGTGGCTGCGGAATTTAGCCAATAACTTAGCATCTTCTGCAAAGCGTTCCATCAGAATAAATTTAGCGCCATCAAGTACAGCCTTACTATCAGCAAAGCCTGCATCAGCATTTATGTAATCAGCTGCGAGTTGTTCTGGATCGAGGTTTGGATCATTAAATAATGCATCGGCAAGCGGCTCAATGCCGGCTTCAATAGCAATTTGACCTTTCGTGCGACGCTTAGGCTTGAACGGTAAATATAAATCTTCAAGCTCAGTTTTACTGTCAGCGTTATTAATATCAGCATTTAGCTCTGCTGTTAATTTGCCTTGTTCTTCAATGGTGGCAAGAATAAAACTGCGGCGTTCTTCTAATTCGCGTAAATAAGATAAACGTTGTTCAAGTAAACGTAATTGTGTGTCGTCTAGACCACCAGTTACTTCTTTACGATAACGGGCGATAAAAGGGACTGTGGCACCTTCATCAAGTAATTTGATTGCAGCAACAACTTGTGTTTGCTGGGCATTTAGCTCGGTCGCTAAGCGTGCAGAGATATTGCTCATGCATAAACCTTTTTAGAAATAGAAAATCAGTAAAACTGAAGATTAATTGCCTGAATAATATCACAATAAGAAGGCCTTAAAAGCACTGCTTTTAAGGCCCGCAAAAATAGTTTTACACAACGCTGATTTTAGGCGTTAGTGTGGGTGGTCAATCTGCTGCATGACTTCACTGAAGCTGTTAGCTATTGGATTGATATTGACCGGAATATGGAGTTTCTTAGCGATTTCTCGCGCAGAAATCAAACCGCAAATTTCATGGTTTGCACTAGTCACTAATAAGAACATCATACCTTGATGCTCCATAGTTTGCAGTGCATCTCCAATACATGCATAGCTGATGCTCTGCAAGCTTACTCCCGCTAAATTGCTAAGTGGTGTCATTACATCGTGTAGTGTTAATTCATCACGGTGTAAGTTTAAACGCTGCGCAAGAATCATAATCTTTGAGCTTTGTAAATCTGCGCTAGAGGTGATCCCGAGCAGTTTATCTTCGCCATCAATCACTAAAATAAAATCTGAACAGCAACTATTTGTTTGTTTTAACGCATCAACGATAGATGTGCCATAGTGGGCACGAAGCGGGTCTTTTTTAGTAAAGCTATTAAGTACTTTAAGTGCAGAAGAAGTGAGATCTAGTGTTGGCTCAACTTCATTTACTGCATTAGATAATGCGCCATTAGAGATATCTTGTAGACGTAATTCTTTGAATTTATTCATTTTGTTCACCATACATTTTAATAAAACTGAAATAGAAAAATTTGAGTTAATTAAAAAGCAGGTGGCCCTCGCTGGTGTGCGCTATAAACAGACGCCTTGTTACAAGGTTGAGCATACAACACAACACGTGCATCTGGCAGTGGTTGGGCTACATTGGCGATGTACGCAGGTGTATGTTTGTCTAGGTCGGTATCTAGATTGGCAGGGTCTGCACTATCACACGCAATAAAATGTGCGGTTGGTGTAACACTGTCTGAGTGGCTTTCTATATCGTTGGCATAAGATATCAAACTCACACATATTAAAAGTGCGAATACAATTGCATTACTTATTATGCGTTGCATTGCGTTTGACATAATTACTACCTTCTAAAACTCAAGTAATGATTTATCTTGAGTATCTTTAGTTATAGATCACATTTTTAGACTAAACAATCATTAATTAACGCTTTCTGAATTTTCTGGGAAAAATTATTTTGCATCAGGATAGGTTATCTCATTGATGAACCACTCTTTTGTACCTTCAGGCGTGTTTACCGTAAAGTCATCATCGACCTGTTTGCCAAGCAGTGCCCGAGCCATTGGTGCATCGATAGATATGTAGTCTTTACGCTCGTAAATTTCATCAGGACCAACAATACGAAAGCGTTTTGTCTCGCCTTGTTCGTTTTCAATTTCGACCCAAGCACCAAAGAAAACTTTACCCGCTTGCTGTGGATTGTAATCAATGATTTTAAGATCTGGCATACGTTTACGAAGATAGCGTACACGGCGGTCGATCTGTCGTAAAACACGTTTATTAAACTGATAATCGGCGTTTTCAGAACGATCGCCTAGGCTTGCCGCCCAGGTAACAATTTTGGTAATTTCTGGGCGCTTTTCATGCCATAAGTAATCATGTTCTTGTTGTAATTGCTGATACCCTTCTCGGGTTATTAAATTTGTCTTTGCCATTTTATTCAGCCTAAAAAGAAAACCAGCCGCAAAGTATACCCTTTGTCGAGCAGGATTTTGAAATGTTCAGTAACAATCTAAGCGCGTAATTCGTTTTTTATTCTTAACTTTTTCATTTATATTAATAAGTAACATATTACAAAAAGAATGAAAGTTATGGGACACGAAACGACAAAAGTATTGGTTGTTGATGATGATATGCGCTTACGCAGTTTGCTAGAGCGTTACCTTGTAGAACAAGGTTTTATTGTTCGTACAGCAGCAAATTCAGAGCAAATGGATCGCTTACTAGAGCGCGAAAACTTCCACTTGATTGTATTAGATTTAATGTTACCGGGTGAAGATGGTCTTTCAATTTGCCGTCGTTTACGTCAAAAAGAAAATGACATTCCTATTGTAATGCTCACAGCAAAAGGTGATGAAGTAGACCGCATCATTGGTTTAGAGCTCGGTGCAGATGATTATATTCCTAAACCATTCAATCCACGTGAGTTACTCGCGCGTATCAAAGCAATTTTACGTCGTCGTGCTAAAGAAGTGCCAGGCGCCCCTGCTGCCGAAGAAAACGAAATTAGTTTTGGTGAGTTTACTCTTAACCTTGCGACCCGCGAAATGAGTCATGGTGACAAAACAATGTCGTTAACCAGTGGGGAGTTTGCTGTATTGAAAGCCTTGGTAACACATCCTCGTGAACCGCTTAGTCGCGATAAGCTAATGAACTTAGCACGTGGCCGTGATTACAGTGCACTTGAGCGCAGTATCGATGTTCAGGTATCGCGCTTACGTCGTATGATTGAAGTTGATGCGGCTAATCCTCGTTATATACAAACAGTATGGGGCTTAGGCTACGTATTTGTGCCAGATGGTGAAAAATAACAATAATGGGCATGTTTCCACGTAGTGCGTTTGGACAAACGGTATTTTTGGTTGCGGCCCTGCTGTTAATCAATCAAATAGTCTCTTATATCACAGTCAGTTTTTATGTTGTTAAACCAACGATAGAACAAGTAAACCTTATTCTCTCAAAACAGGTGAAAACCGTGTTTATTGAATGGGAAGAGGGAGTGGAGGTAAGCAAAGAAGCCTCTGACAAGTTTTTTGAGATCACCGGCATTGAAGTCATGACGCAGCGCCAAGCTATGCGTGAAGGGTTGGCTGAAACTCGCGAGTACTCTATGCTATCGCGCAGCATGTCGAAAGAGCTTAATGGCTCTGCGCGGGTACGTATTAGCCAAACCGATCCGCTTGTGTATTGGGTTGAAGCTCCGCAAGCGCCAGGTTATTGGGTACGTGTGCCGCTCACCGGATTGCAAGAAAACAACCTAAAGTTCTTAACCTTTTATTTATCGAGTATTGGCTTTTTAAGTGTACTCGGTGGTTGGTTGTTTGCCCGTCATCTAAATAGACCTTTAAAAGCACTGCAACAAGCCGCTGTTAAAGTAGGGGTAGGTGACTTTTCTACCAAACTAGAAGAGCAGGGCTCTACAGAAGTGATTGAAGTAACCCGAGCGTTTAACCAAATGTCGCGAGGTATTGCTGCCCTTGAGAATGATCGCCGATTATTAATGGCAGGTGTTTCACATGACCTACGTACCCCGCTTACGCGGATTCGTTTAGCGACCGAAATGATGTCGGACGATGAAGATTACCTGCGTGAAGGGATCATTCATGATATTGAAGATATGAACGCCATTATCGATCAATTCATTGAATATTTACGCCATCACAAACGCGAAGAACTCGAACTTGAAGACTTAAATGCGATTGTTTCAGAAGTCGTTGAAGCTGAGCAAAAGCATCATCGCACTATTACCTTTAAAGAAAACCCTAGCTTAGGCGAAGTGCCAGTAAGCACGGTGGCAATAAAACGTGTTGTAACCAATATGATTGAAAATGCAATTCGCTATTCAGACGGTGATATTGAAGTTGAAACTCGCGTGAGCAGTAATAAAAAGTTTGCCATGGTGGTGGTGAATGATCACGGCCCGGGTATTCCTGAAAGCGAACTTGAAACCGTATTTGAACCGTTCAAACAAGGTGATGCGGCACGTGGTAGTGAAGGCAGTGGCTTAGGTCTTGCGATAATTAAACGTATTGTCGATATGCATGGCGGCCGAGTACAGCTACTTAATCGCCCTGAAGGTGGCCTCAGCGCACAGATTTATTTACCGTTTTAAAAGCCTTAAGCTATAAGTTTAAAGCAGCCCGAGATGGCTGCTTTTTTGTTAATAAAAAAGCGCGACATCAAATGCCGCGCTTTTAATAATGTTTAGCAACTAGCAACTAGCAACTAGCAACTAGCAACTAGTACTCTTTCACATATATTTTGATCAGTTGCCCCTACTTAAATTCAGGTAACTGATCTTTTTCAATCAATAA
>NZ_JBPNYQ010000023.1:0-69435 GCF_051235485.1 Pseudoalteromonas nanhaiensis | reverse complement strand
TTTACACCCAAATTTGTATGCTTATTAGCATAACATTTCTTTCTTAATGGGTGGCCAAATTAACTATGCCACTACAAAACGAGCAAGTATGCGAGTTTAAAATGGAGTTCTTTCATCCGTTTTATTCGTGGAAAGTGCTGCAATATCCTTTAGCAGTCTCAGTTGAATATGTACGTAAACACCGTTTTTATCAGCGCTGGCTGAAAACCAGTTATCCCCGTGCCATGCTTGCACCATGGCAAGCCTATCCGGGCCATATGCCCTGCCCAATCAAAGTAAACTACCAATCGCAGTGGCAATTTAACAATAACAACCTGATGCGTTTTGGTGAGCTGTTTAAGCTATGGTACGAGATCATGCGCTTTGACCGTCATCAGCTTATAAAACGCAGTCACTTTACCGCGTTATGTATATTGCAATTAGTACATTTAAAAAATGCACAGCCAAATATTCGCATCGCCCAGCGGTTCTGTCAGTGGTGATGGATACTAACCGGCAATAATACTTAATCATGTGAAGGAATTGTTATGAAATACAAAAACAACTTTCTAAAAAATAATATTTCAGGCTAGAATCAAGTCAGTTATTAATAGTTCAAGCTGAAATTTCAATGAGAAAATGGATCCTTGCCCTGCTTCCTTTAACCGTATTAGCAGGCTGTACCTCGGTAAGTAAAGATGAATGTTTACAAGCCAATTGGCATGGTATTGGTTATAAGCATGGTGCAGATGGCACTGAGTATCGTGATGGCATAGATGCCTTATCACAATGTAGCGAATATGGCGTAAGTGCCAATATTGCTGAATATAAAGTGGGATATGATCAGGGTCTGGCGGTGTATTGTGAGCCCGAAAATGGCTTTACGCTTGGCATGCAAGGCGCATCTTACAATGGCGTTTGTAACAGCACTGCTTTTCGTAAAGCATGGCAAGAAGGTAATGATAGGTACGAAGTACAGCAAAGACTGATATACATTGATGACCGAATTAACGACATTGACCGCCGCTTAAAAGATATTCGCGCAGAGCTAAATAGCAACCAGCTTGATAATGGCCAGCAAAAAGAGCTTTATCGAGAACGCAAAGATTTAGAAAACGAACGCAAAGATTTACGCAAAGAGCGTGCCTTACTACCGCTTTTGAATAAGCTGCCGAGTGTCGAAATTTCAACCGAGTGGTGATGCTTTATGTTTAAGCTTCATTTTATACATTTGCTCGTCAGCTGAGGCGAGCAACTGTTTGGCATTTTTACCATCCTCTGGAAACATCGCAATACCAAAACTTGCACTAACGGGTAACAATGTTGCGTAACGCTTGGCAACTGCTTCAACCGCTTTTTGACAGCGCTCGGCAATATCCTGACAAACAAAGCGTTTTGCTAAGGTCGGCAGTAGAATAACAAATTCGTCCCCGCCAATACGCGCCAACACATCATTATCTCTTAACTGTAATGAAAGTTGCTCACTGATATCTAACAGTAAATTATCGCCCTTTTCATGGCCAAAAGTATCATTAACAAGTTTGAAGTTATCGAGGTCTATATAGATTAACGAAAAGTGATTATGCTCAACGGGCGCTTGCATTGAAAATGCATTCAATTGAATATCTAAGCCACGTCGGTTTAGTAATTTAGTTAATGGGTCTTGATTGACTAATTCACTTAATAATTGTCTGTTTGCCACCTCTTGTGAAATATCATCAAATGCGCCAATGTAATGACTTACATTGCCGCTGTCATCATATAAAGCATCAATCGATAATAACTCAGGAAATACCTCGCCTGATTTACGTTTATTCCACACTTCTCCTTGCCAAGAGCCATCAGCAAGTAATGTCTGCCACATAGATTTGAAAAACTCACAAGGATGACGGCTAGAAGATAAAATGGCAGGGTTTTTTCCTAAAACTTCAGATTTTTTAAAACCCGTTATCTGTTCAAAAGCAGGGTTTACATCAACAATTTTAGGTTCTGAGGTGGTGATTATGATGCCTCTACTGGTTGTCGAAAAAACAGCTGTAAGTAGTTTTATTTGCTCGTTATTTTTAATTTCTTCGCTAACATCTTCTAAGTACCCATTCCACTCAACACTTCCATCTTTATGTGCTACAGGTGAAGACTTGCCTTCAACCCATATTAATCCCTTGGTTGGATGATTAACCCGAAAAACCTCATGCCAATCGTCTAGACTAACACGTGACCGCACAACACTTTTGTAAATACGTTCATAATCATCTGGATGAACTGTGTCTGTTAAGATACTGGCTGATTGTTTTATTTCTTCAGGTGTACACCCATAAATATCAACCACCTTAGTTGTTGCAAAAGGAAATGATGCATGGCCTTGCTCATCAATTACAAATTGATAAACAAACCCGGGAAGATTGTCAGTAAAGGTTTGTAGCTTAGCGTGCAAAAACTCTATTTCACGTTCTTTGAGCCATTGTTCTGTAATATCAATGTGAACCCCTAGCATCCATTCAGGATTACCTGCTTCATCCCAGCTCTGCACCTTACCTTTATCAAGCACCTTTACCCAGTGCCCTTTTTTATGCTTCATACGAACATCACAAATATAACGCTCAGACTCACCACGAAAGTGAGCATTAAGAAGCTTTTCTGAATTTTCTAAATCATCTGGGTGGGCTAAATTCATCCATGTTTCTATCGATACAGGCTTTAATTCGTCTAAGGTGAAGCCAACGATTTTAGCCCACTTATCATTAAAAATTGTTTCGCCGGTTTGTATATTCCAAAGCCAAATGCCTGCATCACTGCCATCAAGAATTAATTGAGCCACATCTAAACCTAGCTTAGATTTGACCGTCTCATAGCCTTCACTAAATATCATAGTTTTCCTTGCTCGCTAACCCAATGGCACCAATCAAGCCTCTATATTTATATTAGTTAACAAACAATAAAACCTCTAACAGAGTAGGCAAGTATATTGATCTACAACAGCTAAGTGGCTATTGGCCAATCAGCTGCATCGACAACATCAATAAGCTCAGAGACTGTAACATCACCTTGCCATTTGCGAATGAAACGAGCCAAAGGGTCATACAGCGCTGTTTGCTTATTAATATGAAAGTGCCGCCCTCCTCTGGGGTCAACACCGACACCCGCAATGTATTGCCAATTCCCCCAATTAGCTGCTACATCATAATCAATGAGTTGCTGTTCGAAATACGCTGCACCATAGCGCCAATCAAGTTCAAGCTCGTTAACTAAACAACTTGCCGCAATTTGCCGCGAGCGGTTAGCAATATAGCCTGTCGCATTAAGCTCATGCATTATTGCATTAACCAAAGCAAATGGCGTGCGACCTTGGCACCACGCATTAAAGCGCTGGCTGTTAAAAGTCGTCAGCGGTGCGCTTTGCTTTTGCCCTTTAAAATGGAAAAGTTTTGCACCAGCCTGTACCGCATGCCACTTAAAATATTCGCGCCACAGTAATTCAAACTTTATCCAATAGCTCGACTCATTCGCACCGTTTTTAAGCTCATATACTTCAACTTCTCGGTATAGCTGTTTTGCGCTAATTGTGCCACCAGCGAGCCATACACTAA
Organism: Pseudoalteromonas nanhaiensis; assembly: GCF_051235485.1. NCBI lineage: Bacteria > Pseudomonadati > Pseudomonadota > Gammaproteobacteria > Alteromonadales > Pseudoalteromonadaceae > Pseudoalteromonas > Pseudoalteromonas nanhaiensis. Next base: position 65,869 of record NZ_JBPNYQ010000023.1, on the reverse strand, counting down.
ACTTGGTACTGTTACTAAAACCATCTAACTCGTTACGCGTTTCTTTATAACTGCTTGGCGCTTTAGACGAAAAGTAAGCATTGCAATGCTGCTGAGCTGCAATTAAACCACCTTTAAAACTGCCTGAGTGAGCAGGAACATCATCAATAGGGTTGTCAGGGCATAGTTGTACAGGATGAGGTAAGTGGCTTACCGCTGGCAAAGGCGCTGCTATAAAGGTTGGCTCAGCTTCTACCTTGTTACGAAAAGCAGTAAAGTTTTTTGGTAGGTTATCAAGTTGAAAAGGTAAGTCACTTGCCTTGAACAAGGTATCTTGCTGATAGGTTTTCACCGTCACATGTGGGCATAATGCTTTGATTTTATTGAGCTGCTTTTGCTCATAAACACCAACCTGCTCAGTACAAACCAATGTTTCAATTTCATATTTTTGCAATCGCTGACTGATTACTTGATCAGGCTCACCAGTGATCACATGCAGTGTTTGCCCAAGCTTCTCAACTGTTTGTGCAAATGCCGCGAGACTCTCACGTAAAAAGTTGAATTTATGCGTACCAAACGATTTCGACTGATAGTTAGTTTGCCTAAACCAGCGTGGCTCAATCACAAACACTAAATCAAGCTCACCATCAAAATCAGCTAACTCAGATAGAATTTCATTGTCGACTAGGCGTAAATCATTTTGCAGCCAATATAAAACACGCTTTTTCATTACTTACTCTATTAGAAACCTTAAGAAATCATACGTAAGCCAGCTATTTCACGATTAATTTCGCCTTAGTTGATTATCATATCCCTTATTAATCATAACCTTACAATCTTCAATCAAGTTTAAGTTTTAGTTAAGTTTTTCTTAAGTTAGCGATTTTATGCTGATAACTGTAAAGAATTTAAAGGTTGATAAAGCAAATCGCCGCGTCTCCTTGGTATTTAGTAGGCATAACAAAGATGAATAAAATAACCTCCGTTTTATTATTTTCATGCACTGCTACAGGGACAGTTTATGCAAAAGAACCTTTAAGCTTAGATGTGGTTTGTGAAGTAAAAAGCAAACCTACAACTGAGTTGAGTGAAGATAAAGACATCTTCGTTGATAAACTCAATATTGATACGCATACGATTTTTGACGCCAATGATCCTGAAACGACTGCACTGCATCGCTTTATCAATTGGCTACATATTGATACCAAGAAAAACGTAATCAGCGAACAGATAACCTTTAAAGAAGGCGACCAAGTTAGCGAACGTCAGCTTCAAGAAGCAGAGCGCATCCTACGCGGCAAAAAATACTTAAGAGATGCCAAAATTAGCTATACAAACGACTGCCTTGAAGATGAGCCACGCGTGGTGCAAATCGATACCTGGGATACCTGGAGTTTATTACCAACCATTAATTTTGGGCGTAGTAGCGGCAATAATAAGTACAGCTTAGGCTTTAAAGAAGAAAACTTTTTAGGGTACGGTATTCGCGCATCATTAAAGTATAAATCAGATCATGAACGCTCTGGCTACCACTCAGTACTGCAGATGCCAGTGCCTTGGCAACCTCATGCAACTCTCACTTTACAAGCTGATGATTACGATGACGGGCAAGTCTTTTTAGTGGATTATCATCAGCCTTTTTATCAACGCAGTAGTGACGCCCTAATGCGCTACTTTGCACAATCTCAAAAGCAAAAAAGTTATATCTATCAAAATGGCATGACTCGTTCAGAGTTTTTTACTGATGAATTAATCGCCCAGTTTGCTTACGGCGGAATTTTATCGCAAGACAGCCAGCAAACCTTCCACTGGCTTGCTGGGATTGACTACCAAGATGTCAGTTACCGACCTTTTGAAACAGAGCCTTTGCTTGCAGGCCTTAACGATTACACCATTGCAGCGCCTTGGGTAGGATTACATTGGATAGAGGACAATTACGCCGTATTGCACGATATTGACCTAATAAACCACAACGAAGACGTTAACCTCGGTTGGGAGCTAAATTCAAAGTTTGCCATCGATACCGTAAATTTTGGCCAAGGCTTTTTATTTGATACAAATCTTACCAAAGCGTGGTTTAACAATAACGCCTTGTATCGATTTGCCGCTGGAATAAAAGGCAATGTCGGAACTGAGCTTGATGACCGTTTAGCGCTTTATTCAAAAGCACAAATGAACTATCGCTGGTCAGACTCATTTGCTTTTTATGCGCATGTAAATGGTCATTGGCAAAACCATGAATTTGCTGACAAACCACTGGCTGTTGGCGGTGAAGAAGGTATGCGTGGCTTCCCAGAAAGTTACCAACATGGTACTTCAAGCGTACAAGCAACGGCTGAGCTAAGAATGTACCCTAATATTAATTTGTATCAGTTCGTAGATGTAGGCTTTGTTGGCTTTGTTGATGTTGGGCAGGCATTTGGCAGCACTGAAACTGCGAATATTTCAGATTCAATGCTAACCAGTGCGGGTGTGGGTATTCGCCTATATTCATCGCGCTCAAGTAACGATAATGTTATCCATATCGACTTTAGTACGCCACTTGGCAGTTACCAAGAGGTTGATTCATGGCAAATAGGAATGTCGGTTGAAACAACTTTTTAAGCATCTTGCTCTTTACTCATAAGCTCGCTCATACGCTGCATCAGCTCTTGCTGACTGAGGTCTTCTTTGTGTGTGCCTATAGTCCATATATGGCCAAAAGGGTCTTCTAAAGTCCCTGATCTGTCGCCATAAAATTGGTCATGCACGGGGCGCAGCTCTTTCGCGCCAAGCGACAAAGCTTTAGCAAAAACAGCATCGACATCTTCAACATACAGCATAATGCTCACCGGTGTACCGCCAAGTTGTTGCGGCGACTTAAATTGCACATCAGGGCAATTATCAGAAAGCATAATATGAGAGTCGGCTATTTTTATTTCAGCATGCGCCACTCCACCATCAGGCAGAGGCATTTGCATTACAAGTTCAGCAGCAAAAGCTTGTTTGTAGAACTCTATCGCCTTAGTGGCACCTTCAATAACCAAATACGGGGTTACCGCATGGAAACCTTTTGGGATTGCAGAAACAGCCATGTTACACCTCAACGTTAAATGTGTGAGTTATAAAGGTAGCAGCTGTTGTGCAATTTCACGTTATAAATTTACTTTGATAATGAGTTTGCAAAATCTGGTCTGGGTAGCTTTTCGAGTATGGCGTATAAGTAAATCACCACAAGGCAAAGCCCTCCCGCTACAAAAAACAAGGTTGGGCCATCGTAATAATCTAAAATTAAACCACCACCGAGTGGTGCTAAAGCAAATCCTAAATCATAAAACGAAGCCGCACCAAAGTACGCACCACGAAGATGAGATGGCGCGAGCCTATCGAGGTGCACGTTCATCGTCGGAAATAAAATGGTTTCGGCCAAACTCATCACCACTATTGCACCAATCCAGCCCCAAAATAAATCGATCGGATTAAGTGCTAGCCAAAACTGCGACACCATTAATAGCACTAAACCAATTTGAATTCGCACCGTTAAGTTAAATCGTGCCATCATTTTTAACAGCAAAAATTGGCTTGAAATGATCACTAACGCATTGGTAAATATCAGCGCAGAAATCAATGCAAGTAGGTCGGGTGCCTCTGCACGAGTGAGGTATTGTATGAGTGAACTATCCATTTGCGCATAAATAAACATGCACAAAATATTGGCTAAAATTAAACATTGCAGCAGTTTATCGGCAAATAAAATACGTAAGATTTGCTTGCCCTGTACAGCTGGCTTTTTCTCTTCGGGCTCGTCAATTGCGGCAGTATTTTTTGCAGCTTTATCACTAAAATTAAAGCCCCAAACAAGTAGCACCAATAAAATAGCAAATGCTGCTGCGGTAATATAAAAGCTCGACTGCTCACCTGTTAAACCTAGCCATACTCCAGCTAATGGCCCCACCGCACAGCCCACATTTACAATAAAATACAGCGACTGCATGGCCAGCTCGCGAGTTTGTGCATCATCAATAATATCGCCAATCGCCGCACTGGTTAATGGTCGCCAAAGTGCGGTTGCTATCGAGCATAAGGTCATCACAATCACATAACCGGCCACGGTTTCTACCTCAGCCAACAGCGAGAAAGAAATAATATACAACACGCCGGTAATGTACATCAGCGTATGCCGGCCCACTTTATCTGAGAGGCTACTGCCAATAAAACTGGTGAACACAGAAATCACGGCTGCACTGGTAAGTACCAAACCAACTTCTGTCGCCGATAAAGCAAACTTTTCATACAAGATCACCGCAAGAAATGGCCACACCATGTAATAGCTGCCACGGGTAATAAACGAGCCAAATAAGAAGATCCACATAAGCACAGGAAACTGCTTAAAGCGCGCTAAAGAGATATCTGAATTCATTACTAAAATTTTAATTGTGATGGTTAAAACAATATACCTCAATAACCTCTGCTAAGAGTATTTAATCTACAGCTCATTTGTAACACCGCATTAATTAGCTAAGAACCAAAACAACTCAACTAAAAATATTATTTAATGAGTTAAAGCCTAAAAAATCTAAATACGAATAATTATTGATTGTATTTTTAATTTCTGTACCATACGCACCGTTCCTCAAAGGGAAAATCAACATAAAGAACTGGAAACCTACAATGAAATCAATAAAACCAAGCTTACTGGCGCTTGCCATAGCAACACATTTTTCAGCCTTTGCTGATGACGCTAAGCCTAAACAAGATATGGAACGTTTAGTGATTACTGCAACAGGCTTTGAGCAAAAAGTTACCGAAGCACCTGCAAGTATTTCAATTATCACCAATGAAGATATTAAGTCTCATGCCTTCACCTCAGTGCTTGATGCTGTTCAGTATTTAGAAGGTATCGACATTGGCACAACTCGTGATAAAACCGGCCAAGGCAGTGTGAGTATGCGTGGTTTAACAGGTGAATACACCCTGTTACTCATTGATGGTAAACGCCAAAATAACCATGGCGATATTTATCCAAATAATTTTGGTGGCAACGCGTTTAACCACGTACCACCAGTTGATGCCATTGAGCGTGTTGAAGTTATTCGCGGCCCTGCATCAACGCTTTATGGTGCAGATGCGCTGGGTGGTGTAATCAATATCATCACTAAAAAGCACACAGACAGCTGGAGTGGTGCAGTATCTTTTAGCCGTTCATTACAACAAAACGATGATTTTGGTGATGACATTACCACTGACTTTAGTGTGATGGGTCCGCTTATCAAAGACGTTTTAAGTTTAGGTGTACGCGGCAGTGTTTACGAGCAACAAGCATCATCGCCAACATTTGAACCAGCAACCGATCCAAATGGTGTTGTACATGTTCGTTCATTAGGCTTTGGGAGTGGTGGTCGTACCGTTGATAACACCAACGAGCAGTATGGCTTTACGTTAACTTATACTCCGTTTGAGTCTCATCATTTACGTTTTGATTATGATAACTCAAGCCAAGTTTACGACAACACGCCAAGCTACGACATTGAATCAGGCACCATTACTTACCCACTTGGCACTAAAGATAATATTGAATCAATTTGGCAAGACCGCCGCGGCCAAGTAAACCCGCGTGCAGGTTATGCAGCAGACCAAGAGTTTGATCGTGAATGGTGGTCATTCAGCTACGATGGCGAGCTTGATTGGGCAACGTTGAAGGCCTCGGTTTCTTATGTTGATACGCAAAATCATGGCCGTACTTTACCGCTAAGTGTAAGCGAGCGATTGAAGCTGCAAGCGATGTACGATGGTACTGGCGAATACGAAGGAATGGACGAGCAAGCACGTAAAGACTTAGCTGAAGAAACTTTCCTACCACGCCCTGCTCGCCCACTAGAAAGCAGCCAATATACTTATGACTTACGCTTTGATATTCCTATCACAGGCAGCTTTGGTAGCCATAATCTAGCAATTGGTGGTCAGTTAATTGATGGCGAGTTAAAAGACGGTGTATTTGGTCTTGAAAGTGACCAAGCAGGTAAAGTACAAGAGCAATACATGTACTCAATCTTTGCCGAAGATAACTGGATGGCAACCGACAACTTTACCTTTACATTAGGTGCTCGTTACGATGATCATGATGTATTTGGCAGCCAAGTATCACCGCGCGTTTACGGTGTCTATAACCTCTCCGACACTTGGACGCTAAAAGGGGGTGTAAGTACGGGTTATAAAACACCACAAACCACTGATCTTTATGACGGTATTACCGGATTTGGCGGTCAAGGCACAAGCCCGTTTGCGGGTAACCCAGACTTACAACCAGAAACCAGTGTGAACTCTGAAATCGCCCTTTACTGGACTTCGCTTGATGGCGATCACAACATCAATGTGACTTACTACAACACCAAGTTTGAAGACAAAATTGCCAGCGGCGACACTATTTTAAGCTGTGAGCAAACTAACGATGTACGCCCTTGTGTGAACTTAGGTCAGTACGATCAACTTGGCTACGATAGCTATAGCCAAAAAATCAATATCGACGAAGTAGACCTACAAGGTGTTGAAATTGCAGGCCAATATACTATCACCAAAACAGTGTCTGTTAACGGTAACTACTCCTGGACTGATAGCGAACAAAAGAGCGGCCCAGAGCAAGGTCAGCCACTAACGAACTCCGCTGAGCACATGGCAAACCTTACTCTAAACTGGGAAGCGACTGACTTTATGAACCTATACCTACAAGGTGTATATCGTTCAGACCGTTACCGCGGCTGGGATAACGTGCACGACAAAGCGCTGTACTACAAAAATTACAACCTACTTAATTTAGGTGCGCAGTTTTATGTAAATGAGTACGTGCAAATCAATGCCCGCGTAAACAACCTATTAGACGAAGATTTCACCTCATATAGCACTAGCTATACCGACCTAAATGGCGATGGTGAGTATGAATACCTAACAGGTCGTGGTGTAATTAGTGAAGTCACATTCACAGACGACTACAACGTTAAAGATAAAGGCCGTAACTTCTGGATTGGCGTTACCGCTTACTTCTAAGAAAACTCCCTGACAATAGACAGCATGTAGCCATATGCTGTCTATTCTTCTTTCTGTCACTAAACTGCCAACTTCACACACTAAGCTGATGATACCTGCGTAAGCTTATTTGTCAGTCTATGGAACATATCCTTACAGCCAGCGGTATCTGTATTAGTTATCAAGATGAAGGCGATAAAAATGCGCCGGTGATCATTTTAATTATTGGCTTAGGTGCTCAATTTACCGTTTGGCCAGAGTCGCTATATTTTGGCTTGGTCGAAAAAGGCTTTCGGGTTATTCGTTTTGATAATCGTGATGCAGGGCTGTCCTCATCGTTAGATGAGTTAGGCAAGCCGAGTCTCGTAAAGCATTGGCTTAGCCGCCGATTACCCATTCGCTCAAAGCTGCCCTATTCGCTTGATGACATGGCTCGCGATGTAAAAGAATTAATGGATGCACTTGCTATCAAAAAAGCGCACTTAGTGGGGGCTTCGATGGGTGGCATGATTGCGCAAATTGCCGCGGCAAAGTATAAAAAACGTGTACTGAGCTTAACTTCAATTATGTCGAGTAGCTCGCCGTTATCGTTTTCGGGTTCAAACATTAATCTGCTAGTAAAGCTCGCTAAAATACGCCCCCGAAGCAGTAATAAAGAAGCCGCGATTGATTACAATGTTAGGCTCAACCAACTCATTGGTAGCCCAGCTTACCCACAAGATGAACACGCTTTATACGCCAACGCAGAACGCTATATTGAGCGGGCCCACACGAATCAAACAGGCTTTAAACGTCAGCTTGCAGCCATTGCCGCAACGCCTTATCGCGAGCAATTACTAAAAAAGATTAAAGCCCCCACATTAGTAATTCATGGCAGCGCTGATCCTGTTATGCCACTGTCTGCGGGTATCAACACCGCACTGTTAATAAAGCGCAGTAAGTTAAAAGTTGTGCCTGGAATGGGCCATGATTTTCCACCCGCTTTAATGAAAAAAATGACTAAGTGGATTGCCAAGCATGCTAATAAAGTGAACTGTAAGAATAATTAGAATTCATGGCTATGCGGACCAACTATATTAACAGCTTCCAGTAAATTGAGGCACTCATAAAAGAGTGCCTACAGAATTAAACACTAAACTGGTGCCATGGGCCTGTTATAGCTAGGGTTTTAGAAGGTGAGTAAACATTTACAAACAAGGTGCTTCCATCCGGTGAAAAACAGGCACCTGCCAGCTCGGTTTGCGCAACCAAACGGGCAAAATTATAAACTTGGCCTTGAGGTGTAACACCACGAAGATGGTTATCAACCACATCGGTGTATTGGTCTTCACAGACAATTAAATGCCCATTAGGTGACACGGTTAGGTTATCGCCAAAGTTGTAGAGGGTTTTACTGGTACTTTCTACAAACAACGAGATTTTACCGGGTTGCTGTGCTTCTTTATCGGTGCCTTCAAATTCTGATGGTTGATATTTCATAACCTGACCAAGTTGTTTTTTACCACCATTGGTACAGCAAAAATAAAGCTCTTTATCACCCCAATGAATACCTTCACCGCGAGCAAACAGTGCCGCGCCTTGCTTGTATCCACGTAATCGTAAGTCGTCTTTCGGGCTTTCTGGGTTATCTAGATTTACCCACTCAACCTCAAGCTCTTGATGTAGCCTCATGGCTTTATTGTTCCAGTTACGGCTATCGAATTGTGGCTGACCTTTTACCACCATAGCCTGTAGTTGCCCGCCTTTATGCAGCTTGCCATACTCTTTTGGAATAAAGCGATAAAAGACGCTATCACCCTTGTCTTCAGTTAAATAAACAATGCCTGTGCGCGGATCAACGGCAGCCGCTTCGTGGTTAAATCGACCCATGGCTTTTAACGGCTCAGGTTTAATTAAGCCTTTGCTACTTGCGGGTACTTCAAAAATATAACCATGGTCTTGGTTAAATCCATCGGCTTTAGTATCGGTGGTTTCTTCGCACGTAAGCCAGGTGCCCCATGGCGTGATACCGCCAGAACAGTTACGAATAGTGCCGACCAATGACAAGTATTCTTGCTCTTTTTGATGGGTTTTTAGGTTATAAATGATATGACTTGTGCCACCCGGTAACGCCACACCGTCACTGTTAGTATCAAAAGCCAGAGGTGTTTTATGATTGGCAATACTTGCTTCAGCTTTCGCTAAGTCTTTTGGCTTTAGCTCATGGTTTCGCACTAATGCAACACGGTCATTACCAAGCGCTAGACAGCCCATGCCATCGGCTTTATCGGGTACAGTAAAGCCATCAGACATTTTCTCACCTAGGCTTGAAACTACTTGATAACTAAAGCCCTCAGGTAAGTCGAGCAATTTATCTGGATCAGGAATTAACGGGCCAAAGCCGACAGCCGTTGTTTTTAAATCACCTAATGACACCTTTCCTATGGCACTTTTTGATAATCCTAAAAAAGCTAACGTGCCCGCCCCTACTAAAAAATCTCGACGTGAAACCATACTAACTCCAAGCTAAACCCAAGTTTATCATACAAATAAAATGGCATTATAAAGCAAAGAAACGATAAAAAGTTACATTATCACAATCTTCACGAAATTGTCATAAAGCTTGATTTTAGTGATTGAACCCGTGCAGCATTAAAAAATATTGATTTAGAGTTTGCGTAAAACGTGCTTTCTAGACGGCGCTTGCATTTAACACACGTTTTGAAAACTTACGTATAAAAGTTGAAGATGGCGACATGGTAGTCCCAATGACGGCTAACGTTTTGATGCAAATTCAGTAACTGAGACATGGCTATGTATCTGCTTACTGCTGCCTATATGTTTTTATAAATCAGTAATAACAACTAAAAAGCTTAAACTCTGTCGTTATGCACGTTCATCTTTGGGTGATTCCATTACTACATGCGTTGTAATGGTGCGTACTTGTGGGATAGAGCCGAGCACATCAGCATGAAACGCTTTATAAGACTTAAGATCTGCCGTCTCGACTCTCAGCAAATATTCAAACGAGCCAGTAACATTGTGGCACTCTTTTACTTCATCAATAAACTCAAGGGCTTGCTCGAATGCTCGCTGAGATACCGTTGAGTGCTCATTTAAACCAACCCCAACATAAGCTATAAATCCTAGGCCCACAGCCTGATTATTAATAACCGCCCGATACCCCGCAATAACCCCAAGTTTTTCTAATTCTTGCACTCTACGAAGGCATGCCGATGGCGATAAACCCACTTTATCTGCCAGCTCCGCATTGGCAATTCGACCATTGCGTTTAAGCTCATGCAATATTCTGTCGTTAATTTTATCTTTTTTCATTTTATGTTGTGAACTTTGAATACATATAACAACATTAAGCGCAAAAATTGCGCTCAATTCAACTTATAATTGCATAAAATTAAAGTGGAGAGATAGCAATGAGTTTTGAAATTATAACAGCCCTGGCGTTATTTGCCTTGGTGTCATCAATTACTCCTGGACCGAATAACTTAATGTTGATGAGCTCAGGTGCCAACTTTGGCTTTAAAAGAACCACACCACACCTACTTGGCGTGACGCTTGGCTTTATGTTGATGCTGGTTTTAGTGGGCCTTGGCATCATGCAACTATTTGATTTATTTCCACCAAGCTACTTGATATTAAAAGTGTTTTGTATTGCTTACTTACTCTATCTGGCGTTTAAAATTGCCACAAGTAGCGCTCAACAAAAAGCTAATAGTGAAAGTAAGCCGTTTACCTTTATTCAGGCTGCACTTTTTCAATGGGTGAACCCAAAAGCATGGGCAATGGCATTAAGTGCAGTAAGCTTGTATGCCCCAGACAAAAACCTCACCTCAGTGTTAGTAGTAAGCCTCGTATTTGGTTTAATTAACCTGCCATGCGTCAGCTCGTGGACTCTACTTGGCGACAAGCTTCAACACTGGCTTGCCAGCCCAAAGCGCTTAAAAGCATTTAACTACTTAATGGCAATACTATTAATCGCTTCAGTGATGTTTAGTTTGTTTTAAATGAGCAAGATTTGCTAGGAAGTATTACGTACATAGCCTTTGGCAGTCGTATTTTAAGATTTTAAGATGAGAAATTTACCCTGTGCTAAGATTTATTTATCTAGATCTTTTCAGTGCGATTCATGGCTAGTAACGTAGAGAATTACTTTTACCACGGCTTTTTCGTCTTCTTACTTATTACGGTAGTAACCTGCTCCATTATAGCTACGCGCCTGATGCGCAGTAGTTTTAATAACCGCTCAATTTACCTATTTAATCTATTCTTTTACCTCGGTGTAATTGGCTTTGCATGGCTTTGGATCCAAGATCTATTCAACCTTGCGCCGAGCTTTCGCTCTGGTGTGGTGATTTATATGATCTCCATGACATTGCTGCAATTATCTATTTATAACCACGACGAACCCTGTCGATTTAATAAGATAATTATTGCTCATGGGGCTATTTTTTCTGTATTTGCCATCCTTACTCAAAATATTAACCAACTGGCCTTAGTCGAAGCTTGTTATACATTAAGCGTGCTACCTGCACTGATTTACTACACAACAAAGCGTGCTGTATGTGAGAAAAATATAGGCAATACTGTGTTGTCGATGGCGCAATGTATCTTACTGTTAGTGCCCATTTCACAACTGAGTATCATTACCCATGAGCACAACTTAGCAACCCTTTATTCACTTACTGTAATTGCCCATGCAACCGTATTTGTTATGACAGGTCTTGGACTCATCACGACACTATTAGTTGACGAAAAGAAACGTTATTTGGAGCTGTCTTTAAAGGATCCGCTTACCGGACTTTATAACCGCCGCGGACTGCAATTTATTATCGAACAACAGCAATTATTCAGCCCGAACCAAACTTCTAGCCTTTATGCCTGCGTTGTTGATATTGATTACTTCAAGCAAATTAATGATAGATACGGTCACGATGGCGGTGATCTAGTACTCGAAGTGTTCTCTGATTTAATGAAACACCATTTAAAAAAAGAAGACTTATGTTGCCGCCTTGGTGGTGAAGAATTCTTACTGCTATTCTTTGCAGCCGACATCAGCTCAGCAAGACAATTTTTAGACAGTCTTCGTAAAACCATTGAAGCCAGTCAAATAGCTTTTCAAGAGCATCGTATATCGGTTACCGCTAGTTTTGGATTAACTAACTGGCAAGTAAATGACAGCTTTGAAAGCTTAGTGAACCGCGCAGACAAAGCGGTTTATAAAGCGAAAAATAATGGCCGTAATCGAGTCGAAATCAACACCTAAAACCAGAATAAAGAACCAAATATACTAAATGGGCAAATGCTTTTGTATTAATCTTGTAAATTCAAACTCTACCACTATAATTAGTGCGTGCTTATACTTAAATTGCAATATGTAGTGCTATGTCTTTAAAAGTATTATTAAATTTTAAATTAAACTGGTTGTTTATTTGTGCCAGCTTATGGCTTTTTGCCCTGCCGATTCAGGCTAAATATGTTGTTGCTGTTGTGGGTAAAACCAAAAACGATAGCTTCTATCAGCAAGCCTTTAAAGGGTGTGAGCAATTTGCAAAACAGCATCTCGATTTTGAATGTATTTACGATGGCCCTAAAGACTTTCAAGATATCCGCACGCAAGTATTAGTGATCACCGACCTCGTGCGCAGAAACAACATTAGTGGTTTATTAATCGCTACTACAGACTCTAATTACCTTGTTGAACGCGCTTTAAAAAAGCTTAAAGACAATAATATTCCTGTAATTACCTTTGACTCTGATTTGCTCGAAGATGATCAGCAGTATCGTTTAGCCTATGTGGGTACTAATAATTTTGATTATGGTGTGGCTTTAGGGAACGAACTAAAAAAATTCACTGACAAAGAAATTAACCAAGTCTGTATTCAATCTGGACATTCCACAACACCTAATTTGAACAAACGCATTGAAGGTGTTCGTTATGCGTTATCAGGGCAAAAAGATAAACGCTTAACTGGTGAAAATGGCTGGAGCGAGTTTGACCGCTGCCCTTTATATAGTTTAGGAAAACGTGAAGTATCACTGGGTCAGCTCGACAAACTACTTAATATTGAAAACCCACCACTATTTTTAGCTGTAGCAGGTTTTGCCCAATTTAATCCTAACTACGCAAAAGTGATTGCTAAACAGAAACAACGTATTGCCAGTAAAGAGGTGGTCATTGTTTCTGCCGATACAGAACAAATGCAATTAGAAGTATTAAAACAAGGATTATCATCGGCTAATATTGGTCAAAATCCATTTGAAATGGGACGCCTGTCTGCCGAATTGATGTATCAATACCTAACAAAAGGTGAGCGACCAGCTAAGTCTCACTACTATCTAGACTTTCATTATTGTCAGCAAAGTAATGCAGGTACATGCACAGTTAATCACTAAAACTTTGATCTCACTAAAGTGCAATTAACTCGATAAGCGCTAGACTTACCACAGCTTGATTAATTGTAAGGATTTAGCCATGACACACCTAGTTAGTGATTTAATGACGCCAGACCCATTCGCCATTAGCGCGCAAAATACCCTGCATGATGCTCATAATCTAATGAAAGAGAAAAATGTCCGCCATATTCCAGTGATCAATGAGCACGGTGGTTTAGTTGGCATGTTAACGCAAAAAATCATGATTGCTCAGGTAATGAATATCATGGCGAATTACAGCGCCAGCGCCCTTGAACGCAAAGAAAAGCAAACTAAAGTGGTTGATATTATGGCCACTGATTTTACCAGTATCTCGCCAGAGCAGCCGCTACACGAAGTTGCTAAGTTTTTTGTTGAAAATCGTCATGGCTGCATGCCTGTGGTTGATAAAGATAACAACTTAGTGGGAATTCTAACCTCATCTGACTTTGTTCGTTTAGCGGCGGCATTACTTTCTTAAGTCGTAAATTTGTATCTGCACACTGAATTTTTTACAGAAGGTGTGCAGAGTTTTCATACTCATACCTCATCACAACCACTCCACCTCAAAACAAAACAAAATTAACCCTTTAAATTCAATTGGTTAATAAAATACCATTTTAGGCACAACGTTTGCTTCAACCTAATCAAGCGCGCTTTTAAACTAAAAGCGAAAGGAAATTTATAGATAATCTCGGAGGAGTAATGAGTAATTCATCATCAAAAATCGCAGAATTTACAGCACCCGGTGTTAAAGACCAAGCTGCAGCTGACACGATTGCAATTTTAGACCAGCGTATGGTCGCTTTAATCGATTTACACCTCACTTTAAAACACATTCACTGGAATGTTGTTGGTCCTAACTTCATTGGTGTACACGAAATGCTAGACCCACAAGTAAGCGCAGTGCAAGAGATGACTGATACGATTGCAGAGCGAATTGCAACCATGGGCGGCGTACCTGTTGGCACACCGCAATCAATTGTTGATCGTCGCACTTGGCAAGACTACTCAATTGGCAAAGGCTTAGTCACTGACCATCTAACAGCGCTTGATAAAGTGTATAACGGCGTTAATAAAGATCACCGTGCAGCTATCGAAAAGCTTGCTGAGTTAGACCCAGTTTCTGAAGATATGATCACCGGCCAACTGGCTGATCTAGAACAATTCCAATGGTTTGTTCGTGCGCATATCGAATCGTCTACTGGCGAATTGAAAGGCTAAAACCCCCTAGGTCTATCCGAAGACCCCTTGCCCAGCATTTGCTGGGCTTTTTTATGCTTTGCTACAGCCAACCTTTATGTTTAAAGAACAAATAAGGTGCAAAGCCAGACAGCAACATGATGCCAATCGCAAACGGGTAACCCCATGCCCATTGCAGCTCAGGCATGCTATTAAAATTCATCCCATAAATACTGGCAACGACGGTCGGAGGTAAAAACACCACAGAGGCAATTGAGAAGGTTTTAATAATTTGGTTTTGTTCGATATTAATAAAACCCTGAGTCGAGTCCATTAAGAAATTCACCTTATCAAACAAAAATGTACAGTGAGACATAAGGGTATCAATATCGAGTACAATTTCACGTAGTGACTCGCGGTCTTCAGTTGGTGCACCTAAATGACGCAGTAAAAACGAAATATTTCGGCGCGTATCCATCAAACATAAACGCACCTTACCGTTGTTATCTTCAAGGCGCGAGATCCGGCTGACGGCTTCTTCTAAATCTGAGTCGTCCTCTTCAAGTACATAGGCACTGAGTTTTTCTAACTGGTGATGCATATCTTCAAGCATATCAGCGTGGTTTTCGACTTTTTGGTCAAACAGAGTCACTAAAAGTTGCTTGGGATTATCACACGCCACTTGCCCTTTACGAGCGCGAAG
Source organism: Pseudoalteromonas nanhaiensis (assembly GCF_051235485.1). NCBI lineage: Bacteria > Pseudomonadati > Pseudomonadota > Gammaproteobacteria > Alteromonadales > Pseudoalteromonadaceae > Pseudoalteromonas > Pseudoalteromonas nanhaiensis. The sequence goes on along the minus strand of NZ_JBPNYQ010000023.1, from coordinate 50,595 downwards.
TCGTAATAAACGAAAATCGGCTAATTCATCATCGCGGATTGTCAGCAAACAGTTGTCTTTTAACAAACAAGCCACTGTCACCGTATTAAAGCGCCCTTCATTTGGTGACATAAAAAGCGCATGCACATGTAGGCCTTCGTGGTCGATAAAACAACGGGAAGATGCCTCGATTTCTTCAACATCATCAGCACCGGGTAAGGTGATATTAAGGGTGCTTGCCAGCGCTTGTCGCTCTTCTTCAGTCGGATTTATCGTGTCAATCCAGTGGGCATTTTTAATAGAAGTAACAAGAGGCGTATCTGCAGCTGGCTCAGTTTCTGTGATCACACCTTGGTCTATAGAAAAAAAACGTAACATTTGCCCTACCCTGATAAATCAATTTAAAACAAATACTATAGCTGTTCACGTTAATGAACAATGACAATGCAACGAATTAAAAGGTAAAGTAGAAAATAATTAAGACCTTACATCATTTACTTATTTCGTTTTTTGAAACGCACAATAATCATACCTATGAAGATGATGCCAAGGCCTATTAAGCAAGGTACAAAAGCGCTTTGCAGGGCAACATCAAACGCTAAAAAGTCAGGGTAACCGGTTTGCCAAAGCGTCCATTCATAACCGAGTTTTGATGCAATATGTTCACCACCGTTGCTAAGTACGATGATTGCATCATTGTTATCGGGGTTAATGCGAAGCGTGCTATTTATTGCCGGCTCATTTGCGCCATCATGACCAAAGACAAAATCTCCCGATGCTGTTGGTGCATAAAGCATGGTACCTAGCCCCCAAATTGGTGCCCCAAAGCTAATTGCCAAAGGCGCTCGCATGGAGCTGATCATTTGTGAGCTTAACTGTCCTTTTTGAGGTGATGTTAATGCGTTAACTAAAGCTATGAAATCATGGCTACTTGCCAGTAAACCTGTTGCCGCTGCCGATGCGTATTGAAAATGCCCAGCAGCTTGCCCGCTTTTATCATAAGCAGGTGCGATGCTATCTAACTCAGTTAGTACATCGTAACTAGCATCAGTCATATTGACTGGCTTAAAGACATTATCATTCATCCAAGTTGCAAAGTGTTGATTGGTTTTCTCTTCTACCAGCAGCTCCAGCATCAAATAGCCGCCCCCAGAATACTTAAAATCGCCCACAGGCTTGGTGACTTTAATTTCACGCACACCCGTTGATGATAGCGGCTTGTTTAGCGACTCAAGCAAGCTTGGTACGGTTTCATTTAGCTCAATATCAGCAAAGCCTAAACCATCACCAAGCCCCGCAGTATGCGATAACAGATGTGCAATGCTAACAGTTTGATTATCAAACTCTGATTCAGGTAACTGCCAACCCGTCAGTTGCTCATTAATCGCGTGATCTAAACGAATTTGCTGTTGCTCTGCCAGACTCATCACGCCATAGGCAGTAATAAATTTACTGAGTGATGCCACTGGGAACAGAGTATTGGCGGTTATTTCATCTTTGCTTTTTGAGTAATCTTGAAAAACCACTTGGCCATTTTCAATCAAAACATAAGCGATGTTTGCGTGTTTGTTGGCAATCAGCGCCTGACTGTTGGCAATAAATTGCTCAGTGTTGCCCGTTTCGGCGATGGGTTTTAAAAACCAACCACTAACACCACCATACACACAGATTGCAGCCCAAACAGATGACAAAAATAGTGTTAACAAAATTGTTTTAAACCAGCCCATACTCTATCCCTTGTATCTCAAAGCGACCTTAAACTACTTCGATTTGTTCAGGTTTTTTGATAAAGAACACCATTAAAATTAATAATGCTGCTGGGAATAAAAACACATTCAAATAAGCAAAAATAACCGTTAGCTGTAAGATGCACATCAGTAACAGTAGAATAGAAAACACCGTTAGCAACGACGACATTCCATGGTGTTTTGTCAGTAATAACGCGGCGGTGATCAAACCCACTAGCGCATACAAGCCTAAACTCCCAGCCGAGACCACCATGGCAATAATTGAAATACTTTCAACCACATCGCTCGATGCTTTATCGCCAGCAACGGCAAGATAAACATCGCATAACACAGTGGCATGAAAAGCCAATACCAGCACGGCTAACACGCATAACAAGATGCGAACGCCTTCAACATCGAACATATCTTTTAGTGCCTTGCGTAAACTCAGGTACACATAGATTTCAAGTGCACCAATGAGTACAAACACAAGGTCTGAAAAGTTTAAGCTTTGCAAATCGAGCTTAAGCGCTTCGCCTAAGCCAACAAGTGTTTCGCCAAATACTGAAATCCAGTACATAGGAAAAATTATGGCAAGTAACCCCGCTGCTATGCCGGGTAGTAAATAGTCACGGTTGAGCATATGCCCTCCAAAATCCTGTTGCGTTGTAAAGTTATTCGCTATCGCGTTCGTACACCAAAATATCGCCGGGTTGGCAATTAAGCTCTTCACAAATAGCTTCAAGGGTACTAAAGCGGATCGCTTTCACTTTTCCGTTTTTTAGTAATGATAAATTGGTCATAGAAATACCAATGCGCTGAGATAGCTCCTTCAGCTGCATTTTGTTCTTTGCCAATTCTATATCTAGGTTGATTCGTATTTTCATAGCCTAAAAAGCACTCAATGGATTTATGATTGTCAAACTTTATTTTATGATTATCGTAAAATAAAGAATGAAAAGCATAATTAAAACGCTTGTATTTAACTCCTTTTTAAGACTAAAAACCCAGTTAAATAAGCAGTAGGTTCATTCATTGTTGTTTTTTGTAACACTTCTCACATTTTCTTTTCGGCGCGAATCACCTAACCTGAGAAAACACATGCAAGGAGAGAACAATGAAAGACTTACAAAAATTAGTGGGTAATTTAAATAAATCAGGTGCGCTGAGTGGTTTTTTAGGAGGTGTTGCTGGCGGCGGACTAACGAGCTTAATGGGCGGAAAAACTAAAAAGAGCAGTAAAAAAGCCGTAAAATATGGTGCGCTTGCTGCTGTTGGTGGCCTTGCTTGGAAAGCCTATAAACAATACTCAGAACAAAAAGCGGCTCCAGTTCAGCAAACGAGTTCAAGTGGTTTTGATTTTACCCCCGCTACGCTGCCTGAGCAGTCATTTACTGATGCAATCGACGATAATCACAGTGATGGGCAATTATTACTCATGCGCGCTATGATTGCAGCCGCCTATGCTGATGGCCACATTGATGAAACGGAAAGACAAAAAATTTTCGCACAAGTAGAAACAATGCAATTGTCTATGCAAGAAAAGGCCATGCTGTTCGATGAGCTAAGAAAACCAATGCAACTATCAGAATTAGTTGCCGCTGTGCCAAACGCAAAAATGGGTATTGAAGTCTATGCAGCTAGTGCCAGCGCAATTGATTTAAGCCAAGCAATCTCTAAACACTACTTAGATACGCTGGCTAATCAATTATGTATTCCTAGAGAATTGGTAATGAGCATTCATAGAGAACTTGCCGAGTACCAATAAAAATGGGGCCTACTAGCCCCGTTTTTAGTATTAAGCCTTTGCTAATTAGTGCGGTTTTTTAGTGCCGTAACGCACCATATCTTTACCGTTTTCATACACATCATTGCTTACGTAACGGCCAAGTAAAAGTTGATGTTTATCATCAAGTACCGCGATAAATGGGCGGCCATCACTATTGTTGGTTGCAAGGGCTACACCGGTTACATTCTCAAGTCCTAAACCGCCATTTTCAACTAGGCGTAAAAACGTTTCTAATTCGTCTAATGTTTCAATTACATCGTTATCGTTAATCATCTCAAATACTCAGTGATTGCTAATGGGCGTAGCATAGCAGGATTAAAAATAAGGTGCGAACCAGTGCGTAAATTTGCCACCATAAATGTCGTTTTTTTGCAATATTTCGCCTATTGCCATCGTTACACTTATTGCTCTTCAAACAGCTTAGGAATCACCATGAACCGAGCCAATTATTTTGCTTTACAACCTCAATTAACAAAACATCTAATTGATCAAGAACAGTTAATTAAACAAGCAGCCGAGGCAACTTTCGGCTTAACGACTTGGGAGCTAGTGAAATTAAGAGTATCCCAGCTAAATCAATGCGCGTATTGCATTGCTATGCATACCAAACAAGCCAGAGAGTACGGTGTAACTAACAACCGTATTATTGCTTTAAGTGCTTGGCAAGACATGCCAATTTACTCACAGCACGAGCGACTAGCCTTAGCATTGTGTGAAAAATTGACACAAGCACACACCATTGATGATACTTTCTACCAGACCCTAGAAAATCAATTTACAGAGCCAGGCTTGGTTGCACTCACCATTGCTATTAACGCGATTAATAGTTGGAATCGTGTAGTGAAGATATTTAAGCCTACTGTGGAGTTTAATGAATAACCATTTAACGCTAGAACTAAAAACCCCAGAGGGCAATCTTGCCGATAGTATACAGGCTATATGGTATGCCAAAGCACACTTAGCAGGTGAACAATGGCTGGCTTGTGATGGTGCAACTGGGGTTATTTTTCCCGTTACAGGTGAAGTTTTATTGGATGATGAATCTCTTGCGCATCCCTATGCATTTCAACAAACCTCAACTCATGCTTCTAAGCTCAGCTTTTCTAAAGGTGCTCAATTTTGTGGTATTCGCTTTAACCCAACCGTATTGCCAGAGCTAAAAAGAAACGACCATCCGCTGATTGCTACGCCTTCACTGTGCGCCATAGCTGAAGGCCTGCAAGATAACGCCAGCTTAGCAGCGTTTGTTGCGCTTATTAGTCGCCACTTTACTAATAATAAAAACATAAACCAAAGTAACAAACACTCAAAACACTTAATTCGTAACCTTATTGAGTTAACACCACTTGAAACCGCTTATCAACTTGCCCCTCTCAGTCAACGCCAGCTTGAAAGGCAAGTAAAGGATCAATGCGGTGTCACCCCTAAGTATTTTGAGCGAATATACCGGGTAAAACTTGCTAAACAAGCGATTAAAGATAACCCCGAAATGAGCTTTGCAGATATTGCACTAGAATGTGGCTTTGCCGATCAGCCTCATTTAATCAAAGAATTCAAAGCAATAATGCACATCACGCCAGCAAAATACCGCAAGTTATTAAAAGACTCTCAAACTAAACAAACAAAGCTCATTTTGCGTTAATTCCTATATAACGAAGACAGCTAGAAAAGTGCCACTCAACTATTTCACTTTCTGTGCTAGACAGACTTGATACTGAGCGATTTTATTTGCGCTCGGCTTTTATCCATAGGATAGTTAACGCAAGCCTACTAAACGTGCTGTAACTAAATAGGATAATCATGAAAAAAGTTTTACTTGCCACCGGCTTAATTGCCTCGTCATTTACTGCATTTGCAGCCAATTTAACCGTTGAAGAACTGCGTATTGAAAAAGCCAGCAAAGCAATGCCAAAAGTGTTGAGCACTTTCTCTGATCAAGTAAATCATTTTGAAAAGCAGTGGCAAGCTGCCACCAGTTATCAGCAGGCAAGTGACCTTATTGATGCTTACGCCAAACAATTATGGCGCGACGCCAAAGCACGTATCATTAAAACCAACAGCTTCGACGACCGAGAGCTGTACTGGGCGCGTTTACTTTCAAGCAAAATTATTCGTACCAGCAAACCCCAGTTTGCAATGACCGATAGTGAACAAACCGCGTTATTAACAATGCTTGAAAATGGCAGTCGTGGCCGCACCGACCTTGATTACAGTAAAAAAACCGACAAACGCATTTTAATTACAGGTTTTGATCCGTTCCTTTTAGATAGAAATATTAATCAAAGTAACCCATCAGGTGTTGCGGCATTATTACTTGATGGCCAAGTGATTAATTACAATGGCATTAGCGCTGAGATCAATACGGTGATGGTGCCAGTACGCTACGAAGACTTTGACCAAGGTATTATCGAATCATTACTTGCGCCATATTACGCGCTTAACAATGTCGATATGATTGCCACTATCAGTATGGGCAGCAAAGACTTTGATCTTGAACGCTTTCCGGGTAAACGCCGCAGTGTAACGGCACCCGATAACGCCAACATAGTGTATGGCGGCACAGCCACTGCACCGAAAATTTCGAGCCTAAACGACCGCCCTCTTCCGGGCAATGAGTTTGTGACTTTTAGCTTACCAGTTAAGCAAATGCAACAAGCCAAAGGGCCATTCCCAATCAACGACAATCATAAAGTTGTGACTCTAGAGAAAGCATTTGAGCCAAAATCACTTAAAGAGTTAGAAGGTGCGATTGCGGTTAAAGGTGGCGGTGGCGGCTACTTATCTAATGAGATTTCGTACCGCAGTATTCGTCTTCGTGATGAGCTTAATTCAGACATCCCTACAGGGCATATTCATACCCCACGTATTCAACAATTTGAACCAGAAACAGAAGCTAAAATTGTTAAGCAAATTAAAGCCATGCTTGAGCAAAGCTTAGTTGCAATTTAAAGCGTGAAGCTCAGCTATAAAGCAATAGCTGAGCTTCACCCTGCAACACAGCAGTTGCGGCTTTGCTTTTTCGCTTTATAAAGCGCGTCATCCGCTATTTTAAACAAGCTATCTGAATCAAACGCCTCATTAGCAGCCTTACTGGCAACACCTATCGATAAAGTAACAAACTTAACGTCACTTCGTCCTTCATGCACAATAGCTGCAGACTCTACCGCTTTACGAAGTGTCTCAGCAACACCAAGCGCTCTCTTTGCATCGGTGTTACTAAGCACCATTACAAATTCTTCGCCGCCATATCGAGCTACAAAATAATCCTCGGGCGCTGCTATAGTCATTAAAACTTTGGCCACTTTACACAACGCTCTATCACCCTGTTCATGGCCATAATAGTCGTTATAGAGTTTGAAGTGATCAACATCAGCTACGATAAATGATACTGCGGTCTCTTCACATTGCGGATCATTAGCAAGATCTTCTAAATGCTTATCCAATGCTCGACGATTTGCCAGTAAAGTCATTGCATCTGTATTACTGATTTGCTCAAGTTTTGCATGGCGTGCAAACAGTTCAGCGCGCTGTGTTTCAATTAATGAGAACAGTTCATTAATACCTTGTCCTAACTGGTGTAATTCATTGTCACCATGGTAATTAGCACGGATACTAAAATCGTTGTTACTGATTGCCGAATATACCGACACTTTCACTTTACTAAGGGGGCGTAAAACTTGTTGATTAATGTAAAGATAAAACAATATAAACACAGAACCAGATATCATTAATCCGGTTAGCAAAGAACTATCAAATAAATTTTTATCATAGGTATGTTCTCTGGTAGGAATTGATAATACAAACAGAAGGTTAGAATATTTATCTTCAACACCAATATAGAGTTGATCATTGTAAGTGATCGGCTGAAAATCTGTATTTTTTTTGCCAAAAACTGTGGTTAAATAATCAGAGTAACGTTGTGCTTCCTCACCTTCGTAATAGCCAATATCCTCGGCAAGCCCGGGCGTTAAAGTCTCAATAAATGCTTCATCAATAAAACTCCACAACATTAAAGAGCCGGTCGGTTCGCCCAATCCATCTGACTTAGTAACATTATAAGACACAGTTAATGCAGGCTTGTTATCAATTTGTATAAAGTGAACTTTAGAAATTAATGGCTCTGATTGACTATTCAAATCACTCGGTAAAACAATCAAATCATTATCTATCAGTAGTTTTGGTGTCTCAAGAATGACTGGAGAATAGGCTTGGTACTCATTGTCAAAGCTTCCTCCTGCAATAATTACAGCTTCAGTATCGTACAAATACCAACCATTAACGTCTAATCGTTGAAGCGCATCTGCAATAATATAATCATTGTTGAACCAGTCTGCATTGCGCTCTTTGGCTGCATTATACATGACGTCCCAAGCCGAGCTGTCGAACACCATTTTCGATAAAGCATCTATTTCTTGTTGTAGTTGTGATTGAACTCGTTGAATATCAATTTTGTCGTTTTGCTTAGCCATTGCCTCGAAAGAGGGCAAAATCCAAAAATGCCTAATAATGGTCTGCGCACCTAAAATAGCAAAGCAAGCAAAGGTAAAAGCAAGAAGTAAACGTTTTTTCAGTCTCGTTCCTATAACCATAAAGCAGTACACCAACCACAAAAGAACAACTTAAGCACTACCAGTATAATCCCCTTTTGCCTGTTTGCTTGTTAGTCAGCTAATAATCTGTCAATAAAGGATAAAGTACGATGCCCCTTACTCGTATGAAATTGTAAATCTAATTTTTACATCTAAACTCTTATTATGAGGAATCGTTAGATTTACGCATGAAAGGTATTATTTTTACTGAATTTATAGATATGGTTGAACATGAGTTCTCATATGAACTAGTGGATAAAATAATCACAGAAAACTCACTGTTCACTGATGGTGCTTATACGAGTGTGGGCAACTATGATAATAAAGAATTGATCATGCTAGTCACTTCACTAAGTAAACATATTGATAAGCCTGTTGATGAGCTTGTACATGCCTATGGTAAGTACCTGTTAGGTCGCTTCTTTGTATTATTCCCACATTTTTTCAAAAACGTCAGTAACACCTTTGACTTCCTTGATACTATTGACCGTCACGTTCATATCGAAGTCAAGAAGCTATACAGTGATGCAGAGCTGCCAAGCTTTTGGACACAACGTATTAGTGATACACAAATGCAAATGTTCTATCGCTCATATAACCCTTTTGCTTGTTTAGCTGAGGGGTTAATCGAAGGAGCATGCGAACATTTTAATGAAACATTGACCGTTAAAAGTGAGATTGAACCTGATTATCAATCGGCCATTTTTACCCTAACAAAAGTAATCTAGCGTGGATGAGAACCTTTTTAAACGTCGATTAGAGCGAGAGCGCCGAGCTAGAATAGAGGCTGAAGCGCTTCTTGAGCAGAAGTCATTAGAGTTATATGAAGCGAATATGACTCTAAAAAAAGCAGCCGAAACACTAGAGCAAGAGGTTGCCAAGCGCACTGATGACTTAAACAAAGCCAAAATAGCTGCTGATACTGCAAATAATGCAAAATCAATGTTTCTAGCTAATATGAGCCACGAAATTCGCACTCCGATGAATGCTATATTAGGCATGGCTTACCTTGCCTTAGATACTGAGTTAACTGACAAACAATATGATTACATTGAGAAAATTCAATTATCAGCTAAGTCTTTACTAGGGATCATTAACGATATTTTAGACTTTTCAAAAGTCGAAGCGAATAAATTAGAATTAGAAAGTAATGATTTCAATATTAATGACCTTTTATCCACTTTGGCTAACTTAGCCAGTAGCTTGATTGAAAAACATAACATTGAGGTCATATTTGATATTGATGATAATATTCCCGAATACCTCATTGGCGATACGTTAAGGTTAAATCAGGTACTGTTAAACCTACTTAGTAATGCAATTAAATTTTCAAATAATAAAAATGTTAAGTTAACACTCTTATGTGTATCGCAAACTGATGAGAATATTCAAATTGAATTTAAAGTCACTGATCAAGGGATTGGTATGACTGAGGAGCAGGTCAAGACGATATTTAAGCCATTTTCTCAAGCTGATATTTCAACAACAAGAAAATTTGGAGGTACAGGCCTTGGCTTAGTGATCAGTAAAAAAATAGTTGAATTAATGGGTGGCAATATTCACGTTGATAGCCAGCTAAATGCTGGCAGCTGCTTTAGCTTCACCGCATCTTTTGGTAAGTCTGCTGTAAAAAGTAACTATAATACAAACGATTACAAAAACAAAAGTGCGCTAATAATTGAACAAGAACATGTAAAAGAAAGGCACCTTTTTAAATTACTCGAAAAGTTGGGCATAAAAGTTGATAGTATTTCTTATCATGATGACAAACTATTAAACATAGATCCCTGCCAAGACTATGACTTTATTTTCCTTGATTGGCATATTTTTAATGATGAACACAGCTCCCTTCTCAATAACCTAAAAAAACAACTTACTATCAATATTAAGAAAATAATTATTCTTGCCTCATTTGAAAATCAAAAAGTAAAAAGTAGCTTAACTAAGCTTGATAAAAATATTGATGAAATTTTATTAAAACCAATTATCAAAGCTAACTTATGTAAATCACTGGATCACGTCTTAGGTATTGAGAAAAAGAAAACAAACAAAATTGATACCAGCTGTTTTAAAAAACTCGCTGGTTCAAGGATTTTATTAGTTGAAGACAATCCGCTTAACCAACAAATTGCATCACAAATACTGCGCTCAAATGGCTTTATTGTTGATATTGCCGAAGATGGTATTGCGGCCATTGAAGCTGTCGAAAAAGACACATTCGATTGTATTTTGATGGACTGCCAAATGCCAAGAATGGATGGTTATACCGCAGCGAATAAAATTAAAGAGCAGCCAAAGTTTGCCCATATCCCTATTATTGCCATGACCGCCAACACCATGGAAGCCGACCTCACCAAAGCCAAAGAGTCAGGGATGCAAGGTTATATAGCCAAGCCTATAGAAGTACAAACTATGTTTGAGGTCATTGCAGAGCATTTAACTCAAAAACCACTGTGAACGCTAATCAGTAAGCTCCACGATTTGTTGTTCAACTAATGAGTTGTTCTGCTTACGAAACTCATTAGGGTTTACCCCAACAATGCTTTTAAAAACACGGTTAAAGGTAGCAAGCGAAGAAAAACCACTTTCCAATGCAATACTAAGAATACTCCAATGACTTGCTTCATCTTTTAGTAATAGCGTTTGTGCGTATTGAACTCGGTACTGATTTATAAATAAATTAAAATTAGTGGCTTTAAAATGATGGCGAATAGCGCGGCTAATCTTGTACTCAGGTACTGCTAATACTTGTGCAAAATCAGAGATTTTTAAATTACTTTGTAAGTAAAGCTGCTTGTTGATCAGTGCTTCTATACCCGTGATAATCTCAGGCTCTACCTCTTTATTTTCAGACAACTCAGTTTGTTTGTGGGCTGTGCTTGCATCTTCAGAGTTCACTACTTCAGTATCAACTGATTCAGGCACGCTACTATGAGCACGTTTTTGCAAAAACATCACTAACTGCATCGCAAGTACAATCAATAACGCAGATGAGGTAATTATAAGCGGCTCAAAGCGTTGAAATTCGCTTTCACTAAATAAAAACTTAGGCAAAATGCTGGCATTAAATACCGCTAAAAAGTAGCAACTAGCAAAAATTTTTGCCTGCAACTTTTGTGTGTCGGTTTTATCTTTGTAACCTCGTAATGCTTCCCAAAAAGACAGCACCAGAATACTTGAAGATAGCAGCACTGTTATTTCGGCCATACCTTGCTTTAATCGCCACATAAATTGGCTATCAGGGAAAACCTGCACATCAATACTTACTAAATAATGCCAAGTTTGGTTGAACATAATTAACCCCGCAATCGCGCCTGCCACTGCAATATGTACGGTAGAAATAGGTTTGTGCTCACGAAATAAAGTACGTGAAATCAGCCAAGACATATTACAGGTAGCACAGGTAAATAAGCCAATTAAATAGCTGTAAACACCTATACTTGGTGCACTGATTTTTTGCACACCAACCATGCAAAGCGAGCCACAAAATACAGCAAACAGATAATGAATGAGCTGCTTATCCTTTTTCATGCCATTTAGCAGCATTAGCCCCATACAGACAAAAACGAGCACGTAATAAGGGGAAGTATTTTGCATAACTCGGCATACCTTAAATTGGGTGTTTGATGAATTATTTACCAATCAGACAAGTTTACTGTCTCAAAATCAACATAGCAAAAAGAGTTTGTTAGTGAATGTGTCAATCCCTGTTTTAGTAGTCATAAATAAATACAGTTTTTCATTGCTCAAATTTCGAATTTGAGAAGAAATCTTGCTCTAGCCCTTTATATTTGCGGTATTAGAAAAATGTAATGGAATTGGTTATGTCTAACAGAAATAGCAAAGTCACGCCTTTGAAGGCGCTCGAATACAGTAAAAAACTTTGGTTTACTAGCCTGCTAATGGCACAAATTTGCTTTGTGGTTTACCTCATTCTTGGTTATGGAATGACAGGATTAACAACAGGCCTATCAGGTTGGAACCGACTAAATAACACCGCCTATGTTGCCAATGATGCTACCGGGAATTTAATGTATGCAGTGCATGTATTATTTGCAGTCGTGATGATCCTTGGTGGAAGCTTACAGCTCATTGAAAAATTGCGAGCAAAATACAGAACATTTCATCGTTATAATGGCCGTGTCTTTGTTGTTTTAGCTTGCTGTATTTCATTTGCGGGCATGTACTTAATGATAGTAAGGGGCACCGTTGGTAATACCTTGATGCATGCACTGACGATGTTTGGCGGCTTTGTGGTTATTGTATCAAGTATATTCGCGGTTAAAACTGCGCGGGCTCGTGACTTCAACGCGCATAAAACTTGGGCGATACGCTTATACCTTGCAGCTAATGGTGTGTTGTTTTTTAGATTAATGATATTTGCATGGTTTTTAGTATTTGGCACCTTAGGCGTTGATACCGCGACCTTCACAGGGCCAGCAGTGATTGCCGTAAGCCTTTGCTCTTATTTAGTTCCTCTTTTAATCGCTGAGCTTGTCCGCTATGCAGAGCAAACTCCCCATACATCTATCACTCTCGCTACTGCATCTTTGATGGCGTTAATATCTGTCGTATTTTTAATCGGCTTATTTGGGGTGACGCTGGCAAACTGGTACCCTGCCATCACCGCTTAACCAAGCTTTAAAGCTAAAAAAGCCACCTATATAGGTGGCTTAATACTTTTAATCTGCATTACAGTAAATTAATACAATTCAAATAACGGGCGGCCGTTTTCGTCGAACTTAACTTCCAGAACACGAGCGTGGCGGTTTGGATCGTAAAGCGGATCTTTTACAATCTCTTCAAGTGGACGCGTATCTGTTTTTGGCACCACACTTGGCTCACCTACTGCGTGCTCATAGTCACGGGCATGGTAAACACACAGTGGTGTTTCTCCATCTTCAGCAACAGTAAAACAGTTATGACCAGGGCCGAAAATTTTCTTTTCAACACTTGTTTCAAGCACTGGCATACGTGTTTTAGTCCAAGAATTACGATCAAGCAAGTCACTGTTTTCGTCAGCTTCCATATAGCCCATGCAGTAACATGCACCAGTTGCGCTTGCAGAAAAAGCAATGAAGATTTTCCCGTTATTTTTAAGCACTGCTGGGCCTTCGTTTACCCAAAAGTCGACACGTTCCCAATCATAATCAGGGGTTGTTAGCATAAACTGTGCGGTTTTTAGCTTAATTGGCGATTCCATTTCAGCTAAATAAAGATTTGATGCCGCAAATTGGCCACCAGTTTTCTCTGCCCAGCAAAAGTAACGCTTACCGTTATTTTCAAAAATGGTGGCATCTAAAGAAAAATCAGTGAACGACTTTTCATCGCCGTCAGCTGCTTGCATCATGCCAAGCTCAACCCATTCGTCATTTAATGGATCTTGACCCTTACACTCAAGTACATACGGGCGTAGTGCCCAGATATCTTGTTCTTCGCTGGCTGCAAAATAGATATACCACTTACCATCGAGGTAATGAATTTCAGGTGCCCAAATATGTCGGCTCATTGGGCCGCTGTCGTGTTTAAACCAAATATCAAAGGTCTCAGCGTCTTTTAAGCCCTCTAAAGTCGCAGACTTACGAAGTTCAATGCGATCATAGGTGGGTACAGAACCGGTAAAATAATAAAAGCCGTCGCTGTGCTTATGCACAAACGGGTCGGCACGTTGCTCTACTAGCGGGCTATTAGTGTGTAATGTCATATTGAAACCTGATCATTGATTTTTATTTGTATTATTTTATTACTTTTGTAAGAACCACAAATATAGCATTATTTTTAGCAAACGGTAAAAGGAAATGTAAGGTGCAGCAGATTTTTAGAGGTAAACTCAATATAGACAAGAAAAAGCAAGCTTAAAAACGCACAATTTAGACGACTCTAAGCTTGCTCTAGAATAAAAAGGGGGACATCACTCCACCCTTGATTTAGGTATCGCTATTGCGATTTGGCTTTATATTCTTCAGGTTTTTTCGATAACACAACATCAACGGGCATAACATCACCCGAAACTTTCTTAACGGTTAAAGTATGTGGCCCCGCTGCCAAGTCATGCTTTTCAAAAACAATGCTTTGTACTTGTCGATAATTGTTACCGTCAAAAATTGAATACGTCCCTTGTGATTGACCATCCAAGATCACTTCTACGTCACCTTGGTTTGCAGCTTTTGAAGTAGCAAAGACAATACTCGAGCCAGTAAACTGGTAACTAAAATAAGCTCCATTTACTTCGGTTATGTGCATATCTTGCTTATACTCTCCAGTATTCGTTTGGCTTACAGATTGCCAGTTCCCATTCTCACTGTATTGGATACGTGGATCATCATCGTTGACTAATTCAAGGCCTGAGTAAGTTGTATCTTGCGTTGTACCCACTGTATTACCGACTGTTTGGATCTGCACCAAGCGGTCGACTAACCAAGTGCCATTTGGATTAATCGCAACATCTAAAGTGGTAACGCCCCCGACTTGCGAAATAGCTTTCACCCGCTCGGCGACTTCTTCATTGCTGTATTTTAGGCTTCGTTTTACTTGACCCCAACCACCAAAAAGTGGGTCTTCCAGTGATGTATATGTAAAGCCATGCCACTGCACTTTAGTGCCAAGTGCTGTTGTCACTTCGCCTGATTCAGGAATGGGCGGAAGCTCATTATGCTCACCTTGGGTGTAGTTACTTTGTGGGTCATTTGGAATGAAGCTATAGTCAAATCCATCACTAATAGTGATAACAGCATTAGGATTACCACTTCGCACTGACTCAGCTAACTTATCAGCAACTGGGTAAGCATTGTTTGCAGCTAATTCTTGCTCTGACTCATCAGCTTGGTACCAACCATCAAACCACCAACCAGCAATATTATCGCCCCATTTTTTTGCTCGCTCACTAATAAACCCTTTTAAAAACCAATCTGGATAAGGCGCTTTCACTTTTGTGCCCGTCCATCTATCTCCTAAATGAGAAGGTAGATATGCAATTAGCTTGATGCCTTTTGCTTTAAGTGCAAGCGCCAAATCCAAAACAAGGTCTCGTGATGGGGTGTAATCAGCTTGATTCGAGTTAAGTTGAGTTTTACAACCTGGAGCAACCTCAACCTTTGGACAAGCAGGTGAATGTAAATCGTATATCTCACTGGTTGTAGACAAATAACCGCGATTCTGGGTCAAGGTAAAAATCACATACCTGTAACCTAGTTTTTCTGCCTTTTGTGCATAAGCGTCAACATCAAATCCATTTACATAGTTATTCCATTCATCATAATCGGTAATTTGATACCAAGCGTTATCTAGCGTCCCACCTGCCAGATAATGATGGCTAATGCCCCACTTGGCATCTTGCATCCACCTAACCTCTTTAGGTAACTCTGATGAGCAAGCGCTCAATGAAGCAAAAGCTAGAGCAATGCTTGGAACGACTTTGAGGAGTTTATTATTCATTATTTCTAAACCACTGATGATTAAAGGCTATAATATGAGTCTACACAACCGCTTTTAATTAACAAATAAATTACAAAGTTACACATCACTATTCTCTCTATGTTTTATCTGTAAGACATTAAAAATAATTACGTTTCAGATATAAAATGGCTATAAATAAACAGTATGCTGAAGTGTTTAAAATCTATTTTTTAAACAAAAAAAAGCCATGCAAATGCTCTTTACAAGAGCACTGCATGGCTTGCGACACAACTAAAAAACTCTTTTGTTATACTTCTTGCCTTAATGAAGCTATTACTTTTGGCATCTTAATTTTTACCACCCAACCAGATGCAATTATGAATATTAAGTAATAACCAAAGGTAGACCAATCTTCAAACAGGGCGTTACCTATGCCAAGCAGTAGGGAATAAATAAAGATAATACTCGCGACACAGGCAATAGCATTATCTTTAATTCCAGCTGCTATTGGCTCTATACCTGTGATGTCTCTAACTTTTTTCCATCCTCTACCGTGAATCTTAAGGCGGCTATAAAATTCAATTGTTTTCGGGCTGGGTGTTTTGCTCGTTGTAAGCAATGTCACAATTAAGCTAATAACCAAAGTTGCGCATGTGGTTATCAGCATACGAACAGCAAACCATTTAGCATCGCCTTCATCAGGTAAAATATACATCATTGCATTACCTACAATTACTGCAGATAAAAGTGCACTTATTTCTGACCAAACGTTAATGCGCCACCAATACCAACGAGCTATTAATACAACTGAAATCGGAATAATGATAACGGTAATATACTCATAGGCTCCCAAAATACTCTCCAGCTGAGTCGTGACTATTAGAGCAAACAGAGTTAGTGCTAGCATGCTGATGCGTGCAACTTTAATATAATGCGCTTTTTCACGTCCTTTCACTAAATAAGGCTCGTAAACATCGTTGACCAAGTATGACGACCCCCAGTTTAGCTGCGTATCTAAAGTACTCATGAAGGCAGCAAGTAACGACGCCACCATAATGCCTTTTAAACCTACAGGTAAAAACTCATCAATCATCATAGGATAAGATTGTTCGGCATCGGCGATCGCTGGGAAATACACTAATGACGCCACACCCACAATGATCCACGGCCAACTTCTCAATACTAAGTGACAAAACGCAAACCAGTACAAGCTCAGCATGGCATCTTTTTCGCTTCGCGCAGCTAATGTTCGCTGAAGGAAAAAGCCAAACCCTGGGGCATAGTTTAACCAGCCTATGCAAACCAAAATTAAGAAAGTGGCTGTTTTTAGATCCCACTCAAAATCAGGGATCATTTTTAACGTATCACTATTAAAGCCAGGTGACGCTTCAACTGCAGCTACGATACCTCCATGATCTTGCAAATCAACATAAACGATAACAGCTAAAACCATCGAACCAATGATAGCGAGCGCAAATTGAATTAGGTCGGTGTACACAACACCATATAAACCCGACATAGCGGTATAAACAACAGCAGCAACCGCTAATACTATAAGAATTAATGTCGTCGCAGTAATGTCGCCAAATAAAGGAATTGCAAATAAGGGCTCTGGTGAGAGCCCTAAAATTACCACTATAATTTTTGACATTGCTAACGTAACCGAAGCAATAATGATGCAGTTTACAAATACACCATCAAATATCGCTTTGAATATACGCAAAAAATCTGTGGCTAAGCTCTTATCATAACGCTGTGAGATTAATTCAATCTCTGTCAGTGCTTTAGAGCGACGCCATAAATTAGCAAAGAAAAATACAGAGATAATTACCCCGATTACGCTAACCCACCAGATCCAGTTTGCATAGATGCCCTGCTCACGCACGGCCCCTGCCACAAACAAGGGGGTGTCTGACGAAAACGTCGTTGCCACCATGGATGTGCCAGCGATGTACCAAGGTAATGATCGACCTGCAACAAAAAAATCAGCCGTACTTTCACTGGCCTTTTTTGTAAAGAGCATCCCTATAACAACGGCTGCTACTACATAAAACGCAACTATTAACCAATCAATTAAGACCATGTGAATCTCCCAATGCTTTTAATTTTTATTTAGGTAGCTATCAAATTTTTTCCATGTTTCAGTCATGTCTATAATTGTGCCGGTTTGGCGAGCTTCATCTAGCTTGATAGCCGTTAAGCCAGCCTGTAAAGCATCAACAATTGAAACTGGTAACGGTGTTCCATTTTCAAAGTAAGCAATCCAATCGGCAGCCATTTCCTCTTCAGCACCGTAGTGCATAGAAACTGAATCATCATGTATGTATGACTTATCGATAAGAGCGCCTGAGGTAATACAGTCATGTACTTTAAAGTAATTTCGTACAAAATCCCCTTCAGCCATACCAATCGTGCCAAACACACTGAAGTGACGATAATCATTCGGTACGTTCAAATTTGTATGAAAACTTAAATTTATGCCGTTTTCATACTCAATCAGCGCTGTTTGGTGATCCACCAACTCCGAGTCGTTATCAAACACTTCATCAATACCATTCCAACGTGACTTACGTTGATGATAAACAGGGTGTTTACCAAGGTGTTTGTTTTCTGGCGTAAATGTTTTACGACCACCAAAACTAACAAGTTTTTTTGGACGGCTCTTCACAAGACCTTGGTAAAGATCAAGATCATGACAACATTTCTCAAGTAAGAAGCCCCCAGACAAACCATGGTGTCTACGCCAATCACGCATAAAAAATGCACCATGTTCTGGTGGAATATGCTCAGATGCTTCAATACTTGTAATGTCACCCAATAGCTTTGAAGAAACTGCTGCAATTAAATCTTTGTATAAAGGAGCATAGCGTAAAACCATGCCTACCAGAATTTTATCGAACGCATTATGCTTAGCGATAAGTTCAAGTACGTCATAGGTTTGCTGCTCTGACATGACAATTGGCTTTTCTGCAAAAATCAGTAAACCTGCTTCAATTCCTAATCTAAGGTGCTCTAAATGCATATGATTGGGTGATCCAATCATCAACATATCTAGCTGCTCATTAGCTAACATATCCGCAAGATCATCATAAGATCGCATTGAAATACCATGGGACTCCATGTACTCAACTTTTACAGATTCCGGATCAGCAAAAGCGACCAAATTAAAGTTTGGGATTAGCTCATGCATAACTTTGGCGACATAACTCAAACGGTCACCTAAACCACAAATACCTACTTTCACAATTTTATTCCTAGCAACTGATGCACTGTTACTTACGTTAGTAACGGACGACTTACTAGGTCAATCACTTGTGACTTTGACATGAATGAGATTTTTTTAATGAAACTAAACGCAAGCAGGGTTTCAAATACAAAACATTCACATTTAAAACATGAAATTTACAAAGCAGACTGTTAACTATTGCCTAGCTATGTTTTGGTTCAATGGAGACTAAACGTTGTTTAAAAAACGTTTGATGAATAATTTATAGGCAGCTTAACGCTATAATTTTTATATAAAAATAAGAATTGGTTTATTGACCAAAACGAAATAGATGAGATATACACATACTTTTACCGCTTTTTTCAGCGATATAAAAGTGCATAAGTTAACAAAAAGTCTACACTTATGTATGACCACCAACCTCTTTTTATAAGTGATTAGACGTACCCAATGACTGAGAAAGATACCAAGTATAAAGCACCTGCTCTTGAGAAAGGCATGGCCATTATAGAATTACTGGCAAAAACTCCTGAAGGCCTTAACCTTACGCAAATTTCTGATTCATTAGGGAAATCTAAAGCTGAAATATTTCGTATGGTCGCAGTACTAAATGATTTACATTATCTTGAGTTTTTTCAGCAAGAACGTGTTTACAGACTGTCCCTAAAACTATATCGACTAACCCACCGGTACGCCCCAGTCCACCATTTAAACAACGTTGCATTTCCGATCATTCAAACGCTGTGTAGCGAAATTCAACAATCTTGTCATTTAGTCGTGTACTCCGATGGCGGCGGTTTAATACTTTCGCACCAAGATTATGACACCAACAGTAACTGCTTAACCTTACCAGTCGGAGGGCGAGGCCCGCTCACTGATAATTGTGCTGGTCATGTGTTACTTGCTTTTGCATCTTATGATAATCGCGAGCGCATGCTTAAAGCATATCAAGAGAATCACCCCGAGGTTTCACTTGATTTGATGGCACTGCGAAATATTTGGTTAAGGGTAAAAGAGCAAGGCCACGAAGCTATGCCGAGCCCTGTTTTGACAGGCGTATACGATATCGGTGTGCCTATATTTGATTACTACCATAATGCAGTGGCCGTATTATTAACATCGATACTTATGTATCGTGATGAATCTCGTAATGCTAATTTTGATGAGGTAATTAGAAAACTTAAAGACACGTCATTGTTAATCTCAAAGAAAATGGGCTTTAACGACGAGAATTGACGGATGCACAACTAATTATGCACTTACCTCACCTCCCCACTTTTAAATACTTATTTGTCTTTTGGTACGTGCTGTTTTTCTGGTGAAAAAGCGTTTTTCAGGAATATTCAGAAAACGTCTTGTTAACAGGTTTGCAACCAACTTGTTTCATTTATAAAGCATTAATCTTGGCAAAATTTTAACTAAGAAATCTAAACAACGTAATCACTAAAGCGCGTTGACGGAATTTTAGTCTTTATATATCACTGAATGGACATTTGAACATTCACGATAACAATACGCTTAGAGCGATGGGGGTCAATATGATGAAATTCACCAGAAGCCAAATAGCCTTATCTGTAGCGCTCTCTCTAATGGGAAGCACAGTAGCGGCGGAGGAGAATACACAAGCACAGGATGCTAAAAATGATGATATCGAAGTAATTGCAGTCAGCGGCGTAAGATTGAGCTTGAAAGAAGCCATCGCGACAAAACGCGGTTCGGACAAAATTCTTGATTCAATTGCTGCTGAGGATATGGGTAAATTTCCCGATGAAAACGTCGCGCAGTCGCTGCAACGTGTTCCGGGTATTTCGATAGACCGTCCTCGTGGTAGCCCAAATGGTGGCACGAATGGTAGTACAGATGGTCGCCTTGGTGGTCAATATGTACAAATCCGTGGCTTACCAGTTGACTTTACACAGGTAACACTAAACGGTCGTTCGTTATCGTCTGGCCGTAGTATTGGCCGTCAATTCTCTCTTGATGTACTTCCTTCTGAGTTAATTGGACAACTGGACGTGTATAAAACCGTTTCAGCAGACCAACTTGAAGGCGGTATTGGTGGTAACGCAGATATTAAAACGCGTAAACCGCTTGATGCTGATGAAGTAGGCTTTTCGGGTGCTTGGTCAGCCGAAGGTGTTTACAGTGAACTTGCAGATTCAACAGATCCTCGCTTGTCAGGTATCGTGAACTGGAAATCTGACGATGAAAAGTTTGGTGTACTTGTAGGTGTTACCTATTCAGAACGTCAAACGCGTGAAGATGAATACTTCTCTTGGGGTAATGTAAACTTTGGCCCAGGTACAGGAGACGGTGTTGAAATTCGTCCTGATCTTGCCACAGTTCCAGGTGGTACTAACGATGGTAGTATCGATTACCCTAACTCTCTATACCCAATTGAGCCACTAACTCAATACTATGGTGATGAGAGAACTCGTACAGGTTTAAATGCAGTTATTGAATTTCAGCCAAGCGATGAGTTGAACATTACATTCGATGGTTTATATGCAACATTCGATGTTGATGAGACAGCACTGCAACTGCCTGCTCGTTTCCAATTCCGTGGCCCACAAGATCCAAGTCAATGGGTAGCTGCCGATATTAATGATCCTAACGGTCGTGGTGTAGGTGGTATTTTCCCATTCTTAGTTACTGAAGCTGTTGTTGAAAACGATAATCTTGTTTATGCCGTTGCACCACAAACACAATTCCGAAGTGTATCAGAATTAACTAAACTTGAATCAGATACTCTAGCACTTGGTACACACGTGAACTGGGCACCAAATGAAGATTGGGTACTTGATTTTGATATCGGCTATTCAAAAGGCGAGCAAACACGTGATCTGAAGAGCGTACTACTACAAGCCTTTGCAGACGTAGTATATGACGCACGTAATCCAGATAATGGTATTCCTGATCTATATGTTACAGGCACTGATCTGAATGATCCTGACAACTACCGTGTTGCATTTGGTACTTCAAATGCCCGTGATGTAAAAGATACGTCTTTATCATTCGCTTTTGATGCCAAATACTTCTTAGACAATGACTATTTCACAAGTCTTGAAGCTGGTGTACGTTACACACAACGTGCAAAAGAGATCAAAGCATATGTAGGTAATAGCTTTACAGGTGCTAATGGTGTTCCTGCGGTACTACCAACATCTGCAATCAACTTACTTGATTTCCCTGTTGACGATTTCTTAGGTGAAGCGCCAGATGCAAATGTAATACGTAGCTTTGTTATTGGTGACCCAACTGATTTCCACAACAAGTATGGTGTTGAAAGACAGTTTGATAGCATCAGCTCATTCAAAGTTGAAGAAGACATTGCCGCGGCTTACATCAAAGCAAACATGGCCTTTGACGTTGCAGACATTCCAGTAAAAGGTAATGTTGGTGTACGTGCAGTCAAAACTGATGTAGAAGCAACGGGTGCACTACCTGTAGAAATCATCATCCGCAGTGCCGGTGACTACGATGTTGTTGGTGAAACAAGCTCAACGAGCAGTAATTACACAAATGTCTTACCTAGTTTAAGCTTAAATGCTGAATTAACTGACGAAGTGTACTTACGCTTTGGTGCAAGTAAAACTGTAACACGCCCAACGCTTTCACAGCTTTCACCGCGTTTTACATTTAGTACTACAACTCTAACAGGTTCTGCTGGTAACCCGGCCCTTGAACCGTTTGAATCTGATTCATTCGATTTATCACTTGAGTGGTACTTCAACGACACAGGTCTTCTAAGTGGTGCATTATTCCAAAAAGAGATCGATGGTTTCGTATTTAATTCAAGTGCGCCAGAAACAATCGCTGGAATTGATTGGGCATCTGTAGACCGTCCACGAAATGCGGCTTCTGCAACTATCTCTGGTGCTGAGTTAAGTTTCCAAACAACGTTTGATTTCTTACCTGCTCCATTTGATGGTCTAGGCATGTTAGCAAACTACACTTATACAGACAGTGACACTAACTTTGGTGATGGCTTTGAAGGTCAAACATTCAGCTACACAGGTCTATCGAAGAATGTATATAACTTAGTTGGTTACTATGAAAAAGGTCCAGCATCAGTTCGTTTATCTTACAACTATCGTGAGAAATACTTACTTGAGCCATCATTTGGTTTCTTCGCAGGCCCTCGTCATGTAAACGACTACCAACAGCTTGATTTAAGCTCGTCATATAAAATCAATGACAATTACTCATTGACATTCAATGTGACAAACTTAACCAATGAGCGCTTCGATCGTTACTTTAATAACGATGAGTCAATCATTGCGACAACCAACTTTACAGGTCGCCAATACTACGTAGGTATTCGCGGTACCTTCTAACTCATTATGTTGTTGTAGGTGATATACCTAAGCCAAAGCCTCCTAACGGAGGCTTTTTTTGTGAACTATTTATCTTTCGTGATGCCAATATTTAACAGCAGACATAAAAATGCTGCACCACGTTAATTGATACAGCATAAATAAACTATTTTTACTTATAGCTTAAGTTTACGTCTAAACGCGACCATGGCTAACAGCAAAGATATTAAGTAGTACACGCTACCACCAGAACCTGAATCAGAACTTGAGTTGTCAGCTTTGCCAACTACGTTAATCATGACAGTTTTAGCCTCTGAAGAAGCAAATCTGTCTTTTGCTCGGTAACTAAAGTTAACAGCATAAGTCGACTCACCCGCAGGCTCGTAGACAAACAAGCCAGTGTCCTTATCAAAACTAAGCTCGCCAGAACTTGGGCTTGTTACTAGCTCAAATTCTAACTCATCACTATCTTCATCATTGCCAATAAAACGACCATTAACTACCGTTGAGTAATAAGTTTCATAACTTAAATCTGTAGCTGTTGGTGTGGTATTTGTTAATTCAACAACAACATTGGCAAGTGCCGTCTCTTCAAGGGAATCTTGCGCGGTAAAAGTAATTGAAACAGGCTGTAAAGATTCACCACTCGGCGTGTATTTAATTTCACCCATGTTTTGATCAAGTAACTCAATATGACCATGTTGAGGCTCATTTTTTACAGTGAAAATAAGTTGCTCATCATCTGCATCAGAGGCTGGCAAATTAAGTATCAAGGGTGTATTCCAGTGTGTTTTAATCGTAGAGTTTTCAACGACCGGCGCCTGATTTGTTAAAGTAGCTGTGAACTTTGCGAGCTCAGAACGTGAACGACCTTTTACTGTATAAAACGCTAATTCATCAACACCTACAGTGCCGTTAGGCGTATATGTGAACTGCCCTGTTTTGCGGTCAATAAACGTTAATTGGCCAAGGCTAGGGCTA
Source organism: Pseudoalteromonas nanhaiensis (assembly GCF_051235485.1). Lineage (NCBI taxonomy): Bacteria > Pseudomonadati > Pseudomonadota > Gammaproteobacteria > Alteromonadales > Pseudoalteromonadaceae > Pseudoalteromonas > Pseudoalteromonas nanhaiensis. Next base: position 26,593 of record NZ_JBPNYQ010000023.1, on the reverse strand, counting down.
TTTTCAAACACTACAAAATCAATATCACTCAAATTAAGATTAACGTCGATTGCTGCAAGCACATGAGATGTTACCTCGCTATCTTGCGGTGTAGCTAAAGGTGCTGCGGCTTCATTCGAGAACACCTCTATAGATTTTCCTGAAAGCAGTGAATAGTCCACACCATTGTATGTTGCACTCACAATAGAACTGCGTTGATTTGCACGCGCTACTTCATAAAGTAGTTCATCATTAATTAAGTCGTACTCTCCAAACTTATCTTCACAACTAAATAAGATGAAGCCTGCGCGTGTAGATACTATATTGTTTAATGAATTGTCACATAGTTGCGCAACTTCTGACATTTCTCCTGATTCTTTAAACGAGAATAAAAGGCCATACTGATTGGCTACATAAAGCGCTTTTTTACCATCAACAACAACACCCTCTAGCGACTTAAAACTGTCGTTTAAAGAGTAATTAGTGACACTATTATCAGTGTAATTATATTTAACTAATTGGTTACCTGTTAAAGCAAATAATTCTTTACTGCTTTGCTGTGTATCTATGCCTGCGACTATGCCAGAAACCCCACCCCAAAAGTTCTGTAAGCGAGGTGATTGCTTAAGTAGCTCACCCGTTTGCCCATTAAAAACTCGTATATAAGAGCCTTCACTGCCGGTGTGTGATGCGCCGTTACCTACAATCAGCTCTAACAGACCATCGTTATTGATGTCATTGGCTTCAATCGTTGAAATTTGGTCGCCACTTTGAAAAGGTACTGTATACAGTAAGTTTCCATTTTCTGGTGAAAATACTTGTATATTTCCAGTGTAAGTTTCTGAGCCAGCAACAATTAAATAGTTTTTGCCATCATTGAATAAATCAGCAGTAATCACATACTGGTAGTCATTCCAACCATCGGTCAAAGCAATGCTAGGTAACACCTGCTCTTTTGTTTCTATATCAATAACTTGAAGCTTATTTGTGCCATTCTCAGAAAAAATAACATCAATTCCACCTTTACCGTCAATATCAGCAAGTCCTAGCAAAAATTGTGAATAGACAGTGATCGTTTGCGACCATTGCATAGACTTATCTTCAACGGTATGAATATAAAACCCGTCATCACCTGAAGATGTGTAACCCGCTCCCCATGCAATATCTGTTTTGCCGTCAAGATTAAAATCATCCACCAAAATACTTGAAACACTGTGTTCAGGGTTATTGATTTGCCAAAACTCCTCGCCAGAACTTAAAGACAAAGCATGAATTTGCCCCCACTGACCATCGCCATATACTAGCTCTTGGGCACCGTCATTATTGATATCTGCAACTATAATTTTTGAAATATCTAAATCACTATTGGCTGTCCACACAATACTGTCAGTATTTGGACTGATTAACTCAATTGAATACCAGCCTTGGCCATTAATGACTTCATCTAAGCCATCTTGGTTAGTATCAACACTTTGTAAATGGATACCTGTTAGTTGGCTGTTCAGTGTTTTTATATAATCTATTGTATTTTCAGAGATACGATACAACTTGCCATCTTCAAGCATTAATTCGTGAACATTTTGCTCGGTAAACGAACCAACAACAAATTTGTTACCGTAATACTCAAGCTCTGAAATAACAGAAAGGTCTGACTGGTCTAGTATTAAAATCTGGCTATTGGCAATAGCAATAAGCTCGTCCTGACCATCGTTATTAATATCTCTTGCCGTAACTGATTGGCTAGAAACTACATTCTTAGTACTTTCGACTTTCATTGTTAGTAAGTTAATTTTTACTATCTGACTGCTCGTCATAAGTATTAAATAATATGTATCATCAGCAATGCTTTTTACCAATGTACTATCAGTGATGTAATCCTGAGAATCGAAACCTTCAACGACTGAATATTGATTATCTTTATACTCAATAATATTAAAATCGTTTTGTTGCACCGAAATAATTTGCTTATTACCGTTACCGAACAAGTCAACAGCATAAAGACCATTGAGACCTGTTGAATTACTTAATGAAAAACGGCGAAACACCGAGGTAAGCTCTATGTTTTCTAATTCTGATGTAGTTGATGTCGCTAAGGTTTTACTCAACGAAGTAGTCGGCGCTATATTTTGTTGTGCGCGACTTGTAAAATAAGATTCGTCATAATTAATTGGTTGCGAATTTGAATAAGTCGCATCGCCAAATTGATTATATTCAGGTGTGCTTTTAGTCGCACTGATAGCTTGCGTGCTAAGTAAAAGCATCGCTAGACATGTTAGTTTGGTCATTTCCCTATCCTTAAGGTAGTGCTTTAGCTCTCGATTAAACAATAGCTGGAGGTGAGTTCACTTTAGATGTTGGTATTAAGTTATATTTTTAATTTAAAAACCGCGCATTTTCCCTTATCAGAAACACATGGTCAAGGTAATTGTATCCTTCATGTTAAAATTGCTAAAAAATACAACACAATTCTTGCTTCACTTAGCGAACGTATTCCCTCATCAACCAATACAAAACCCCGTTATTTTCGCTCCTCGTCTCGTACTTTTACATTGAAATTAATTGCTTTGAAATTAATAACCTCACGGTCAACCCTTTGTTATGTTCCCCGCATCATCAAACACATAAATAGCATTATTAAAAACTGCCACAGCAAGCTGCTTTAGGTAGTACTGAAGTTAAAGGCACTGCTTCTGTGAATATGCAGTTTTTAGGAGCAAAGACTCAATGCGCTCTGGCATCTAGACTATTTTGCCATTGCCCACTTTGCTTATTGCTTGGGCTTTAGACATTAAAAAAGGCGTAACAGTTAATCACTATTACGCCCTTTCATATTAAGTTTTAACTAACTCAAAGTGCTAATGCTAAGATTGATTTCACCTTTTCTAAATCAATATCACCATGCTCACCTAATTTCGTTAGCTCGTTTTTCTCTAAATTAGCAACAACGGCCTCAATAGCTTGCTCGTCAAGGTCATAATCAGCTAGACGTGTTTTCACCGTCATGGCCTCAAAGAAGTCCTGTACAGCTTTAATCGTTTTATCGATTTGCTCAGCTTCGTCGCTATAATTTAGTCCGAACACTCTTTCACCAAGCTGCTGAATCTTAATTGATTTCTGCTCTTTTTGAACATGCATTAAGGCAGGTAGAACAATCGCCAAGGTTTGCGCATGATCAAGATTATAAAGTGCCGTTAATTCATGGCCAATCATATGTGTAGACCAATCTTGCGGTACACCTTGACCAATTAAACCATTCAGTGCCATCGTAGCCGACCACATCACATTAGCTCTAACATCGTAATTTTGTGGCTCGCTCAGCGCCTTTGGCCCTTCGCTAATCAAGGTTTGCAAAATACCTTCTGCAAAACGGTCTTGTAATGGTGCATTAACAGGGTACGTTAAGTATTGCTCAATAACGTGAACAAACGCATCAACCACACCATTACTTACCTGACGTGCAGGCAACGAAAACGTGTATTCAGGATCAAGTACAGCAAAAACAGGTTGTACTGTTGGTGACGAAAAAGCGCGCTTTTGTGACGTCTCTTTTTTAGTTACCACTGAGTTACCATTACTCTCAGAGCCTGTTGCTGGTAAGGTTAATACCGCACCGATTGGTAAAGGATTGCTAAACTCTGCCCCTTTAACAAGGATATCCCACGGCTCCCCAGCATAGTTATAGGCTGCAGCAACAAACTTAGCGCCATCAATAACACTGCCACCACCAACAGCTAAAATAAAGTTAACATGGTGCTCTTTTGCCGTTGTAACCGCTTGCATCAGTGTTTCGTAAGTTGGGTTTGGCTCAACGCCACCAAACTCTATAACGTCAACATCGGCTAGTGCACTCATAGCTTGGTCGTATACGCCGTTTTTCTTTATTGAGCCACCACCGTAGAGTAACAACACCTTTGCATCGGTTGGTAAGCGTGATGAAATTTCGCTAATTTGACCTTTACCAAATAAAATTTCTGTTTGATTTTTATAAATAAAGTTTAGCATCGATTTGCCTCCTAAATTTTTGATAGGTAATACTTTTACAAATTTACTTTGCTAACATTTTTAATAGTTTTTCAGCTAACAACGTATCTGAAAATGGGTTTTGCCCCGTAATGAGTTCGCGGTCAACAACCACGTTAGGCTGCCACTCGCTGGCAAATGCCATATTTCCACCAGCGTTATCCATTGCCATAGCCGGATAGAACTTAAGCTTTTTACCTTCTAAACTGCTTTCAAACACTCGCTCTTCTGGATCAGAAAATATTGTCATTTTATAGCCATCATAAATCCAATTACTTGCTGACGCCGTCTGCCCAGTTTGGATTGCACTGTAATACGCCTTCGGCTCAGTTTGTGCCGATAATAAGGTAATTGGGCCGTGGCAAATTGCCGCCGTAGGTTTACCGTGTTGATTAAAGTGGCGCAAAATTTCACCGACTTCAGGGTTGTTTGCTAAATCAATCAACGGAGCATGACCACCAGGGATAAACACTGCATCATATTGGCTCAAACCGCCTGCCAAAATCTCTCTCAAACTAGCGGTATCATTAATATTGGGTAACGATGCAATAAATTTTTGGATCTCTCTCATTTTTTGCTCATCACCAGCAAAGTAATCTACGCTGATTGATTTTTTATCAACCTGCGGAGCATTCCCCTTTGGCGTTGCTAACACAAGCTCATAGCCCGCATCTGCGAGAGCTTTTGCAGGTACACCAAACTCGTTAAGGTAATAACCTGTCTCAATGCTGTGCCCACCAGCAAGTTCCATGGTTGTCTCGCTTGATAAAATGACTAATACCTCGCCTTCACTTGCCACAGCAAATAATGACATAGTCGAAGCTGCTACGAATGTTAAACACTGCAAAACCTTGTTCATGATTTATCCTCTTATTTGAATGCATCTAGAATAGGCTGTTTGCGCGCTTGTGTGAATTCGGATAAATTAAGGGAAGCAATCAGAAAATTTATGGCTCGCCTATTTTATGTCTTACCTCACACAGCTAAAAACCTTTGTGGAAGTTTATCGCTGCAAAAATATAACAAAAGCAGCAGCTAACCTCGGTTTGTCGCAACCTTCGGTTTCGGCCCATATTCAAGCCATGGAATCAGTCGTTGGTAAAGCATTGTTTGAACGCAAAGCTCGCGGAGTTACTCCGACCGCCGCTGCGCACGATTTAGCACTGCAAGTGTCTGGTCACATTGATATTTTAGAGCAAAAAATTATGTCAATCCGCGCCCGCTCAAGTGCCGTATATGGCACTGTAAATATCGCAGGGCCTGCCGAATATATTAGTAGTGTGTCAGGGCCACAAATCGCCAACCTATTGCAATCTGGCAATGTAAACCTTGTTCTGCATATTGGTAATAAGGTGAGTATTTTTGATGCCTTGCAATCTGGTGCAGCAGATATCGCTATTGCCGCCTCCGAACCCGATCCTTCACTTTTTGATAGCTTAGTGCTTGATAGAGAAAAGCTTATTTTAGTAATGAACCGCCTTCACGGACGAGAAATTAAAGATAGCACTATCACCGCAGACCTTCTCTCAAGCTACAATGTTGTCGCTTATGATGAAGAGCTGCCTCTAATTAGGCAATACTTTGAGTCTGTGTTCAACGCAAAATGCCACTCAAATGTGATAGCTATTTGCCCTGACATTCGTGCAATTAGCAATATTATTCGCTCAGGTATTGGCTACTCTGTGTTGCCTGATTACCTATGCCGCGATCAGATAAAAGCTGGAGAACTTGTACAACTGGGCCCTGTAGGCCCAGAAAACATAATTTACTTAGTATGGAACAAAGGCGCGTTAAAGCATCCTCGCATTGCATTTGCCAAAGATGTTATTTCAGCCTTTGCGAATATTAATTACTTTGCAAACTAAGCAAAGCTTGATTTGACTCTAATAGCTTTACTCGCGGGGCAAGGGCATTTAAAGCGATTAAGTGAAGCATTTCAGTAACGGTTGTACACGCATCCGTTAAGACTTCCACGTCGTATTCTTTTGCTTGCTCAGATATTGCCGTATGAGTCACACAGTTTTGAGTCATCATACCTGCGATCAAAAGTTTTTTAATACCATGCTGCTTTAAAATATCATCGAGATTTGTTTGATAAAAACTATCTGCATAGTGTTTTACAACCACAGGGGCTTCTGGTGCTGCTTTTAAAATATCAGGATGAATATTGACCCCTATCGTATCTTGGTTAAAAAAAGGAGCCAAGCCTTGTCGTGATTCAGCAATATGTTGAATATGGATAGGTAAAATGCCACATTCTGTTGCTTGTTTTATTACCTCAACAAGCTGATCTTTTACTTGTTTAGCCTGCCATAGAGGAAATGCGCCACCTGCAAAATAATCATTCTGTAAATCGATAATCAATAAAGCTGTATTTGTCATTGTGAGAACCTTTTGGAGTTGTGTTGTGGCACAGTTTGCTTAATTTTTAACGCAGCAAACAGTGACCCAAATACCATTTATCGATAATATTGGGCCAAAGTATCTGATAAGGCTTTACCTTGAACGTTGCTGTATTAGCATTTCCAAATATCAGCCCATTTCATCTTGCAGCACCATGTATGGTGTTTGGTGAGGGTGCTCGCTCGGCAGGCATCAAAGAATTTAACTTAGCAGTGTGCAGCGAAAGTAAAGCTGTAATGCCTTCAAGCTCGGGGTTTGATATTCAAGCGCGTCACTCAATTTCAAAGTTTGATCAGGCAGATATTATAATTATTCCGTCTTGGCCATTCCCTGAAACAATTCCCTCTAAAGAATTAACAACCAGCTTGCTAACAGCGCATCAGCGTGGCGCTATTATTGTAGGACTTTGCTTAGGAGCTTATGCGTTAGCGCACATTGGGCTTTTAGATAATATTGAAGCAACCACTCATTGGGCCTATAGCAATGACTTCAAAGCACGTTTTCCTAAAGTGAAGCTTAACAATCAAGTGCTTTACCTTAAACATAACCAGCTTTATACATCGGCAGGAACCGCAGCAGCCATTGATTGCTGTTTACACTTAGTACGTCAGTACTTAGGTAGTAAGCAGAGCAATGCCATAGCAAGGGTAATGGTAACAGCTCCCTATCGAACAGGCGGGCAATCGCAGTTCGTCGCTTTACCAGTACCAAACAATGTTGCAGACGAGCGCTTAGCGTCATTACTTGAACAAATACAAAAAAATCTGTGTGCCACACACACAATAGATGAACTTGCAAAACAAATGCATATGAGCCGACGTACCTTCACCCGCCATTTTCAGTCTCTTACAGGGCAAAGCCTAGGACAATGGCTTTTGAATCAGCGTTTAAACTATGCACAGCAATTACTAGAAGCAACCGATTTATCATTAGAGCACTTGTCAGAAAAATGTGGTTTTGGCTCTGCTGTTACTTTAAGGCATCACTTTCGCAAGCAATTTGGCTTATCACCTAGAGATTGGCGTAATGCATTTCGCCAAGCTTGATAGAAGATAACTTATTTAATTATTAATGATTTTGACTACCCTAAAAGGGTATTTAAAAGCGCTCAAATCTATTCAAGCGATTGCCTACATATGGTAAATAAACTTAGCTCTATAAACATATAAAACCGCGCAAAAATGCGCGGTTTTATAACTATGTACACCAACACAACCGCTAACAGACACTAATCAAATGTAACGGTTACTTCATTTGAGCATACATCTGCCGATTGACAAACCTGATAAGAGTACGAGCTTTCTGTTGCTCTACGTTCAAAATCTAGGTATTTGCCCGTATTTTCTGTAGTACTGATCAGCTCGCCATTACGATAAATGTTAACGCTATCGGCACTACTTCCTTCCCAACCAAGCTGCACACGCATGTAGCCAAGGCGTGTTTTATTGGCGCGCACTAATTCAAGTTCAATTACATCAGAGCTCACTGACAGTTGTTGGGTTACAGTATCGGTATATCCTTCACTATCGGTCACTGTTAAGGCCACAGAGTAAGTTCCTGATTCTGCATAAGTATAAGTTGGGCTAGCATCAGAGCTTGTTGCGCCATCACCAAAGTCCCACATCCAACTGACAATATCACCATTTACATCAGAACTCGCATCTGAAAACTGAACATTTAAGCCATCTGCAGTAAATGTAAATCCAGCTTGTGGTGGTTGAGGAGAGACTTCTCCAATCCCAGTTAAGTTTAATGACCAAGCATTGAGAGTACCTGTATCAGAGCTGGCATTATCAGACACAAAGAGAGTCCAGTCACCTGTGGCAACTTCACCATTGAAAGCCGCCGAATTATAGGTTTCATTGATGTCATCAGCACTACCACCCGACCTATTATGTAAGGTTACCATCGTACCTGATGGAGATGTTAAGGTAACAATTAAATCGCCAATCCAAGTATGTGTTATATCTACAAAGGTATTTGTATCAAAAACGGTGATGTCATCATTAATGGTAATAGTAGATGTAATACCCTGTGAGTTAGTATCAGGAATAGCCATCGGGGTGTCATTTTGATAGCTAAACTCGGTTAAACCTTGCGGCAATACATATAATCCGACAACTTCTTGTTGCTCCAAATCACCCGATACAGCGTTTATAGCTACACTGTAATCTCCCCATGTGGTTTGTTCAGTTGTAGGAACGGTTAAAGTAACAGACTCGCCGGGCTGAGCTGTATTTGATGATAACACAGCACCGCTAATAGGGCTGTCTACCGATAATTCAACCACACCTTGCCATTGTGCAATGGAGCCAATACTCAACTCGTAGCTTGCATTCTCACCTGCTACAATTTCTTGATTCCGTGGTGCAACAGACAATCTAAAACTAGGCTCAGGGTCTGCATCGAGTAGTGCCTGATGAACATTTAAACGGGTGCCAGCAACTGTCAACCCAGCTAAATTTGCATTAGCATCACCGCTACTCATTAGTAACTGTTTTAATTCTAGCGCTGTTAAATTAGGATTAATTGATAGCACGAGTGCTGCAGCCCCAGCAACATGTGGTGTAGCCATTGAAGTACCAGAATAAGAAGCATAACCGCCCCCAGGTACTGTTGATAAAATTGCACTACCTGGCGCTCCCATATCAACGCTTGTTAAGCCCCACTGCGAGTCCCAGGCCATTTCATCTGTATGCGTTGTATTTGCCACTGCCAAAATTGAATCATGTTCATAACTAGATGGGTAATGAGGGTTTACATCATTGTCGACGCCATCGTTACCTGCCGCTGCGACAAATAAAATATCTGCATTTTCACTGGCTGTAATAGAATCAGCTAATGCTTGGCTGTAGCCGCCTCCTCCCCAACTATTATTCGTTACCCTAATATTATGACCGGCATTTTTAAGGGCTACAAAATAGTCAACACACTCAATTGCATCTGACGTAGAACCCGTTCCCGCTGAGCTCAAAAACTTACAACCTGCGATAGATACTTCATGATTTACACCCACAACTCCTTGCGTATTATTACCAGATGCACCTAACGTACCTGATACATGCGATCCGTGCCCCTGATCATCCATAGGATCACCATTTCCTGTAATCGCATTTATGCCATAAACATCATCAATGTAGCCATTACCATCATTATCGATACCATCCCCAGCTATCTCGCCAGGGTTTACCCACATATTTGCTTGTAAGTCAGGATGATTATAATCTACACCAGTATCAATAACCCCAACGATTATCTCACTTGAACCTGTGGTTATGTCCCATGCTTCAACTGCATCGATATCAGCATCAGCAACTCCCCCTGTTTGCCCAGTGTTATTCATCCCCCAAAGTTCAGCAAAACGAGTATCATCAGGAATACCTAATACCCGTAACTGATAATCAGGCTCTGCATATTCTACTGCTGGATGCTTAGATAAGGCTTCTAATGCAACTTTTTGGTTTACTTCTGAAAGCTTAAAGTTTGCTAACCGACCACCCAAAATGTGTTTGTAACGGTCATCGATACCATCTGAATTTAAGTCTCTTATTTTTGCTTTAACTAAAGAGCGTGCTTGTGCTCGAACTGCTGCAGACGTTCCTTTTTTGAATACTACCAATATGCTATTTTCATCCACACTTTTTGCCGGTTTATTAGGCTGAGCGCTTGCATGTGCACCAACCGTAAGGAGTGGAATAATAGCCAGTGTTAAAGCTGATAATTTTGTTTTCATAGTGCTATTCCATAAACAGACGCTGTGAAAACACAGCGTAGAGTATTTCTTCTCTGAAACACCGATACACAATCTTGTGGCAACAAAACCTTTTTAGTGACTGTTTAAAAAATACGCAAATCTAAACGAAGAGAACTTAAAATTTTCATTCTTTTTTGTGATCTAAAATGAAATTAAATCTAGAGTTTCAAGCTTTTTTGTTAGCTTTAACTTGCCGAAACTCATGTCATCTTTCTCATTCTTTTTTTGTACGAGATCCAATTTTCATAAAGGTCCCAAGCAAAAGTAAGCCTAAGCAATTGACTTAAATAGATTAAAAAAATCACAAAAACATTCCATTTATCACTTCGTAAAGTAAACATAAAGTTAATACTCTCGGTTGCGAAATTATCTTCTTTCATTCGCTACAAGCGAAACGACGTTTTGAAGTAGCCATTTTCACAGCCGTTTTTGGGCTTCTCTGTATTCGATATACAAACAAAGGTTCTTTTTTCTATACGAATGATGCCATACGCAATCACGGAAGTTTTGGTGTTTCACCACCAAGTAAATAGCACAAACATTTTGGATTCGCGCACACCTGTTAAGTAGCAAAATTACAAGCCGGCAACCTCGTAAAAACGCTTTGTGTATCGCGGCTAAAAATATTTTATTGATTAAGGAGATTAGCGTGAAACTATCTAAATCGATTTTAACCTGCGCAATAGCAATGGCTTTATCTTCTGCTGCGTATGCTCAAAATACAGATAAACCAAGTTCAACATCTGCGTTGACAAATGTAGAGCGTATTACTGCACAAGGTAACCTGCTCGTCATTTCTCAAACGTCTATCCAAGGCTTAGGAAATGCAGCAAGTACATTACAACAAGGTAATTCAAATCAAGTTGAGATAATTACCACGGGTGATGGCAATGAGACCGATGCCGTTCAAATGGGTAATGGGAATCTTATTCTTGTAACAACTTACGGTGATAACAACCAACAGTCTTATACGCAAGATGGTGAGCAAAATGGAGCTCTAACTGAAGTAATAGGTGATAGCAACCAGCTTTCAGTAGTTCAAAATGGTGCAAGTTTTTTTGGTATTACAAATGAAGTAATCAATATCATAAATGGCGATGAAAATGACATTACTGTAACACAAGATGGCGATGGAAATTGGTTTTATAACTACAGCATGCAAGGTAGTGCTAATGAAGTAACTGCTGAGCAGTATGGTATTTGGCATGAAGCAAAACTATATGCCATCTATGGTGATGAAAATACCATAGAAATAGAACAAGACGGTTTTTGGAACCAGCTCACTGTTAACAACATCACTGGCAACATGAATGAACTTACCAGTGAGCAAATTGGCTCTTACAATGAAATTAGTATCACTGAACTCTATGGTGATGAAAATGAAATCAGTATTGAACAAAATGGTGATGAAAACCAAGTAAGCATTGATTCAATCAACGGCAATGAAAACAATATTGAAGTTGAGCAAAGAGGAAATAACAACGAATTCAATTCAGGTGTGTTCACAGGTAATGATAACGAAGTTGATAGTATTCAATATGGTGATGACAACATAGCAACCACGGAGTTAATTGGTGACGAAAATGACATGTTGTCTGTTCAAAATGGCAATAACAATACCACTTACTTTGGGGTTATCGGCAATAATAACGAATTTATATCACTTCAAGTAGGAAGCGATAATATTGCTCATGCCGTTAACTTTAATGGTTCAAATAATGACATTGAAATGGTGCAAACAGGGGATCTAAATACCGCAATAATTGAGTCATCTTATCCAAATACCAGCATTGCTAGTAATGCGAATGAAATTGTTATATCACAAGATGGCTATGCTAACGAAGCTACCCTTAGCTTGAGCTCTATTATGGAAAGCTCGAATAACCAAGTTGATTTAGCTCAAAATGGAGAGCTTAACGCAATTGATCTTATGATTGAGGGTCTTGGTAATAGTATTGATATTGCGCAAGAAGGTAACTTTAACTTAGTTGCAGGTATTAGTGAGGGTGCTTTTATTGTTTCAGGAGACGAAAACTCTGTTTCAATCAGCCAAGTAGGTGAAGGTAACCTAGTTGAAGGGTCTATCATGGGAAGTGGTAACGTTATATCAGTTACTCAGATTGGTGACTTCAATTCAGCAACTGTCATTCAACAGTAATAGAGTATAAGGAGGGGCCCTCCCCTCCTTAGATGCGATTATGAAAAATATCAACTACTTAACTTTAACCATTATTTTGCTTTTTTCAGTATTCCAACGCTGTGATGCTAATGAAGTAGAAATTAACGGTTTAGTGCTTGATCGTAGCATCAGTCGCTTTGGTCATCAGTTTTACTATGGCTTTTCGCAATTGTGGCTAGACCTACCTAACAGCTCTGATACTCATGTTGTAATTAAAGAAACGGTACTTCCTCGCGCCGGAACTCGACTTGAAGTTTTACTTAATAACGAACTAATTTATGTCACTTTTATGGGACGTAGAGGCGGCCCTCTAAAAGAGAGAGTAGAAAGCGCAATGTTTGCGGCAATGGATGCAATTGCGCGTGCACGCTTTAAACAAACATCTCCAGATTTAGCACCCAGTGGATGGTAATAACAATGAAAAAAATAATTTTCGCGACCTTATTTTTAACCTCCCCATTAATGCTCGCTACTGAGCTAGTTTACAAGCCCATTAATCCATCGTTTGGCGGTAATCCATTAAACGCAAACATGCTTTTATCTAAGGCTCAGGCTCAAAATAAACACAAAGCACCTATTGATGAGAAAAGCTACGCAGAAAATTTTCAGGATTCTTTAGAGCGAACTTATCTAAACAGAATGGTCCGTGAAATCACTGATATCGCTTTTGGTGATGATGTTGAAGAGAGTATCTTTAACCAAGACTCTACCTTTGTTAGTGGTGACTATGAGATTCAAATAATCACCAGTTCATCTGATGCTATCACGGTGCAAATCACCAACTTAATTGATGGCACTATCACAATTATTGAAGTGCCGAGGTTCGGATAATGATACGCATACTAACATTACTACTCTCTTTAGTATTTTTGACTGCTTGCTCAACATTCAAAGCAACACTGCCTCCGGCACAACAAATTGCTACAGAAATAACACTAACAGACACCTTTGCTGAACTAAAAGCATTGCCAAAACCAAAAGGAGCCATTCCTGTTTCTGTTTATTCATTTCGAGATCAAACAGGTCAGTATAAACCTCAAGAAAATGTAAGCTCCTTCTCAACGGCTGTCACTCAAGGCGCTAACTCTATTCTTATGCAAGCGTTACATGAAACTGACTGGTTTATTCCTGTTGAACGTGAAGGACTACAAAATCTACTCACCGAACGTAAAATTATTCGCGCAGCTATAACCGACAACGAAAATGTAACACCTGAATTACCACCACTAACAACTGCAAAAATAATTTTAGAGGGAGGTATTATCAGTTACGACACAAATATCAAAACAGGTGGCTTAGGAGCTGAGTATTTTGGAATTGGTGCATCAGAAATTTATCGTGAAGATATTATTTCTATTTACATGCGTGCAGTTGATGTGCGAACTGGTCAAGTGCTGCTGTCAGTGGCTACAAGCAAGAAAGTTCTCTCTAAAGAAATGCGAGCAGGTTTTTTCCGCTACATCAGTTACAAGCGCTTGCTTGAGGCTGAAGCAGGATACAGTGATAACGAACCTATGCATATTTGCGTCTCTCAAGCTATTGAAAAAGCATTAACTTTGCTCATAAATAAAGGAATAAACAAGGGTCTTTGGTCACCTCAGATTATTTAGTAACAACTCTTGCTCACCTAGTTACAATGGATGCAGCGGGCATAAAGCGCTGCGCCCAATTTGCCAATTCGATACGATTACGTGACTTCGTTTTGCGAAATGCGCTGTAGATATGTGTTTTAACTGTGTGGCAACTAATATTCAAGGTGTTTGCAATATCCTCATTTTTTGCTCCCTTTGCCAGCAAAGAGATCACTGACTTTTCGCGAGCAGTTAACACATTTAAACTTACCAAATCGGTCTGCGGTGTTTTTACAAAATTGGGCACTTGCTGAACGAGTTCTGATAAAGTTTTAGACATTGTTTTTCGACAAAACCAAAGCTCACCAGACAAAATCCGTCTCACTCCTTTAAAGGTATTTTCAGGCTCATCATTTTTATAAATAATGCCTTTTATATTTGCCAATAATGCTGTTTGTTCGTGTACTTTAGTCGGCATGGCATTGTATAAAGCAACATGATTACTTTTCGCCAAATCGATAATTTCTTCGTTTAACAATTCTGAACAACTGCTATAAGCCGCATCAACTAAAAATAATGCAAAATTAGCACGACTGTCGATAGCAGGTAATCGGCTATCAACCTTAACCTTTGGGGTGACAGTCTCTAACACTTTAAGTAACAACAAAAAATCATCGTTGTATAAATCTGTGTGATATTTAGTAAGTACAAATAAAGATTTACTGATCATTACTTCATCCTTTGAAGTACCCAGAAGAGGGATAAAAATAGTGTACCTATTTTTCTTAATTGAGCAAGAATCTCTGAGAGAAAACAAGATTTTCAATAACATTACATTAACTTTAAAAAGTTTTAATAAGAAAAATAAACTAGTCGCAAATCAAAACTTTTAGCAATGAGTGAGCTTATGTATACTTCCAGCTTCTGAAAAATGACCTTACAAAGGGTTAATAATGAAAAAGCTTTCTAAAGTACAATTAAAACAACAAGCCCTTGTATTAAATGTTGCCGATGCTCTTGAAGAGCAAGGCCGCGCTGAGCTTGAAGGCATGTTGCAATGCTGGTTCGATGTGGAATACCACTTATTTCCAGGCTCATTGCTTTTATGTTTTCAATTTGAAAATCAACAAACTCTTGATGCTGCCACACCAGAATTATTAAAGTGGCAAAAGCGCCTGAGTGGCGCAATGCTGAAAAAGGGCGTGATTTTAAAAGACATGCGCAGGCATTTAGTATTTACCCTAAAAGGGCCAGACGATTAAGCAGCAACTGCTGCAATAATCGTAGGCCTAAGCTCTGTTGTAAATAACTGACGTTTAGTTAAAATTTATAATTTAAGCTCAACTTGTAATTTACCGGCTCCCCTGGCTGAGTCCAAATAGCAGAGTACGAATTAGAATAATATTTTTTATCCAGCAAATTATTTACATTAAATTGCAAGCTTAAGTCATTAGTCACATTGTATTTTGCAAACATATTTACCAAAGTGTAAGAAGGTAAGTAATAGGTAGGATCAATGGTTTCTCCAAGCCTCTCGCCAACATATTGTACAGCAAGCCCAACAGTTGCATCTAAATCTATTAAGTCGTTTAGCTCTCTCTTAATTTGAGCATTTGCACTGTGTTTAGGGATATTAAGTAACGGACTGCCTTTTGGCAGCTTTACCCACCAATCTGGGTTGACTGTATCGTTTGCTGTTTTAGCGTCTGTGTAAGTATAAGCAAAATCAAATAATACATTGCTTGTAATGTTGCCATGTAAATCTAGCTCAATGCCATCACTTGTTACTTCACCTAGCGCAGTAGATACACCAGCTTGTAGGTCTGTAGTTAGCATATTGCTCTTTTCGGCACTAAATACTGTAAAACTTCCACTTACACTATCGGTAGTAAACTTAATACCCGCTTCGAAAGATGTTGTTTCTTCAGGCTCAAATGCATCTCCTTTACTATCGTAACCGCTGTTAGGTCTGAAGCCTTCAGAGTAACTTGTGTAGTATTGGAGGCTGTCTGAGTAGACATAAACTAGACCGACACGCGGGCTAAATGTGCTTTGATCACTTTTAGACTGTTGCTGATTAATATGATTATCTATTTGTTGATCAAACCAATCAAAACGACCACCTACTTGAACTTTCCACTGCTCAGTTAGGTCTAGTTGATCTTGAATATACACTCCATAACTATGTTGTACTTCAGTACTGTTGAATAAAAGAGACCCTTCAGGCGCTGCTTTTCCATACACTGGATTATACATGTTAATTGCGTAACGGGTGTCTTCAAGTGTTGGACGATATCGATACCACAGTTTATCAAAATCGAACTTGCTGGCATCTGCTCCGATTAATAAGTGATGTGTCAAACCTGCAAGCTCAACACTACCGCTAAGTTCTATTCGCGCTGAAAGGTACTCAGTTTGAAAGTCGCGCTGATTATGCTGCCTACTTAATGTTTCGCCATCTTTGAAATAAATTTGTCTACTTGGAGCAAGTTCGGCATCACTCGACTCACTTAAAAATTTTGAGTCACTGTAACTAAAACCATTCAAAAGAGACCACTGTCCAATTTGCTTCTCAAATGTAAGTTGATGAGAAATAGCGTCAACTTCTGTAGGTTTATCACTTGGTTCACCTAAAAAAGTGTCAATTGGTAACGCATCTATTTTTCCCTCAATGGCGACAATGCCACGATCGAAGGTTGTACTTTGATCTACATACTCAAGCTCATAATTCAACTTTGATGTATCTGAAATTAACCATAAAATTGAAGGCGTAACGACCGTTTTGCTTGACTCATGATGATCTCGAAAACTTTCACCCTCTTCAACAGCACCATTAACTCTAAAAGCAACATTGTCTGAAACAGCATTGGTGTAGTCAGCCTCTGCGCGGTAATTCTGCCAACTCCCTGCTGTTACTTTTATATAACCCTGCTTTGCAAACTGTGGTTTTTTAGTGATTATATTAATTGTTCCCCCTGGCTCAGAACGACCATAAAGCGCAGAGCCAGGTCCTTTCATCACTTCTACGTATTCGATATTACTTGTATCACGTGTACCACTGAAGCTTCTGCCAGATGAGTAGCCGTTAATTAAGAAACCTGATGGAATACTCTCATCGCCAACTAACCCGCGTATTGCAAAGCTTTCCCACAAACCACCAAAATCATTTTGCTCAGCAATACTTGGAGTTAGATCAAAAATATCGGTCAAAGTGTTCACTGCCGCATCATCGAGGTTTTCAGCAGAAATAAATTCAACACTCTGTGGTTGCTCACTCATAGGAACATCACCACGAAACGCTTGCCTAACACCTGAAACTGATATTTTTTCTATGTTCGGTGATGCTGTTTTGGCATAAACAGCTGGAGTCAAAATTGTGCTAATAGCAATTGAAAGTACAGAACAGTGGAATCGGTTAATTATAGTCATTTTATCTCTTGGGTATAAATACAGCTTAATCGGTTAAGTCTTTAAAGGCGATAAGTAATGGTAACAATTATCATTTATATTATAATAACTAAATGTAACCCAAAGTGCTACCTTAATTAAAGCTGAAATGTCTTTGTACGATTAGTGAGAAAACATACAGGTTAGAAGAGATACTCTAAGTCGATTAAACAGGTGTTTTAAGAAAAGTTACTAACGCATTTTTCTATGCTTTGAATGTGTTAACTTTGATTGTTCAAAATTTGGAGGCAATACATTTTTCTTGTGAGATAAGTTATAGCCCATGGTGATAAACCTAACCAGAAACAAACTTTTATTAATAATCACTAAAAACCAAAGAATGCACCGAGGCACATAGCAAAAGATTGTTTACCATAATTAATCTGTACGCTATATGTACTCGGTGATTGAAGTAATTAAAGTGAAATAACTTTTACGATTAAGCGTTACAGTTTACACACTGCCAACGCCCGCGTACTTAACACCAGATAACAACGCCATATCTTTGTGCCACGTTGCTAGGTCATTAGCATTAAACTTAGCTAAAGAGTCATGCCCACATGCCCTAGCCATTACCGACATTAACTCAGTTGAGGCTTCAAAAAAGTTCTTTAATTGATTTGCCGACTTTTCAATATTTAAGCGCTGACGTAAGTCTTGCTTTTGTGTGGCAATCCCTGCTGGGCAGTTATTGGTATTACACATACGCGCAGCAACACAGCCGATTGCTTGCATAGCACTATTTGAAATCGCCACCCCATCAGCACCAAGAGCGAGCGCTTTTACAAAATCAATGGGTAAACGTAAACCACCTGTAATGATCAACGTAACATCACTTGCACCTTGTTCGTCTAAGTACTTTCTTGCTCTGGCAAGTGCAGGAATAGTCGGTACACTAATATGATCCCTAAAGATCTCAGGAGCTGCACCAGTACCACCACCACGACCATCAAGAATGATGTAATCGGCACTCGCATCGAGCGCAAATTGAATATCTTCCTCAATATGATTAGCACTTAATTTAAACCCGATTGGGATACCGCCAGTTACCTCGCGAACTCTATCAGCAAATTTTTTGAAATCAGCCGCACTGTGTAAGTCTTTAAATGTTGGGGGTGAAATCGCCGAAGTACCCGCTTCAATCCCTCTAACCTCAGAGATTTTGCCAACATTCTTATTGCCCGGTAAATGCCCCCCCGTGCCTGTTTTTGCGCCTTGTCCGCCCTTAAAATGAAAGGCCTGCACGTTTTTTAATTTATCTTCGCTATAACCAAAACCCGCGCTTGCTAACTCATAAAAATAGCGTGAATTGGCTTGCTGCTCTTCAGGAAGCATACCGCCTTCACCCGAGCAAATACCCGTTCCGGCAAGCTCTGCTCCTTTTGCTAACGATACTTTAGCTTCTTCTGATAAAGCACCAAAACTCATATCTGAAACAAACAGCGGAATAGCCAGCTTTAATGGCTTTTTCGCTCGAGGACCAATCACAAGTTCGGTATTAACGGCTACATCTTCCATTAACGGTTGCGTTGCCATTTGTGCCACCATTAGTTGTAAATCATCCCACTTAGGTAATTGATATCGCGGCACACCCATCGACACCATAGGGCCATGATGACCAAGCTTTGATAACCCTTCACGTGCCAGTTGATGAATAAGCTCAACGGTGGGCTCCTCTTTGGTTGCAGTAGCTACAGGCGAATCAGAGGCTTGAATTTGTACGCCCGGCCCTTCTTGACCAACTTGGCTTTGATCAAATTGCTTGTGACTACCATCACAAAATGGCGCATTAGCGGTGTGCTTACATTGGCATAAATAGGCATCGCCCGACTCTTCTGCTGTAAATGCTTTGGGTTTGAAATCGGTTCCGGCATGTGAGCCATCACAAAATGGCTGGTTTTTAGACCGCCCACAGGCACAAAAATAGTATTCTTGCCCCTGCTCTAAGGTGACTTTTTTCGGCGAAACGGCTGCAATTATGGGTTTACTCATTATTATTCCCTCACGGTTGCTACATTACATTGCTATGTTCAAGTTACTGGGATTGAGGTAAGTATTAATTTAAGGCTTACTTGCTTTACAAAGGGTAGTTCAGCTCAGTTAAATAACGAGCTTTTAAGCGCCTTGGAGTTTACTTAACTATCGATAACCGACTATATAACCGCAACAAGCAGCCAAGATATCAGCCATTTCATATTTTAAGGTAAGAGGTAAATCGGTTTATGAGCCGCAGTGTGGGTAATTTTCACATAGAGGATAAGAGGCGCTGCGCTTTAGAGGAAAGAACTAAATACTCTTTTGGTTTATCTCATTCACTTCTCATTCTCTTCTCTCTGTGCAAAAAAACAAATTGAACCACAGAGTTCACCGAGCCGCTTCGCGCTACACAGAGAAAAACAGCATTTAAAAATAATAGTCACAAAGAGGATAAGAAGTGCTGCGCTTTAGAGGAAAAATAAAATACTCTTTTGGTTTATCTCATTCACTTCTCTTTGTGCATCAAAAATAAATTGAACCATAGAGTTCACCGAGGCGCTTCGCGCTACACAGAGATAAACCGTAAATTACGCGGGGTAAACCCGCTGCTACCGGTTCAATTGTTGGGTTTCACTCCGTTCTACCCGACCTACCAGCAAATAGCTCCTTTCCCGTTTACTCTAGAAACTCGCCAAATCATTCCATCCCCTTTAGCTTCACATGCTCAACCAGCTCGGGGAAAAACGCTAAAAACACCGCGTCTAATTGCTGATAATGACGAGCAATATCGTCAGCCGCTCCTGCAAAGTTGTTAGCAAAACGAATACGCTTGGCGATGTTATCAAGGGCAAGGCCGACTCCATCGAGTGTTTCATATTCTTTAAACCAATCATTATTAGTCATACTGGTCACAACTTGCTGCATGCGTGAAGGCATAATGGCTTGGCGCGCATTTAAAAGCCCATAGCTGTGCTGTTTGAATTCAGCTAATGGCTGATCATTAAAGCGATGCCAATGGTGAATAAGAAAGTGATCAAACGCCACATCAATCGCGACACTTGCAAAGCGTTTACGTGCTGGCGAAAAATACTGCTTAGCCTCTTTTACAAGGGGATGTGAGTCGGTAAACCTATCAACCAAATAATGATTTTCAAGGCCATTTTTAACCGCGTCAGTTAACTGCGCTGAATAACGACGCCCACCAAAATCCCCAAGCAGATTTCCAAAGTGTGAATCAGCCGTCGGTTGTGCTAAGTAAAGGTGGGCCAAGTAGTTCAACGCATTCTCTAAATTAAGTCATTTTATGCATTGTAAAAGAATACAGGTGAAAGGGTCTAGGGGCGCGAGTTAGCAAAATTTTAGAAGCGATTTTATATCGCGTAATTCACTGAATAATCACAAAGAGTGATAAGAGACGCTACGCTTTAGAGGAAAGTAACTAATAGTTTTATTGGGTTACTCATTTACTTCTCATTGTCTTCTCTTTGTGCAAAAGAATATTGAACCACAGAGTACATCGAGGCGCTTCGCGCTACACTGAGAAAAACAGCATTTAAAAAAAATAGTCACAAAGAGGATAAGAGACGCTGCGCTTTAGAGGAAAAAAATACTCTTTTGGTCTATCTCATTCACTTTTCATTCTCTCCTCTTTGTGCAAAAAACAAATTGAACCACAGAGTTCGGCGTAAAAACGCCTACACTCTTATCTCGCATATCTCGCAAACTTTCCCCTGTAACTCGCTAACTTGTTGGGCTTCGCTTCGCTCCACCCAACATACAATAAGAGCTATCCTTTACTCCCCAGCAAACTTTAACATTCGCGTTTGGTCGGTAAGTTCAATATCCACCAGCTCATATGGGGCTTTGGCTGCTTTGGTGACCGTAAAAGGCATGGTGAAACTATCATAGCTATCAATCTGTTTTGCTACTTCAACCGTTGCTAGTTTGATGCGCTCACCTTTATCGCCTTTGCCAGTTAAGGTTGCACGAATGGCGTAGCGACCTGAATCGGTCACTTGCACCGGCACCTTGGCTTGGTATTTATTATTGCCAAGCGCAGTTACTTTGGCTTTATCCATACTGATGGTTTGTGAGCTATGCACAAACGGCATTTTTATAGAGCGTTTTACCGTTTGACCATTCACTTTAGTGTCTACGCTGGCCTCAAGCTCATAGTAACCATTTATTGCACCTAAGGTTTCAAGCGGGTAATTAAATACGGCTTCACCATTTTCGTAACGTACATCTAGCTTTTCGCCATCAGGACTTGAAAGCGTTAACTTCACATCACTATCTTTAAAGCGCTTTTTACCCATACTTAGCTGCATAGCGACACGTTGTTGCTGATCTTTCACTTTAAACTGCGATTTAGCATGTAAAGCATTGCTCGAGCCTTTTTCGATCACATGCAGCAAGTAGGTGTCGTTGTCGTTAAGCGCTTGGCTTGTTCTTAACATTGCTTTGCCATTTACCTGACCAAGCTTTAATCCAACGCTGCCATCGCTAAACCCTGCATTTTCCATTTGTTCTTGTGCAACCATAGTTTGCATTGGCATTTGTCTAAAGTTGTCATCACGCACCGACAACTTATCTAGCTGTAAGCCATGAGGCTTAAATACTTCGCCGTTATCAAAACGTGCTTTTGGCGCAATGCGAATAAAGTTATCAGCTTGGTTTACAAATACAGGCACGCCGCGTTTAAGCTCTTTACCCGAAACTTTCTGCCAATACTCAACGCTGTCTTTTTCTAGTGTTTCAAGTTGAGCGCTCAATGCTGGTTGAACTTGAGGAAACTGATAAACCGTTTGTTCATTAGCCTGTGCAGCGTTGCTAACAAGCATAATTGCAGCAGCGAGTGTGGTTAACTTATTAATCATAGCGGGCTCCTAAATTCGATTTTTAAGCATGTCTGGCAAACCAAAGCAGTTGCGTCGGCTTTGCTGATGACTCAAAGGTTCACGGCCTTTAGTTCGTGATTTATCGGTAAACCACACCACCCCAGCTAACGACTGAGAACTGCAATTTAAGAAGCCATCTGAACAGCTGTCTAACCAGTTTTGTGTTACTTCAAGGCCCACTTGATTTTGATAACCACCGCAATAGCTGTCGCTATCCCATACCGCTGATTCAACATCACTGCCGACCACGGTCTCGAATCGAGACGGTAAACTTGGGCGGTTTGGTGTGCCATACAACCACTGTGCGTTATACGACGCCATCCAAGATACCTGCTGTTGCTTTACTGCATCGCTGCCATAACCTAACAGCCAACCTAAACTTTGCTCGAACGAATTACCCGCAATAACTGCATCAGCCAACGGCGTACCACCACTTGAAGGAGCCAGAGCAATGGTACGCGTGACTTTGCTAATAATATTTGGATAACGGCTATCCCATGTTGGGTTAGATAAAATCCAACGCACTACATTACCGCCATTAGAATGGGTGATCAGAGTTAAATCAGTGATGTTTTTATTATTGATAAATGTAGTGAGCTGCCCTGCTAAACAGCCAGATGCCGCATCTGCCCACATATACTGATCAAAATCACAATTAATGACCGTGTAATTACTACTGTTTGGTAAACCTTGGCGAACCGTGTCGACAAAACTGCCTGTCCAATAGTCATTATACGCATCGCTTTGCTGGCCTGTACCGTGCACAAATGCGACTCCTTGCGCAGCAAAAGCACTGTGGCTGATACCCGCTGCCAACATTAAAGCTGGCACTAGTGAGAGTGTTTTTATTTTCATGTGTGTTCCTGTTGATTGTAATTATATCTATCAGGTTGGAGGAGTGACCTCCGACCAAAAACATAGACCAAACAGGTACGAAAGCAAGAATAAATTT
This sequence comes from Pseudoalteromonas nanhaiensis, assembly GCF_051235485.1. NCBI lineage: Bacteria > Pseudomonadati > Pseudomonadota > Gammaproteobacteria > Alteromonadales > Pseudoalteromonadaceae > Pseudoalteromonas > Pseudoalteromonas nanhaiensis. The sequence continues at coordinate 3,414 of NZ_JBPNYQ010000023.1, read as the reverse complement.
ACAATAATTTAACTTTTGGGTATTTTTTAAGTACAAATTATTAGTTTTTGGAGAAAAACGTGGGAGTGAGGTTCTAACGTCATCGTGTTGGTTTTGAATTGTAAGGAATATCGGAAAAGGCCTGACCACTTTATTTAAGAACTGAATTGAGAAGATCAAATCAGACTCACCCATATTTGGCTTATGTTAGATTTATGGAATAGCAATAAACAGTTTTTATCGCTTAAAAAATACTGAGCACCTAAAAAATTATCTCTACTCTGCATTTTTGAGAATCTCCTACCCCTCCCAAAAGTATAGCTTGGTGGCTAAAGACTTTCTCGCCAATACTTAAAGCTGATCAATATTACCCATGCATAGCTTAAAAAGAACAACTGTTTACAGCTAAAAGTCAGAGATAAAAAACTAAACCATACTTACAGAGTCACTTTCACCGATACTTAAATCGTCGACAATGTCATTTCATAGTCAAAAACACTTTAGCATCCAATGAAAGTAATACTTTTTCGTATCAACCTTTGTTTCATAATATATTCTAAGGAACCTTAATAATTTTAATACTTTTAATACTTTTTATTTTTATTGAGATATGCAGATCGAAATATGTACCATCTTCAGAGACGGAGGATAAGATGAAATTTGAACACTCAGGAACGAGTCAAGCTCCTAAGAAAAATAAACCACTTATTTTCGATTATGGATGCCTGACTATTTATGGAAAAAAAAACAAAGTCAGCCCAGCTACATTTCGAGTTTTTGAATTTCTTTATCGAAATTTTGGAAAAACAGTTAGTAGATTAGAACTACTAAGGATTGGTTGGCCAGAACAGCAAGCAGTGCTTGGGAATGTTAATGTTTCAATTTATCAATTGCGCATGATCTTGAATGATACCAACTACATAATTGAAAATATAAGAGGTGTCGGTTTCAAGTTAATCTATCTGGAAGGGAATAAAATTGAAAATAATAAATAAAAATATAGACGAATCTATTGTGAACTTAATACTCGCTATAGACTCATTGCCACGGCTCAAATTTGCGAAAAATAACCGGTTATGTATTTCTGAACTCTCCAGCAAACTTCTGCTTGCAGGCCTCGATAATGCTTCACTTGAAGATAAGGTAAATTTTATTAAGTTAAGCTCCATTTTTCTTAATGATGCTATACATCATAAAGAAATTGATGAAAAAACATTAAATAAAGAGGAAATTGATTACATTATACGTGTATCAAAAAATTAAAAATGAGTACCATTAAAAAAAATAAATTAAGAATTTTCACACATACTTTTGTTATTTCTCTATTGACATTAACGCTTTATTGCGTCGACAGCAATTTTTTCATTTTTAGCCTAACATTGTTAATTTTTCTCGTTGCTTTTTTCCTTCTTTCAAAATTAGAAAAATATAGACAGGGCTTATACTTTTCATCATTTATTTTTGAGTCACACATTACATCAGAATCAATTATTGAAAGAGGTTTACCTTTCTATATTTACTATTGGGATAATAAAAAAAAGCCGATTCACTTAAACTTCAAAGCACTAAAAGATACTCAGAAAGCGAGCTAAAACCAATTAGTGATTTCTTAATGACTTTGTTCTAGTTGCTTCGCGCGAAATAAATTTCACGTCTACGGGTAAGCATCCCTGTTCGTTTGTTGGGCTTTAATCTGATAGCTGAAAACTGACGGCTTTATATGACGCACAACCTAACATAAAACTTATGACTTAAAGGTTAAAACTCATTTACTCTTTATCCTAGCAACTCGCTAACTTGTTGGGTTTCGCTTCGCGAAACCCAACCTACAAGCTCCTTTGTTATTCAGCATTAAAAACGCCTCCTACAACTCGGCATTTTTGCGTGAATACATTTTATGTAAGTTCAGCAGTTTATCTTTGAGGCGCTGAGAATAGGTGACGAAATTTGTCAGCGTACCGGCATCTTTTCGGTTGGTATCAGCAAGTAGCATTAATAACTTACGCTGCGCCTGATTCAGATGCAGTTGCAATAACCTAGCTGCTTTATCTATTTCGTCATTTTTAGGTTGTTCTAAATTCTCGCTGGTATGGGTGAACAAGGTCAGCGTATCACTCGAAAGTTCGCGGATCATAATCAAAATATCGCTCTCTAATTCAATAAATTGTTCATTCATAATCCGCTTGCTTTCAAACAGATCAATGATGGAATCATGAATTTGGAACAAATAATCAAAACGGTTAATTTGCAGCATTAACTCTCGTGACTGCTCTTCATCATTGATTTTACTAACAATAGTAGTGAAATAAGTGATGTATTCCTTCTCAACAAAGCTGACATATTCTAAGCGTTTTTGTGCTGTATCTTGAATACCTTTGTAGTTGGTCTCTAAGCTCAGCGTGACCTGATTATAGTTTTCTTTTAAGAAGTTAAGCAGTTGTTGGTTACCTGATTCTAACTTATCGACGACATGCTGAAACTCTTCGTCTTCTTGGTAGGTGGGCAATTCAAGGCGTTCAAAGTCCATTTTTCCTTCACCAAGCAGAAAATCAACAAAGCGCGTAAAAGGGTTAACAAAAACAATAAAAACTAAACTAGCAACCACATTAAAAATAAAGTGGATGTTTGCCAGTGCGACAGCGGGATCAAGCGTAATTTCACTTAACTTATCACCAAACAATAAAATGAAAGGCAGAAACAAAAGCACCCCACCCACATTAAACAACAGGTGGCTCAACGCTGCTTTCTTTGCTGCGATATCCATACCAAACACCGAGATCATTGCAGTTGCTGTGGTACCAATATTCGCCCCCATAATAATGGGTACCGCGTTCTCAAGCCCCAAAATACCTTGCTGAGTAAAAACAATGGCAAGCCCTGTAGTCACCGAACTCGACTGCACCATAGCAGTAAATACACAGCCCACTAAAATCGCTAAAAGTGGGTTTTGCGGCTGCGTTAAAATCTCAATTAATGCAGGGTTGTTTTGTAATGGCGCAAGTGATGAAGAAATAAGGTTAAGGCTAAAAAACACAAAACCGAAATAGAAAATCGCCTTACCAAAAATAGAAAAGCGATTGCGAGTCAGCGACAGAAAAAAGCCAATAATAATGATCACAGGAGCAAATACAGTCAGCTTAAAAGCCACCAGCTGAGCCGTTATAGTAGTGCCCACATTTGAACCAAAAATAATACCGACACTATTTTTAAACGTTAACACACCCGCATTAACCAGGCTTATGGTGATAACCGACGTCGCAGAACTCGATTGAATAAAGGCCGTCACCACAGCACCAATTAGCACCCCAAAAATAGGAATGTTAGTCGCGCGACTTAACGATTTACGAAAGCGCTCCCCCTGTAGTGGTCAACTAATTTTGGCCACAGTTTTAGAATCTTGGTATCTAACCTCTGATTCATTTGGCGCTAAACCAG
>NZ_JBPNYQ010000022.1:0-71459 GCF_051235485.1 Pseudoalteromonas nanhaiensis | reverse complement strand
ATGATTGCTTTATATTGTTAAAGAACGTTTCGAGTTGCTTTCGCGTCTCGAGGGATGCGTATAATACATCCTTAATTGTTTGAGTCAACACTTAATTTTAAACTTTCTTTTCAGACCGTTTTAAACCGAAGTTTTACTTAACTCTCTGTCACTTTGTTCAGCGCTTTTCATTGCTGCCCGCCGTGTCAGTGGATGCGCATTATAGGGATGCAAAGAATTAACGCAAGCACTTTTTGAAGGTTTTTTTGATTATTTTAAAAATAGTATAATAACCATACAAATAAAGGGCTGTAGAGGGATTTTAGCTCAAAAAACAGTCACTTTTTAAGTGTGATAATGGTAAGGATAAAGCGATATACTTAAAACTAGCTATATCGCTTTTTATCTTTATAAGGTGGATTAATTAGCTTTGATTTCCCAGATGGCAATTGAACCTGAAATTTCATTACCTACAACAAGCAATGCTTCATTCGTTGCACTTTGTTCTGCAGGTATAAACGCCATCCCCTCAGGGGCAAGATCACCGGTTATTTCTGCATCGGCTTCTAAGCCACGGTTAAAAAAGTAATCTTGGAATGTCACATTGTATGGATTAGTAATATCAAACACCATTATGCCCCCCATGCGCTCTAAACCAATAAATGCAAATGTACGATCACCAATAGTACCCAGTGCTAATGCTTCTGGTTCAGCACCTTTGTCATCAGAGCGACTATCGCCGGCATTTTCATCTTCATTATTGTTAAATGCTGCTCCGTGAACTGAAGCGGTAATACGTGAGATTTGATCGCCAGAATCAAAAACCACCATGCCGTTACTATCCCAGATGGTAAAAGAGCGGGCTCCGTATGCATAAAGTGACTCGTACTCACCATCGTTATCTTCATCACCTTTAACTGTGGTCACTTTTAGGCGGCCAATATCACTATTATCATTGTTCAGGTAATCAAAGTTACTTGCCAGCGTTAAGTCTTTAGCTCTGCTTTCATCTATATAAGATAAACAACCATCATCTTCATCGTAATCAAGACCACCTTTTGCTAAACATTCTGCTTCATCGGCTGTGTCGAAGAAGTATTCGCGTGCATCACCTTCGTTAGCTGTAACAATAAAGTTAGCACCTTTCCAGGTAAAGCTTGAGATGGTATCAGGTTGATACATACCATATAGACCAGGGTATGATTTAAAGTTAACGCCACCATCTTTATCTGACGCATCAAAAAGTAAATTAGACCAATCTTTAAAACCTAAGCCTTTAAGCTCTAGACTATTATCTTCAAGGTTGACGATAGCAAGGGCGTTATTTTCTTGTAGTGACACGTATGCAAATTTATTGTCTTTAGAAATACTGATGTACTCAGGCTCTAAATCCATAGCTACGGTTGTATTAATTAAATTACCGTTGATTGTACGGCCAGCCGGATTAGCAAATATAACCCCTCGCTCTTCAAGCTCTGCTTGTTTATCGTTGTAGGCAGAAAAGGTTATGCTAATCGCGGTATCAGCAATCACACCATCATTGATGTTTATGATGCTAATTGAGCCTTCAGGGTCAATACTGTAATCCCCATTAGGTTCACCTTCATTAGCAACAAGTACTTTATTACCATCATGGCTAAAGGTAACCATATCGGGTAGGGCACCTACAGTAACATTCTTAATAAACTGAGGCTCTTCGCCACTAATATCATAAAATGCGATTAATCCTTTATCACCCGTATTACTAGCTGCCATTGCTACAGCTAAAAGTTCATTATTAATATCAATAGCGATACTGTTTGCATCGCCTGCAGTGTGCTCATTAAGTGCAAGGGTAATGTCTGAATCTAAGTTAGTGCCGTTTATTACTCCTTCGTTATCTTTAACTAAAGCTGCACGGTCAAAACTATTGGCTTTTATGATATTCACAACGGCCGAATCACCCGAACTATTAATAGCGAAAATTCTTTTTTTTGATGGTTGATAGGCAACAATCTCTGCTGCACCTTCAGGGCTTTCTGCGTTGAGCACCGCACGGCCGATAAGATTTATACTTAACGCTGAATTTGCGTCTTCACCACTCGCTCCATCTTGTCCTGCAGGACCTTGTTCACCTTGCATACCATCTTTGCCGTCGTCACCGTCTAATGAGCAGCCAGAAAGAATGGTTAAAAGTGATAGCGCAATAATTGATCTTTTTAACATTATTATTTTCCTTCGTATTGTATTAACGCAATTACAACACGCAGGCATTACAACTATATGGCACTTTTATGAGAACAAAATTTAGTCATAAAAAAAGCGAGTATAAACTCGCTTTTTATTTATAAATTAGTAGGGTAGCTCATTACTTTTTAGTTGGGCGCTTCCAACCAGTAAGGTTACGTTGTTTACCACGAGCGACTGCAAGCTGATCATCTTCAACAGTATTAGTGATAACAGAGCCTGCGCCAATCGTTGCCATTGAGCCAATATTAACAGGGGCTACCAGTGATGAGTTAGAACCGATAAAGGCATTATCACCAATAATGGTTTTTGATTTATTTACGCCATCATAGTTACAAGTAATAGTACCTGCGCCAATATTAACTTTTTCGCCAACTTCAGTGTCGCCTAAGTAGGTTAGGTGATTTGCTTTTGAGCCTTTGCCTAAGCGAGTCTTTTTCATCTCAACGAAGTTACCAATGTGCGAGTCTTCTTCCATAATCGCACCAGGGCGAAGGCGGGCATATGGGCCTAAAGTACATTTAGCAGCAACACTGGCTTCTTCAACTAGTGAGTTAGCTTTAATAACAACGTTATCGCCGATAGTACAATCTTTAAGTACGCAATTTGGGCCAATTTGTACGTTATTACCCAGAGTTACTTTACCTTCGAAAATAACATTAACGTCGATGAGAACATCTTCGCCAGTCGTTACTTCACCACGTACATCAATACGAGCAGGATCAGCAAGTGTTGCGCCGTTTAGCATTAACTCTTCTGCTTGCCACGCTTGATATGCACGTTCAAGCGCTGAAAGTTGTACGCGATTATTAGCACCTTCAACTTCCATCGGATGCTCAGGCTGTGCAGAAGTAATTTCAACACCTTCACTGTGTGCCATCGCAACAATGTCTGTTAGGTAGTATTCACCTTGGGCGTTGTTGTTAGATAAGTTACCTAACCAACGTTTAAGTAGCGCACCATTAGCAGCCATAATACCGGTATTGATTTCTTTAATCGCAAGTTGCTCAGGTGAAGCATCTTTTTGTTCAATAATACCGACTAGCTTGCCATTTTCACGAAGCATACGACCATAACCTGATGGGTCATCTAATGTAACCGTTAACACTGCTAAGCCTTTTTCTGGAGTCGCAGCAAGTAGCTTTTCTAAGGTAGCGCGTTTTGTTAGTGGCACATCACCGTAGAGAATCAATACGGTATCGTCATCGGCAATATGTTCTTTGGCAACAGCGACGGCATGGCCGGTACCAAGTTGCTCTTCTTGTAATACCCAATTTACTTGATTGTGCGATAGGGCAGCTTGTAGCTGTTCACGACCATGACCATAAACAAGGTTTGTTTCGCGAGCACCAAGTGCAGTGGCATTATCAATAACGTGCTGCACCATAGGTTTACCCGCAACTTTGTGAAGTACCTTTGGTAGAGCAGAGCGCATTCGGGTACCTTTACCCGCTGCTAGAATAACAGTAGTCAGAGACATTAAAACAATATCCTTCTTTCTTTGTTTTAGGTGTGCATGATGTTGTGAGATCTGAAAAAACAAACAAAGTTATGTAAGTCACATCATGTGTAAATACGCAATCCTAATGTGTAGGACTGAACCTTGAATGAAACAGCTATTCACTATTAATTCACACTATTGTAGCGAGCTTTGATGAAGGATATAAGTATAAAAATAGAATAGGGTGCAAAGCATCACATTTCAGGCACAAAAAAGCCCACGTTAAGTGGGCTTTTCGAAAACCGAGTAGGCTTACTTTTTGCGTAATTGTTGAATTACGCGAAGTTGAGCGATTGCTTCAGCAAGCTGTACTGCAGCTTGTTGGTAATCTAACTCAGCAGCTGACGTGTTCGCCATTTGCTCTTCAGCATCACGTTTCGCTTTTTCAGCCGCTTGCTCATCTAGGTCTTCACCACGTACTGCAGTATCTGCAAGAATTGTGATGCGATCCGGTTGAACTTCTAGCGTGCCGCCAGCAATATACATCACGTCTTCGTGACCAAATTGCTTAACTAAACGTACCATACCAGGTTTTAGGGCAGTTAATAATGGAGCGTGGCCATAGTTAACACCAAGGTCACCTTCACTACCACTCACTTGAATCGATTCAACCAGACCAGAGAACAAGCTCTCTTCTGCGCTTACTACGTCAAGATGTACAGTCATAGCCGCCATACTACCCTCCTAATTACATGCTTTTGGCTTTTTCTTGAGCTTCTTCAATAGAGCCAACCATGTAGAACGCTTGCTCTGGCATATCATCAAACTCACCGTTTAAGATACCTTTGAAGCCAGCAATTGTGTCTTTAAGTGACACGTATTTACCAGGCGCGCCTGTGAATACCTCAGCAACGAAGAACGGCTGAGATAGGAAACGCTGGATTTTACGTGCACGAGATACAACTTGCTTATCTTCGTCAGAAAGCTCGTCCATACCTAGGATTGCGATGATGTCTTTAAGTTCTTTATAACGTTGAAGAACTGTTTGAACGCCACGCGCAGTATCGTAGTGCTCTTGACCGATTACTAATGGGTCAAGTTGACGTGAAGATGAATCAAGTGGGTCTACTGCAGGGTAGATACCAAGTGAAGCGATATCACGAGAAAGTACTACTGTTGCATCTAAGTGAGCAAACGTTGTTGCTGGAGATGGGTCAGTTAAGTCATCCGCAGGTACGTATACCGCTTGGATTGAAGTGATTGAACCCGTCTTAGTAGATGCGATACGCTCTTGAAGTACACCCATTTCTTCAGCAAGAGTTGGTTGGTAACCTACTGCTGAAGGCATACGACCTAGAAGTGCTGATACCTCTGTACCCGCTAGAGTATAACGGTAGATGTTATCAACGAAGAAAAGTACGTCACGACCTTCGTCACGGAACTTCTCAGCCATAGTAAGACCAGTTAACGCTACGCGTAAACGGTTACCCGGTGGCTCATTCATTTGACCGTATACTAGAGATACTTTGTCTAGTACGTTTGAGTCGTTCATCTCATGGTAGAAGTCATTACCCTCACGCGTACGCTCACCAACACCTGCGAATACTGAGTAACCGCTGTGCTCGATTGCGATGTTACGGATAAGTTCCATCATGTTTACGGTTTTACCAACACCGGCACCACCGAATAGACCAACTTTACCACCTTTAGCGAATGGACATACAAGGTCGATTACCTTGATACCAGTCTCTAAAAGTTCTACTGAATTTGATTGCTCTTCGTAAGAAGGTGCTGCACGGTGAATAGACATACGCTCTTCTTCACCAATTGGACCAGCTTCATCAATAGGGTTACCTAATACGTCCATGATACGACCTAGTGTCTTCGTACCTACTGGAACGTGAATTGGCTGACCAGTGCCTTCTACTGAAGTACCACGACGTAAACCGTCAGTAGTACCAAGTGCGATACCACGTACCACACCGCCACCTAGCTGTTGTTGAACTTCTAAAGTTAAACCCGCTAAGTCGCCATCTGTTACTTTTAGTGCGTCATATACGGCTGGCACGTTGTCTTGTGGAAATTCGATATCCACAACGGCGCCGATAATTTGGACGACCTTACCTAAACTCATGTCTATTCCTCTCATTAAACTTTGCCGAAGCGTTAAACTGCTGCCGAACCGCCAACAATCTCACTAATTTCTTGTGTGATTGCAGCTTGACGAGCCTTGTTATAAACAAGCTGTAACTCATCCATAAGGTCGCCTGCGTTATCAGTTGCAGCTTTCATTGCAACCATACGGGCAGCCTGTTCAGAGGCAGCGTTCTCAACTACACCTTGGTATACTTGAGACTCAATAAAGCGTACTAACAGAGCTTCTAAAATCGCATCTGGGTTTGGCTCATATAAGTAATCCCAAGAATGTTGAGATACTTCTTCTTCAGCTTTTGGCAAAGGGAGTAACTGATCGATTGTTGGCTCTTGCTTCATAGTATTAACGAACTTGTTAAATACTACGTATAAGCGGTCAATTTTACCTTCAGAGTATGCATCTAGCATTGTCTTTACAGGACCAATAACGTCTTGTAGTGAAGGTGTATCTCCTAAGCTCGCTTTTTTAGCGACTAACTTACCGCCGAAACGTTGGAAAAAGCCAGCTGCTTTGCTACCTAAAGTAGTAAATTCAGCTTCAACGCCTTTTTCTTTCCACGCTTTAACGTCTAGGGCAACTTTTTTGAACTCGTTTGAGTTCAAGCCACCACATAGACCACGGTCAGTAGAGATAACAATATAACCAACTCGTTTTACTTCACGCTCTTCTAAGAAAGGGTGAGTAAAATCAAGATTTGCTTGAGCAACACGACCAATCACTTGGCGTAAGTTTTCAGCGTATGGACGGCTTGACGCCACACGTTCCTGCGCTTTTTTCATTTTAGACGCAGCAACCATTTCCATTGCGCTGGTGATCTTTTGAGTATTCTTGATACTCCCGATCTTGCTTTTAATCTCTTTTCCGCTGGCCATGACTCTCTCTCCGAATCAGGTGGGCTTTAGTTGCCTAAAGCTCACCATTCATAACTAAATTACCAAGTTTGCGTCGACTTGAACTTCTCTAGAAGTTCTTTAAGTTGAGCTTCAATCTCAGCGTTGTAGTTACCAGTTTCATTGATTTGAGCCATTAGCTCTGCGTATGTGCTGTTTGCATAAGAAATCAGGCCAGCTTCGAAATCCATGATTTTCGCGATTTCGATGTCTTTTAGGTAGCCTTTTTCAGCAGCAAATAGCGACAGAGACATTTCAGCAACAGACATTGGTGCGTACTGTTTCTGCTTCATTAACTCTGTTACGCGCTCACCATGCTCTAATTGAGCACGTGTTGCATCGTCAAGGTCAGACGCGAACTGCGAGAACGCAGCTAATTCACGGTACTGAGCTAACGCTAGACGGATACCACCACCTAGTTTCTTAACGATTTTAGTTTGCGCTGCACCACCAACACGAGATACCGAGATACCAGCGTTAACAGCTGGACGGATACCTGAGTTGAATAAGTCAGTTTCTAAGAAGATCTGACCATCGGTGATAGAGATAACGTTTGTCGGTACGAACGCAGAAACGTCGCCGCCTTGAGTTTCAATGATTGGCAATGCCGTCAATGAACCTGTTTTACCTTTCACTTCACCGTTAGTGAACTTCTCAACGTAATCAGCGTTTACACGTGATGCACGCTCTAGAAGACGTGAGTGAAGGTAGAATACGTCACCTGGGTATGCTTCACGACCTGGTGGACGCTTAAGTAGTAATGAGATTTGACGGTAAGCAACAGCTTGCTTAGATAAATCATCATATACGATTAGCGCGTCTTCACCACGGTCACGGAAGTATTCACCCATAGTACAACCAGAGAATGGTGCTAAGTACTGAAGTGCCGCAGATTCAGAAGCAGATGCAACAACAACGATAGTGTTTTCTAATGCACCGTGCTCTTCTAATTTACGTACTACGTTAGCGATAGTAGATGCTTTTTGACCAACTGCAACGTACACACACTTAACGCCTGTACCTTTTTGGTTGATGATAGCATCGATTGCTAATGCAGTTTTACCAGTTTGGCGGTCACCGATCACAAGCTCACGTTGACCACGACCTACTGGGATCATCGCATCGATAGATTTATAACCAGTTTGTACTGGCTCATCTACTGATTGACGTTCGATAACGCCTGGTGCGATTTTCTCAACAGGTTCAAAACCGTCGTTATCTAAAGCGCCTTTACCATCGATAGGTGCACCTAGTGTGTTAACAACACGACCAAGTAGACCACGACCAACAGGAACCTCTAAGATACGACCAGTTGATTTAACTTTTACGCCTTCTTTAAGGTCAGCGTAAGGACCCATTACTACTGCACCTACTGAGTCACGCTCAAGGTTTAGTGCGATAGCATAACGGTTGCCAGGAAGCTCAATCATTTCACCTTGCATACAGTCAGCAAGACCGTGGATGCGGATGATACCGTCAGTAACAGATACAATAGTACCTTCGTTACGAGCTTCACTTACAACTTCGAACTGCTCAATACGTTGTTTGATCAGATCTGAAATTTCAGTGGAATTAAGTTGCATGCTCTTTTTCCCAATTACGATTGTAGTGATGTAGCTAAGCGGGCTAATTTGCCACGTACTGAGCCGTCGATTACAGTGTCACCCGCCTTGATAATAAGGCCGCCAACCACTGTAGTATCTTCACTACAATTCAGCTTAACTTTGCGTGCGAAACGTTTTTCAAGTGCCGCTACCAATGATACTTGCTGCTCAGCAGCAAGCGGTGTTGCAGAAACCACATCAACGTCGATTTCTTTGTCGTAGTCCGCTTTTAATTCAGCGAATAACTCTGCAACAGCTGGCAGTGCAACTAAACGTCCATTTTCAGCCATCACCTTGATTAGGTTCTGACCTTGTTCGTTGAGCTGCTCTGCACAGATCTTGATAAACAGATCTGCTTTTTCAGTAGCAGTAGGCAATCCAGCTAGCGCGGCAGCGGCTTGCTCATTGCTGGCAACTTGGCCAGCAAAGAACAGCATGTCGTTCCAACTTTCAACAGTGCCTTTTTCAACGGCAAGTTCAAAAGCCGCTTTAGCGTATGGGCGAGCGATAGTAGCCAATTCAGACATGCTCATACCCTCCTAATTACAGCTCAGCGACAAGTTTTTCAACGATGTCACTGTGTGCGGCTTGATTGATTTCGCGCTCTAAAATCTTCTCAGCACCAACCACGGCCAGCGTCGCTACTTGTTTACGTAGTTCTTCTGTTACACGGTTACGCTCTGCTTCGATTTCAGAGTGCCCTTGAGCAATAATTTTTTCACGCTCTTGTTGACCACGAACAGTTTCTTCGTCAACGATAAGCGTGGCACGCTTTTTAGCTTGTTCAATGATATCAGCCGCTTGAGCTTTTGCCTCTTTAAGCTGCTCAGCAGCTTTCTTTTGCGCAAGTTCTAAGTCTTTTTCGGCTCTATCAGAGGCAGCTAAACCATCTTCGATTTTCTTCTGGCGAGCTTCAATTGCACCATTTAGTGGTGGCCATACGTATTTCATACAGAAAAGTACGAAAACCGTAAATGCAATTAATTCACCGATAAGAGTGGCTGTTAAGTTCACGACCGCTCCTCCTTAAAATAGTAAGCTGTTCAAAAAATAATATTAAAGTACGAACAACAATACCATTGCGATACCAACACCGATCATAGCTACAGCATCGATTAGACCAGCAAGGATGAACATCTTAACTTGTAATGAAGGTGCAAGTTCAGGTTGACGAGCACAAGCTTCTAGGAATTTACCACCCATGTTGCCGAAGCCGATAGCAGTACCGATTGCACCGAAGCCGATAAGTAGAGCAACAGCGATATACTTAAGACCAATCATTAGTTCCATTTTTTTCTCCAAAGTTTCAATTGTAAATTAAAGTTAAAATTTAAAAGTGTATAAAATTAGTGATTATCTGAGCTTGCCATGCTTAGGTAAACGATTGTTAGCATCATGAATACGAATGCTTGCAGTACGATTACTAAGATGTGGAATACAGCCCAAATAAAGTGCAACGGTAGTTGCATTAAACCAACTGCGCCGATCAAGATGAAAATCAACTCACCAGCATATAAGTTACCGAATAAACGCAGCGCTAACGAGAACGGCTTAGCTACTAAAGCGATTGTTTCTAGTAATAAGTTACACGGGATTAAAAACACCATCGCTAGCTTGTTATTTGAGCTAAATGGGTGAAGCGTAAGTTCTGCTAAGAAACCGCCAATCCCTTTGATTTTGATTGCGTAACCGATCATCAGAATGAATACACCAATAGCAAGTGCAGCAGTCATGTTGATGTCTGTTGTTGGTACAATCTTCATGTAAACGTCGTGAGAATCCATACCAAATGCTTGTTCACCAACGAAGCCAGCGAATGCAGGTAGGAAATCAACCGGAATTAAGTCCATTAAGTTCATTAAGAACACCCAAACGAAAATCGTTAGAGCTAATGGAGCGATTAGGGCACTTTTACCGTGGTAAGTATCGCGTACGTTGTCGCCAACGAACTCAACGATCATTTCAATGAAACACTGAAATTTACCAGGTACACCGGTATTTGCTTTTTTAGCGGCACTACGGAAGATCCATAAAAATACAAGACCTAAACCGATTGACCATGCGAGGGTATCTATATTCCATGTCCAGAAACCACTGTCTGCACACGCTTTGTTGAAGGCAAGACCAGCGTCGGTCGAGCACATCTTAGCGTTAGTTAAGTGGTGCTGAATATGGCTTGATAGAGTTACTTCTTCTGCAGCCATGTTATATCCCAAAAGTTAATGATTAAAAAAAACGGGCGCAAACAATCCGCAAAATAACACCAATACATAAACACAGAAAAACGGTAACAAAATGACCGTGTAAGACTTCAGTATCAGTGCGAACAACACGATTGTTAGCATAAATTTTAATCCGTTGCCGCGCTTTAGCGAGGCATACACTTGATTTACTCGACTTGCACCCACATATCTGAATGCATAGACGGCAAATACAAAATTAGGGAGTATTGCTACAGCCCCGCCAGCAACTGCTGACTGGCCGGCATTGACTCCCCAACCTATAAAAACAACTACTGCAGCGATGAGCGCTACGATACCCTGAAGACAAATTAATTTAAATGCGGCAAGCCTATAAGGCTTTGCTAACTTATTAGTCACGTTTTATTAACCTTGTAAACGTTCAAATTGTCAGGGTATGAAAACTGGCGAAATTATACTGATTCCTACCAGTTTTGCAACTTGAGTCGACCCTTTGTAGTGCAAAAACACCACAAATGTCTCTTTTTGGACATGTTATTAATTAATGACGGGAATAGTCTTAATTTATACGGCTTAAAATGCCATCTAGCTCATCAAGTGTTGTATACGAAATAACCAGCTTTCCCTTGCCTTTTTTATTGTAGTTTATTTCTACTTTTGCGCCTAAATTTTCAGCAAGTTTTTGTTCTAACTGTTTGACATCAGGATCTTTTTCTTGCACTTCTTTTTTTGGCGCTGGTTCTAAAATAGAACGCACTAGCTTTTCGGTTTCGCGAACAGTTAACGCTTTAGCTACTGCTAGCCGTGCTGCATCTGATTGCGCTTCACCTTCAAGGCCTAATAAACAGCGTGCATGGCCCATTTCAATATCACCATGTTCTAACAATATTTTTACATCTTCATTTAAATTATTTAAACGAAGCAAATTTGTTACTGTTGTACGAGACTTGCCAACCGCTTCGGCGACCTGTTGATGGGTAAGTTCAAACTCATTTAGCAAACGATTTAATGCAATCGCTTCTTCCATCGCATTTAAGTCTTCACGTTGAATATTTTCAATAAGTGCAATAGCTACCGCAGCTTCATCGGGTACATCCTTGATGATACACGGTACGGTGTCTAATTTTGCTAATTGTGCAGCACGCCAACGACGTTCACCTGCAATAATTTCGTATTTATCTGCACCAATTTGGCGCACAACGATTGGCTGAATAATACCTTGGGCACGAATTGAGCTGGCTAACTCTTCAAGTGCTTCTTCAGACATGTCTTTACGTGGTTGATATTTACCCGATTGTAAAAACTCTATCGCTAGCTTTTGCAGTTCACCATTTTTTTGCTCAGCAACTACCTCAGAGACTTGCTCTGGTGTGGTTGTCGCTTGTTGCTGATTATTTGCACTTTGGGCTGGTTTTGATGAACTTAATAAAGCGTCGAGTCCTCGGCCTAAACCGCGTTTTTTAGCAGACATGTTATTTTTTTACCTCGAAGTTAGGCTACTGCTGAAGATGTTTTCTCTTTTCTACGTAACATTTCGCCGGCTAGGGCTAAGTATGCTTTAGCGCCACTTGATGCACGGTCATAATACATGGCAGGGGCACCAAAGCTCGGCGCTTCTGCTAAACGGACATTACGTGGGATAACGGTACGATATACTTTATCGCCAAAATGTTGTTTTAGTTGTTCAGATACGTCATTTGCAAGGCGATTGCGCGGATCATACATGGTGCGCAAAATCCCTTCAATTGTTAACGCTGGATTTACTAACTTAGAAAGTTGCGTAATGGTATCCATTAACGCCGTTAAACCTTCAAGGGCATAGTACTCACATTGCATTGGAACTAAAATTGAATCTGCGGCAGCCATTGCATTAACAGTCAGCATATTTAGAGAAGGCGGGCAGTCAATAAAAATGAAGTCGTATTGATCTTGAATTTTTTCTAACGCATTACGTAAACGTACTTCGCGAGCAAACAATTCCATTAATTTAACTTCAGCGGCAGTCACATCACCATTAGCAGCAATTAAGTGGTACTCACCAGAGGTTTCTTTATTGATGACTTCTTCGATTGGTGTCTCTTCAATCAATAAATCGTAAATAGTCGCAACATCACCATATTTATCGACACCGCTCCCCATGGTTGCGTTACCTTGCGGATCAAGATCGATTAATAACACTTTACGCTTCGTCGCGGCCATCGATGCCGCGAGATTCACAGCGGTGGTTGTTTTACCAACACCACCTTTTTGGTTTGCTAATGCGATGACTTTTGCCACAGTGCTCTGATCCCTAGTCTTTAGATAGAATGATTAGATGTCTTTGCGCATCTAACTCAGGTACTTCCAAGCTGATTTTTTCGTCAAACTTAATACCTTTAGGTAATGAGTCTAGTTCTTCGCTCGGAAATACGCCTTTTAAAGCGATAAATTTGCCTGAATGATCAATCAAGTGCGCACACCAGTCAACCATATCTTGTAAAGAGGCGAATGCACGACTTAATACACCATCTAATTTAACACTTGGTTGATATTCTTCAACTCTAGACTGCACTGGGGTTACATTTTCAAGGCCAAGTGCATGTTTTACCTGCATCAAAAAGCGTACGCGCTTACCTAAACTATCTAACAAAATAAATTGTGTCTCAGGTAGGGCGATGGCTAATACGATACCCGGTAAACCAGGACCCGTACCAACATCGATGTAATGTTTGCCTTTAAGGTGTGGTGCAACAACTAAGCTATCCATAATGTGCTTAACCATCATCTCTTCAGGTAAACGAACAGAGGTTAAATTATACGCTTTGTTCCACTTGTCTAATAATTCAACATATTGCACAAGTTGTTGTTGCTGTTTTTCTGTTAGCGCAATTTCAGTTTGCGCTAACAGTGAAGTTAATTGTTGTTGTAACACTGTATTCCTCACCAACTACGCAGTCTTGCGCAGTAAGCCTTGCTTTTTCAGATAGACTAATAATAGCGAAATAGCAGCAGGGGTGATACCTGAAATACGCGATGCTTGGCCAATTGTATCTGGACGACTATCAGTAAGCTTCGCAATAACCTCATTTGATAAACCAGAAACAGTTGAATAATCAAAGTCTTTTGGTAATACAGTTTGTTCATGACGCAATTGCTTATTGATCTCGTCTTGTTGGCGAGCAATGTAACCTGCGTATTTAGTATGAATTTCAACTTGCTCAAGTGCAGCTTGGTTATCAAACTCAGAACCTAAACCATCGATCGCCATTAAATCGGTATAACGAATTTCAGGACGGCGGATCAGATCTTCAAGGCTCGCTTCACGAGTCAGTGGCGTTTTTAATAACGCATTTACTTGATCGACAGCAACGTGATCTTTGTGGATCCACGTTTCTTTTAAACGTTGCGTTTCTTTTTCGATGATTTCCATTTTTTCGTTAAAGGCAGCCCAACGAGCATCATCAACTAAACCAAGTTCACGACCTTTTGCAGTTAAACGAATATCAGCATTGTCTTCACGAAGTAATAAACGGTATTCAGCACGGCTAGTAAACATACGGTACGGTTCTTTAGTACCTAATGTTGCTAGGTCATCAATTAGTACACCTGTGTATGCTTCATCACGGCGTGGTGTCCAAGACTCTTTACCTTGTACTTGTAATGCCGCGTTCATACCAGCAATTAAGCCTTGCGCGCCAGCTTCTTCATAACCCGTTGTGCCATTGATTTGGCCTGCGAAGAATAAACCATTAATAAACTTAGTTTCTAATGACTGTTTTAAGTCGCGCGGATCAAAGAAATCATATTCAATTGCGTAACCAGGACGACAAATATGTGCATTTTCAAAACCAGTGATTGATTGCACAATTTCAAGTTGTACATCAAACGGTAAACTCGTAGAGATACCATTTGGATATAATTCGTATGATGTTAAACCTTCTGGTTCAACAAAGATTTGATGTTTGTCTTTATCAGCAAAACGTACGATCTTATCTTCAATTGAAGGACAGTAACGAGGACCAATACCTTCAATAACACCTGAATACATAGGTGAACGATGTAGGTTGTTGCGGATCACATCATGAGTTTTTTCATTTGTATAGGTGATGTAGCACGGGATCTGCTGTGGGTGATCTGACTGTTTACCCATAAACGAGAATACCGGCGTTGGAGTATCACCTGGCTGTTCTTGCATCTTGCTAAAATCAACAGTGCGTGCATCAATACGCGGAGGCGTGCCTGTTTTTAAGCGATCAACACGAAATGGTAATTCACGTAAACGCTCTGCAAGTGCTATTGAAGGTGGATCACCAGCACGACCCCCTTTGAAATTCTCTAAACCAATATGGATCTGACCACCTAAGAAAGTACCTACAGTAAGTACAACTGATGGGGCACTAAAACGAAGACCCATTTGTGTTACCACACCCATTACACGATCGCCTTCAACAATCAGATCGTCACATGATTGCTGGAAGATCTTTAAATTTTCTTGATGTTGTAAAGTGTGTTGGATAGCAGCTTTATACAAAGCACGGTCAGCTTGCGCACGTGTAGCACGAACAGCAGGGCCTTTAGATGAGTTTAAAGTACGAAATTGAATACCGCCTTTATCGATTGCTTGTGCCATAGCACCACCTAGAGCATCGATCTCTTTTACTAAATGGCCTTTACCAATACCGCCAATTGCCGGGTTACAAGACATTTGACCAAGGGTATCCATATTATGAGTTAGCAATAGGGTATTCATGCCCATGCGAGCAGATGCTAATGCAGCTTCAGTACCTGCATGTCCACCACCTACAACAATAACATCAAAACGTTCGTGAAAAATCATTTATGGGATCCTACTTAATCGACCAGCAAAACTTTGTAAAGGGAGCGTATTCTACCTAGAAATTTAGAGAAGATAAATGATTAAACAGTACTCAAGATCTAAGTGGGTGATCTCTAATAATATAAAGGATCTTTTAAAGAGATCTTTTATTACTTTTACTACTAGTAACGGCTAGATCTGTTGATAATGTTTGCTTTACTATTTAAAACATGATCTTAACGCAGATCTAAAGGTGTTAATATGATCGGATCTTACGGGGAACAAGCTTTGATCAAAAGGGCTATTTATACACAGGGCAATATCGAGTGGATCTTATCCAAGGGATAAACTACCTTAAAATCGCAGTTAGATCAGTGTTTATCCACAATTCGATCTAAATTATCAGTAAATTGTTGATAACTTTTAAAACACGATCATCCTCGATCGGCTTAATTAAGTCCCACTGTTTCGATCCAGCTTGGCAACCAAGCTAATGCTGTGTCCTCGGGTAGTTCTTCATCAAGAATATTAAGCTCTAAGCGCGTTGCCACGCGTGTTGCACCTTTACTTGCTAATAACTCATCTAGGTTACGAGCAGCATAGTTATAGGTGTCGTAACTGGTGTCACCCAAACCGACCACACTGTAGTTTAATTCTTTTAGATCAACTTGTTGGTTAACTGATTCAATAAATGGCAATAAATTATCTGGATAGTCTCCGGCACCATAAGTTGAAGTGCATAACAACCAGATTGTGTCTTGCTGATCAATATCATCAAATACCGGCTGCTCATGCAGCTTAACTTGGATCCCTTGTTGTTCAAGGGCTTCAGCGAGCTGTTCTGCCACGTACTCTGCCGATCCCATTTGGCTGCCAACGATGATATTTACTGATTGCATGTGTTTGATCATGTATAGAAATAAGTGGCCACATGATAACGAACTTAGGGTGTGAGTAAAGCGTTGAATTACGATCTGAATAAGTTTTTATGGTTAAAATATGTGCTTAAACTTATTTGTTTTTACAATTTGCTGTTTTTAATAGTTTTTTTAAATTTTTAGCGAGTTTAACCCTTTGATCAAGCTGTTAATAATTTTGGGGAAAGTTCTGATCAAGTTTGATTTCGTAAACTGTATAACTTTGCTAAGTTGTTGATCTTTAGTCGTCGCAAAGAGAAAGATTGGTTAGATCTGTAAGTCGTGCTGAGTGTGATCGTTTTGTGGATAGATCGCTTGTTGATAACGATCGGTTTGTAAATTGTGATCAATAAAATAGATCGAAAAAAACTTAAAACAGCACATATAAAGGCCGTTTTTAAGAAAATTAATTATAAAAAATGGCTGTTGATCATCAGCGAGCTCAAATATCAGCGATTTTTTATGATCAAATCAGCTTTCAGATCTAAAAATACCCCAAATGTGGATAACATTTTTAGACAAACTCGATCTTAAAAGCTGTTTTGATCTGATTTTTTTGTTTACCAAGTTAACTTTCGAGCTGAATTAAGGTGCTTTTAATTGTATTACCCACTAGATCATAGAGCGAATTACCCAATGAAAAACGTTTAGCGCCACCAGCGAAAGCCGCTTTTGCTGAGTTAAAATTGCTCATTGCCATCACATTTAGTGGCATATCTATCGCGTTTGTTAAGCTGGTTATTTGCTCTATGTTTGTGAGGCCGGGTACAAATAGACCATCTGCACCAGCATTTTGATAGGCTTTTGCGCGTTCTAATGTTGCTTGAAAAGGGCGATCACTAACAAAGAAGGTATCGGTTCTGGCGTTGATAAATAAACTACCGAAGCCATTTTCGTTAAGTACTTTCTTTATCTCACTAATAATAGTGCATTGCTGTTCGATAGATCTGAGTGCGTTAGTTTCTTTGTTTGAGTCTTCAATGTTGATGCCTACAATCCCTAATTTTGCTAACGCTAAAACGTTTTGGCTAATTTGCTGCGGATCGTTACTGTAGCCTGACTCTATATCGACAGTGAGTGGAATGTGTATGTGTTTAGTCAAGCTTTTAACCAGCGCTAATTGAGTTTGAAAAGAGATGTTTTCACCATCCGCTAAACCTAAGCTGGCAGCAATGCCCCAGCTGGTTGTTGCTAGGGCTTTAGCCCCCGCAGCTTGAATGAATTGTGCAGAACTAAGATCCCACGCATTAGCAAGTACAAAGCCTGTTGGCTGGTGGTGTAGCTGGTGAAATTGTTGATATTTGTCCATGATGTCCTCCGTTTAATGACATCACTAGACTAATTGAAACTGAGTTTAATACTGGCTGGTTTCGGCCCTGAACCGATAATTGATTGCTGGATTAAAAATAAAAAAGAGCCTTGCGACTCTTTTTTATAATATTGATGACCGGAATTTATTTACCGATACAATAAGTGAAAAACCAATAAAAACAGTAGGTTTATATTTTCTAGGTGGGTCTGTGGTGGCCCACTTTCGCATTAGAAAATATCGTGCAAGTAAACTAAAGGAAAGTAAGCCCGATCACCAAGTTTAATCATCGATAGTTTATAGATGCTTTTCTGTTAAGAGCTTTTGCTGAATGTTTGATGAAATCACTCAGATCATCAGCACTTTCAACCTTATTACTAAACAGCCAGTCATCTAGTTCTAATCGATTAAAGATGATTCTTCTGCCATTAGGCTTTGAATGAGGGATGATCCCTGCGTGAGTGAGTTTATAAATATAGCTTTTAGCTAACCCCGTATAGATCACGCATTCATCTACAGTAAGATTAGATACAGTACTTAGATAGCTTTTTATCTGTACTTTTTCTAGTAAAGTCATCTTTTCAACATTGCTTGGTCTGTCATTATTGCTCACGTTCATGGTCTACTCTCTAAAATCTTTGGGAAAACGGGAATATTGGGAAAATCAAATTAATTCATCACTTTAAGTTGGGAAATAAACTTGGGAAAGTGTCTCATCTAAAGCTAAATCAGCCACAATTTGTTGTGGTAGCACCTTAAAGTAGCGACCACCAGGCGGCCCACCTGCGATTACTTTCTTGAATGTTCCTCGACCTTCACGACTTTCCAACCAATGATTTTTACACATCAATTTAACCGTATGAGAAATATCATTTTTATAATTAACCTTTAATCCTTCTATAAATGCATCACGAGTTATGAACCAAGCAAGCTGGCCGTCTTTTTCTATCGCGTAGCCGTAGTTATCACCCAAAAACTTACCTTCAGGTAATAATTTTCGTCGCCAAAGTTTTAATGCAGCTGGTAATTGTTTTATCAACTTGTCATCTTCTGAATCACTAGAAGAGCCACGTATTTCGAGCCAAGCATCAAATGCTTCTTTTGCGCTTTTTTCAGCAAGGCCTTTAGGCCAAGGCATAAGCCCAGCTGAAGCTGCTAATTCACCACTCACACCATGTAACGCAAATCTTTTTGCTGCTTCAATAACCTGATTGCCATTATTTTCTTTTGTTATTTCCCAATGGGTTAACATCGCTTTGATATTGCGATTTAAAAGAGTAGGGAGATCGTCAATAGTGCTTAAGAATTCAACCCATTTTGGCATAACAGTGCCATGATTTTCGTTAACGGCTTTCCAAATAGATTCAGAAAAGTCATTCATGTTGTTATGACCATAAAGATCGTCATAGGCACCATACTGCCTTTGGGCTGGTACTTCTAAGAAGCGGATTTCTTGACCTGCTTTTACGCCTTTGTGTATTGATGAAAGCTTTTCTTCAAGTCCCATTTCACCGGTACTTAAAAAAATAAGTCGCCACTTTTTTCGCTGGCTTTGGGAGCCATCTTTATTACTGCGTGATTTTGACATTCCATTAGCTATTGTATAAATGGATTGGTCTACCACCTCAGGGTCAACCTGATGCAGTTCATCTAAGCAAAGCAGTAAGTTATTGTGTTCCACCGCTATTGCTTCCAACCCATTAGCGGTGCTTCTCCATGCATAATAGAAGTCAGTACCTGAGTACAGGCTTGCAGCCATGATTAAGATCGTTGTTTTAGATACTTTGGACTTACCAAATAAGTGAACACCACAGCTGGGCCAATTTAGCCAGTGAAGTAGTGGGGCACATAAGCCAGTGCAGACAGTAAATGCAAGCAATGGGTTATTTATACAAAGAGTACCAACCTCTTTTTGCCAGCTAGATAAAGTACCTGCGGAACTTAAAAAATCAGCTTCTTTTGCACCTGAGTAAATAACTTGCTCTGCTCCATTACTTACGCACCAACTAGGTGTAACAAAGCTATTATTAAGCCAGCCTGTTTGAGTCGAGCTTTTATATCGTTTTTCTGGCCTTGCTTGAATCAGGTAAGATGTTATTGGGTCCCATATACCTTTACGGCTTGATAGTGCAAGCCCTGTATCTACAAGCAATTCTTTTAACACCTTACCCTGATCATTAATTATGTGGCGTCGTGGTATCAGTTTGCGTATGCAAATACCGTCTAAATTTTTCCACTCAACAAGCAAGCCGTAGTCTCTAGTACTGTTACCTCCTCTTGAGATGCCAAGCACTTGAATTGGGCCACATAAGAACCTTGGTTCTGAGTCGGCTGTTGGGGTATAAAATAAACCCTTATCTCTAAGCTCAAACATAATAAAGCTCCTTTACTTTGATTTCTTTTAGTTTCGCTTGGAGTTATTTAAGCAGGAGATTTAATCAGATGCTGAGAGAAACTAGGGGAAGTTTCAGTGGGTTTTTCAGCCCTTTAATAATAAGTCTTTCGTAAAAGTCAAGGGGTAACTTCACCCGAATTTGGTGTGAATATGCTGCTTTTGAACGTAAAAAATTAGGCATGCCTAATTTTTTGCTAGGAATGATTAGGTATCAGTCGAATTTATTGAGGGCTTTTCGATTTAAATGGAATAGAACAGCAAAAAATATCACTATTGCTAGAATTAAAGCGCAGCCTGTTAGTAAAGGAGCCATTGCTATATTCTCCCCTCTTTAATTGCTTCAAATAGATCATGTTTCAGTTTGTCGTAGTGCCGAGTAGCGCGAATAGCCAGCACCATTAACACCCACATTTGAAACCATTCATAATCAGTCATAAGTACACCTTAATGTCTTGTATTACCTAAATAGATATTACCTTCCCAATTGCAAAGCTCTAACATCCAGTTACTAATTTTCAACCGTTTAGTTGGGTTTAGACCTGTGAAAGGAAAGAAAACCTGAGCGCTACGATTTTTAAATGCGGAAAAGGGCTCCAGTCGAATATCCCAAATATCGTCATGTTCATTCATAACATCAAATGCAAACGCTTTTTGTGTGGTTAAAGCAACGAACATCTCTTCTTCAGTTTCATTGCGAAGATTAAGCTCTAAACCTAATGGTTCACACTCCTCCTCAATACCAGCTAAGCGAATCTTCAACTCATCGTATACAGGCTTAAATGGCCAAAGCTCTTTATTTGTCATCATTTCTTCTCTCAAAATTAGGCATGCCTAATTTATAGATGAGTATCGTAGAGCTCGCCACGAGCCTGAGCATCTTCAGCCTCTTGACGAGTCATATGTTCGCCATCAGCGATAATATTACCCATACCATCATCAAGCTTATCGAGTTGTTCACTTTCCGTAGATGATTGATCATCAGCGGTAAATATACTAATCAACAAGTAGATAACCACTACCGACACACACACGAAAGTTTCAAGCATAGTCATATCCTCTAAAAAATTAGGCATGCCTAATCTATAGCTAAGCATTCCTTAGTATCTAGATTCAATTAAAGCTAAGAAAATCTTAGTTTTCAAGAGCAGATGTCTTACACCAATTGAAAACTAATGATGGTTCGCCGTTTCCAACACGGCTAAAGCAAGCAAGAACAAGACTTGGTCTGTCCCAGAAGCAGTTAGGAATAATGGCGGGGATGGATAAGTTTGTTGCGTCTGCTCGTATGAACCAATATGAACGTGGTGTTCACACTCCAGATTTCAAAACAGTAGTCGCGTTGAGCGGTGTTCTAAAGGTGCCAACTGCCTTCTTGTACTGCATTGAAGACGAGTTGGCTGAAAAGATATTGGATTGGTCAGTAAGCGGATAAAATTAGGCATGCCTAATTTTAACTGCCCAAGTACGCATAGGTAATCTTCAATCGTTCATGACCTAACTCTTGGCTTATTTGCTCACGGACCTTGGTATCGTGCTCATAATCAGTGGGCGACAGCTCTCTTCTATGTGGGCCACCGTCGGCAGGGCATTTCCAGCCTGTAAGCTCTAAATAACGCTCCCTTGCGTAATGATGACGCAGTCCGTGATTTTTATTTAATCCAACTCGAATTGTTTCGCGGTCGTACTGTTCCATTTGTGACTTATAGTTTTTGTCAGGTTCGATAAGTGCGCCTTTAGTAACGGCACCAATATCACGAATGAGCTGTCGTTGAGATTCTTTTAAGATCGGAATTTTGCGGTATTTGCCACCTTTAGCCCATGAGCCTTTTATTTGTAGAGTGTTAGCATTTATCAAAGCATAGGATAAGCTGAATTTCATACACTCCTCTTTTCTAAGCCCAAACTCTTGCTGCAAACGCAGGGAAAGCTTGATCAAGTCACTTTTGATCTTGGCATGCTTATCCATGTCTAACGTTTTTGACTTGCCAATGGGGTTGTTGCGAACTCTGGGAATGCCGTAATCATCATTGCTGCGTGAACAGATATTAGGTTTACCTATTTTCTCAGCAATCCAACGCAAGGCCGCCATTCTGTTTTTTATTGTTTTTGCTGCTAGACCTTCATCTTGCCAACGTGTAACAAGATGATTGATATGCTTGGTTTTAAGACCTGATGGATCTCTTAACCTATAACCATGGCTAAGTAGTTGTGCTGCTGCAAGGTTTAAAACGTTGCTTCGTGTAGCTCTAGTGCTAAAGCTACTTTCACGGTGTGTGTCGTTCACCATTTGGTGAAGACGATATCCTAACTGGCTCATTTCATGTTCCTCATAAATTTAAAAACTAATTTTTGAAAGTATTGAGAAAAACACCAAACCAAAGACCAGGGGGCGAAATGCCAAAATAGGTAAGTTTTAAAGCCATATGAACGGTGCGTAACCGAGCATATTGTCATAAGACATAAAGGCTAACTGGTCTAAAGCAACAAAGCTGAGCCGTGTGATTTCTGTTGAAATGCAGCGCGAACTACTGTGGTTTATATTTGTGTTGTTTATAGTGAAGTGGTCGTGTGACCCATAATGCTGCGAATGCAGCTCCTCAGGAACGTGTTGCGGGCAGTGGATAAGTGGATACGCCCTTTTTCTTTGTGCTCATTTCGAGCTAGTTCATAATTAAAATTATCACAGTGATCAGAGATTGCAACACCTTTTTTACACGCTCAAATCTCCATCCCTCTTCTGGCCCTGTAATTTTTCAGGGCGGATTGGATGTCGAGGCATCATGAGCAGTGGCCTCGACGGGCGACTCAGCGAGTCGTCCCTACCTCTTTCGAGTAGGGACGACTCGTCGCTAATCCGCAATCTTTACTCACTTTGAGAGCTCATTTATCAGTTCATCAATTTTTTCCATATATTCGAACAGTTCACTTAGAGCTTTCCATTCTAATGTTGGTCGTTTCAAAGCAAGGGAGTGTGCGCTTTTCAATAAAAGATCCAGTTTTTCATGATTAAAAATATTCAAATCATTCAGATAGTATTTACCCCATTTTGTGAATACCAGAATCCATAATGAAATTTTGAGAGCTTCATCCCATTTAGACCAATTGGATGTGTTGGCTAACGGCTGTCGTATAATTCTTCCTTGTGCTTCTAAAATAGTATTGAGTTTTTTAATACAACTGTTTTGAAAGACTGTTTCACTATTTGCCCATAGGTAAGCGCAGACATTAGTTGTTTGCCCATCGCGTTCAGAAGAAAAATAATGATTAGTGTTTTGGCCGCCTAATAATTGAATTAAATCTTCAAGCCAAATTTTACACACATCCTCAAAGCTAACTCGTTTTTTGTGAAGTAATGGTTCTATAACGTCCTTAAATAACCAAGGTTCAGCCCACCCAAGCTGATACATATGTCCTCTTAAAGAATCAATAGTACTTATTAGTTCACAATAGGGAATTTGATCAGGTAACAATTTATAAAGTAGATTAATTAGGTTCTCATAAAACTGTTGGTTTTTAGAGTTTTTTGCATTTTTATTTATTGCCCAACCTAAAAACAACAATTGTTCAGAGGCACTTAAATCTGACAATTTATCTATTGATAAATCAACAGATGACTGTAACTTTTGTTCAAGTGAATTCCACCCAAACCACTTCAGTATGGCAATATTACTCGTTATTAGTGCTATATTTTGTTCTTCCGATATTGCATCGAATTCTGAGCTTAATGAAATCTCACTTATGACTTGTCCCAGTATTGATAATCTAACAATATCCTCTGATAGGTATTCAGTTGTTATAAGTTTTGATTCATTTTCAACTAATGCAATGAGGGATGCAGGGCTAAATTTCCATAAATATTTTACAGCGTAATATTCAGCCCATGTGAGCGGCTTATATTTTGTTGACTGAACAAAGTCCTGTATTTGGAGCGAGCTATGGATAAATTCATTTAATGTTTGTTTAAAGTAGTTGGGGGCTATTACTGATGTTTCTTGGTGATCAAAACTCGGGTTTCTTCGAAATGAATAAGATAGATACTCAGTTAAAAACACCAAAAACTTTGTTTCTGATTTGAGCTCATCAATGTTTGAATCGCCAGTTGGAGTGTGGGCAAGTATATCCGCTATAACTTCCCATGACGTCATAAAATTTGAAAGTTCGCCTTCAATTTCTTTTAAACAGTTAAATAATCCTGTATTCGTTAAGTTAATAAGGGACTCACGTTGAAGAATTCCTTGTGCCGTCATTTCACTTCTTAAGTCGTTTCCAGATAACCCTTTTAGTGATGGCTGCTGAAACCAAATACTTAATACCGTTCCTGCTATCTCCCCATCCAAGATATTTAAAGGGTCATATAGCTTCGTTTTTTCAGATGAAGCTTCCGAACTTGAATTGAATAATACAGAAATTAATGTTTGCCCATTTCCTTGATCCAAGGGATTATTAGCTTCTCGGATAAGTTCATATGTATACTGATTTGTTTTGTATAAAACATCTGTAGGGATCGGGGTTATTAATAACGGGTAGTTTTCTGCAGCTGTCTGAAATGAATTTGATAAATGGTAGCCTTCAACTGGAAGACCATTTTTTCCAATTACCAATATATACCGGTCATGCAAACGCCCCTCTTTAATTCCATAAATTGTAACCTCACTACGTTTTAATAGCTTTCTGTTGTGCTCACAGTTGGCAATTAGGTTGTCAACACCTCTATTGATAGAATCATTAGAACCAACATTCCCTTGAGAGGGGTTTTCTTTAGTTTTTGGCAAGCTGCGAAAAATAGAGTATTCGGAACCATGAATAGCTGAAAGTGCCAGTAGACTAATACCTACGTCTTCAAAATACGGGTCAAAAATAGCAATGTGTTGCTTTGCATTTTTTTGTAGTAAAGCTTTAAACCATTCAACAAATTGAATACGTCCTTCTCCATTAGTTTGCCCCCATCTCAGAAAAAAATTACCGTCGGATTTAGGAGGGTAAAGTTTAGAGAATAAATTGTTTAACTCCTTATTTTCGGGAACCCATTTATCAATTTTACGACCGCCAACTTTGCTTTGTGATAGGTAATCACTTTTAGAAAGAGACAAAGCTGAGGATACTCGGTCTGCAGTTTGAGGTGTTGTAGTTTTTTCAAGCCAATCAAATTTGACGGGACTTGAATGATTTCCAACCAGATGCATTTGAATGTTCGCCTCACGAATATAATGCAATTTCCAACTACAGCATAATTCACCTTCGCCATATTCATTATCTTTAAAAGAAAAAATATCAATCCTAGCACTGTCGGCAATGTCGAATAATGGCTCTTCTAATTTAAAATAGCATTCAAATAACTCATTATCAGATCTGGATAACAAAATTTTAGAGCATACTACTTGATTGCAATTTTCGATTGTTAATAGGAACTGAAAACAATCGAAAGTTGGTAGTTGAGAAGAGTTAAATCGAACATTTAAATCACCATCTCTGTTCCAAATAACATCTAGGAGAGATATTTCATTTTCATCAATTGTGGGAAATACTAAGAGCTCAATATCGCAAAACCGACTAATATCCTTTCCTCCAAAGTCCATTCCTGTGTCTTCATTTAAAAGGTTAACTATCATTGAAGTGAGTTCTTTATTGTAGTTATCCTCCCAACTAAATAAAGATTTCTTATTGCATCGGCTTATTGAGGCACTTAAAGCGCCAGCACTTGCATGAGGACTCGTTAGAGTGCTTTGTAAATGAGCATTACGATTTAGCTGATAGGATACTGGACGATAAACGGCACTTTGGTCAGAGAGTATTGTTTCTCCGAATCGTGCGTTTAATTTTTGGCTAGTTTTTAATTTTAAGGCTTTATTTATACTTTCAATAGTTCGGCCCTCACAAGCCATTTGTAAAAATTCTCCACATAAAGAGCTATCAATATATAAATTAAGCTTAGTTACGCTAGCCTTAAATGTACCAAAAGAGCGAAAATTATCCTTATGGCTAAAGGACCAAGAATTATTTGAATAGGAATATGGCAGTAACCTACCGTAAATCAGTCGATTAACAGAAGTATCATCATTTTTTAGCTGTAAAACCCAAAACTGAAATGCGCAATGCTTGTGTTGAGGTGAGAATAACCGTGCAAGGCGGGGATCATTCAATAAATTGTCTAATTTAAAAGACATAACTCTTCCCTGTAACATGAATATAGAATGTTTATATCACATTACTAAAGCCGCAGTGAATTAGTACTAACCACTCCTTTCAAACCCTGTAAAGCCATAAATCGGAACCCCGCAAGCGGGGCCCCCTTGCTACGCAACCCTTCGGGCGATTTATAGCTTGACTGGCTTTTCTCTGCGTAGTGAAGGTTATCCAAGAGGTATGCGGCGCTCTGAGTGGCAAGCACTCGACGCTTTCACACCTCCTGGATACAACTGGCATTTCAAATAAAGCGGGAAAGAGGGAAGGTAAATAAATTTATATTTATCTGTTTTTGTTATATTTTCCCAGTTTCCCATATTTCCCAACCTAATATCCTTTATTGAAATAGGCTAGGTAAGGTGGTCATCGCCTCTTTTCGCTTACGCTCAACTATATCAGAGTAAATTTGTGTTGTTTTCAACTCTGAGTGGCCTAGTAGCTTTGATACCGTATAGATATCGATATCATTAGTTAACATACGGACTGCAAATGTATGTCTCGCGCAGTGAAAGGTTATGTGCTTTGTAATACCTGCTCTGAGCATCCATTGGGTTAGGGCTACGTTAGTATAGCTCGAGTATCTTAAGCCTTTAAAAACACGTTCATGGGCTTCTCCTTGCGAACCTAATAAGCTGATAGCATCATCGGGTAAATCAAGGTACTGTAGGTGTTTTGTTTTCGTATGTCTGAACGTCGCGCGTTGCTCTTTTAAAGCTATTCGATCCCACGTTAGTTTTTGAATATCGCTCCAGCGCATACCTGTTAGGCATCCGAATAAGAATGCTCGCTTTAGTACATCATATCGGCACTCTGTTCTATAAAGAGCTGTTACTTCTTCCTCTTCTAAGTAATTACGAGGGTTTTGTTCTATCTTGATGCTTTTTACTTCGTTTACAGGATTTCGACGAATAATGCCTTCATGGAATGCTTTGTTTAAGGCCGCTCTCACTTTATTGAAATAGCATGATGTAGTATTTGAAGAAAGTGGCTTATCTGATTTTGTTCGTGCATGTTTTATTAGGTATGTTCTGAACCCTAGTAATACATCAGCATCAAAATCAGCAAATGACAGCGGGTTTCCTTCACAATATCTCTTTAGATGTATTAACGCCGATTCCCACAGCGATACGTTTGATGTGCTGTCTGTGTGCTCTTTGTCGTTTATTATTTGCTGCATGTAGCTATAAAAGCTTTCTTGCTGTTTTTCTGAGTCTTCAAAATGATGCTTGTTGTTAGCTAAATCGACAACTGCTTGTGCCCTTATCTTTTCAGAAATATCTAGGGTCTTTTTATTATGGTCACGTTGGAACTTGTCTTTAGGAGTGGCATAAATGAACAAGTCCATTGATTGTCTTTTACGGCGTTTAACTCGTTTGCCATTTTCATTTAGGTAAGAACCATAATTTCTGGTTAACAGTAGTTGTTGGCGGCCTGTGCTATCAGGTGATTTTTTCTCGATGGTTAGTTTCATAATAACTTCCTCTTTGGTGGACCAATAGTGGCCCACAACAAAGAGGTCGGTGGGCCATTCGAGGCCCATATTATGAAACTAAAGGAAGCTAGAGAAAGATAAAAAAGTAATTAAATGTATGAATAAATTAGGTTTTTTAACTTAAGTTGGATGTTTGTTTCCTTTGGTTTACCTTGTTATTTACCGATACAGAACGAACTAAAGATTTTCCCTAGCAAGTCATCAGAAGTAAATTCACCCGTTATCTCATTTAAGAACTGTTGAGTTAGGCGTAACTCTTCAGCCAAGATCTCACCAGCAATATGCATCTCTAATTGCTCTTTACCGGTGTTTAAATGATAGGCTGCGTGGTCCAGTGCATCTAAGTGACGACGGCGTGCCATAAAGCCACCTTCAGTTGCCCCTTGAAAACCTATACATGCCTTTAAGTGAGTACGAACTAACTCTATACCTTCAGCATTTTTAGCACTTAAACGGATCACAGGATATTGATCATGCTCATCCATACCTACACTTTCGCCGGAAATATCGGCTTTATTACGGATCACAGTAACACCCATTCCCTCTGGTAACTTGGCCATAAACTCCGGCCAAATATCATGGGGATCAGTGGCTGATGTATCTGTGCCGTCTAACATAAATAGTACGCGATCGGCTTGGTTAATTTCGTCCCATGCGCGTTCAATACCAATTTGCTCTACTTTATCTGGGCTTTCACGCAGGCCTGCGGTATCAATAATATGTAGTGGCATACCATCAATGTGGATATGTTCGCGTAATACGTCACGTGTTGTACCCGCTATTTCGGTAACGATGGCTGCATCACGGCCAGCTAATGCATTGAGTAGACTTGATTTACCAGCGTTAGGGCGACCCGCAATAACAACACGCATACCTTCACGCATGATGCTACCTTGTTTAGCTTGCTGAGTTACATTATCGAGTTGCTCAATAATGGCATCAAGATCTGCTGAAACTTTACCGTCTGATAAAAAGTCGATTTCTTCATCAGGAAAATCAATCGCAGCTTCTACATACATACGTAGGTGAATGACTTTTTCCACCAGCGTTTCGATATGTTTAGAAAATTCACCTTGCAGTGATTGTAGGGCGCTTTTTGCTGCCTGTTCACTGGTTGCATTGATAAGGTCAGCAATTGCCTCTGCTTGAGTTAAATCAAGCTTGTCATTCATAAATGCGCGCTCAGAGAACTCACCCGGTTTTGCTAAACGTACACCGTCAATTTGGCTAATTTCTTTTAATAGCATATCAAGTACAACAGGGCCGCCATGACCTTGTAGTTCAAGTACGTCTTCACCGGTAAATGAATTTGGCCCTTGGAAGTAAATAGCAATACCTTGGTCAAGCTGTTCACCGCTCAAGCTTTTAAATGGCACATAGTCTGCGTAACGTGTTTTAGGACAACGGCCAATAATGTGCTCTGCCACTGTTTTAGCTAAGCTGCCAGAGACGCGAATAATACCAACCCCACCACGTCCTGGTGCGGTCGCTTGTGCTGCAATTGTGTCTTGATTAATCATGCGATGAAATAATGCCAATAAAAGAATGAATGCTGGCTCTATTGTAACCTATGGCTTAATTTCATGCGAATAGCTGTTTGAGTAATGAAATAGCAAAAGTTTGATGTAAGTAATACTTTATTTAGCTTTAATTAATAATAAATCGTCATTGCAAATGATAATTATATTCATTACCATGTTGCACATTCTTAATTGTGTCCTTTTTTATTATGCGTCTTTCTGCTGTTTTTATTGCACTTGCTGCTGGTTTTTCGGGCGTTGCCCATGCTCAAACTGAAGTTTCTACTGATCAAAACGATTCTAAAGAGATCGAAAAAATAGAAGTTGTTGGCCGTGCGTTTTCTTTATATCGACCAACTGAGTCAAGTTTTGCTACTCGTACTAATACACCGTTAGAAAAAATACCTCAGTCAATTCAAATTTTGCCGCAGGAGCTGATTAACGATCAGGCTGCTCGCCAAATTACCGACCTTTATAGCAATATTGCTGGTGTTAATGCCTTTAGTTATTCCGGCGTGACATTTCGTGGTTTTCGCCAAGATGAGATTCTATATGATGGCGTAAAGGGCGACCCTTTCAATGGTTTTGCTGTGCCGCAGTTATTTAATATCGAACAAGTTGCGGTTTTAAAAGGCCCTGCTGGCGCCATTTATGGTAGCGGTAATCCGGGCGGTATTATTAACTATGTAACTAAGAAGCCTAAATTCACCAGTGAGCACAGTATTGAAGTTGAAGTGGGTAATGATGATTTCTTCAGTGGTGCATTAGAAAGCACTGGAACTCTGAGTGAATCACTTGATAACCATGCTTATCGTGTTGGTATCTACCGTGATACTGAAAAACCATTCCGTGCAAATACTAGCAGCGATAATACCATTGTTGACCTTGGATATACGTGGCTTATAAATAGTGCAACTGAATTAACCACGCAGTATACCTATATAGAGCAGGAGTTGGGTGGGGCACGTTTACGTGGTGTCCCTGCTGATGATAATGGCAATTTTCTAACTGACATTAGCTGGAACCATAACGAGGCAACAGACTTTCAAAATGTTGAAGCGCATGTTTATCAGGCGACTTTAAAACACGATTTTAATGATGTTTGGCGTACAGATGTCACGGCACGCTATTTTGATAACAAAGAAGTGCAAAACTACCATGAGCCAAGAGGTCTAGTAGATACTAACGGTGATGGAATTGTTGATTGGAGTCATCGCGAGTTTCGTGATCAAGTACGTGAGAACAACGGCTTTAGTTTAACTGCCAATGCGATTGCGGAGTTTGCATTTGCCAACATGCAGCATCAAGTACTGTTTGGTAGTGACTGGTATGAACATGATTTTGAAAGTGTTTACCGTACAGCTACGCAACAAAGTAAAGGTGGCCCAGTTCCTGGTCTTGATCTTAACGATCCTGAATATGGTTTAACCTCTGCCGATGATTATGATCTTGATAGTATTACACCAAGGCTT
This sequence comes from Pseudoalteromonas nanhaiensis, assembly GCF_051235485.1. Lineage (NCBI taxonomy): Bacteria > Pseudomonadati > Pseudomonadota > Gammaproteobacteria > Alteromonadales > Pseudoalteromonadaceae > Pseudoalteromonas > Pseudoalteromonas nanhaiensis. Next base: position 40,880 of record NZ_JBPNYQ010000022.1, on the reverse strand, counting down.
GGGAAAACGAATAGCACTCGCTTTGGCGCGTACTTGCAAGATCAGCTAGATATCACCGCTAATTGGAGCGTCACAGCTGGCTTAAGATATGATCGTTTTGAAGATAAAGATCTGTTAAATCAAACAGAGTTTTCTGATAGCGACTTAACCTACCGTATTGGTACCAGCTATAACATTAACGATATGTTCTTCCCTTATGCACTACATGGCACTGGCTTTGTGCCGCAAAGTGCCAGTGATCAAGAAACAGCACAGGGCGGCCCGTTCTCGCCAGAGACTAGCCGTATTAACGAGTTAGGTTTAAGAACCAAGCTATTAGCAGACACACTTGCTGTTAATATGGCTGTGTACGATATTGTCCGCCAAAATATCCTGCAACCTAGTTTATTAGGTGATGTTGCGGGTGACGGCGTTGATGACTTAGTTGCCGTTGGTGAAGTACAAAGTAAGGGTTTTGAACTCGAAGTGGTTGGTGACATCACTGAGCGCTGGGTAGTTACCGCAAGCTACGCTTATAATGATACCCGTATTACTAAAGCCAACGACAGCATTCGTAATCAAATTCCTGATAGCGATAAATTTGCTAACGCGCCGCAAAATACCCTAGGTATATGGACACGCTATGAGCTACCTAGCTTATCGTCATCTATTTCTGCTGGCTTAGATTATGTTGATGAACAGCTTAGTTTAGGTGGTCAACGTGTTAAACCTTACACTGTTTACAACATGGCGTGGCAAACAACCGTTGATAACTGGCAATGGCAGCTATCAGTTAAGAACCTATTTGATAAAGAATACGCAAGCAGTGGCTTTATCGAGCGAACAGGGCACTTTCCTGGTGAGCCACGCCGTGTCTATTTAAGTGCTAAATACAGCTTTTAATGGTGGCGTGTGAACGCTAAAAGTTGGTTTAACTTACATTCTTGGGCAGGACTCTTTGTTGGAGTCCTGCTTTTTGTTACCTGCGTATCGGGAACACTCGCTACGTTAAGTCATGAACTCGAATACTTAACAGACGCTAAGTATCGTGCTTTATCTTCTTCAGCCTCGACTAACTATCAGGCTATCGAAAACACCCTAAATAAGCATTATCCACAGGGTCAATTACTTTATATCCAACGTCATAAACAAGATTACCTTGCCACTGAAGCGGCTCTTAAAGTCGGTGATTCATTTCGTTTTGTTTATTTAGATGCTGCAACGGGCCGCTTACTTGGTGAAGGAGAGTGGGCGCGGATATCGCGGTTTTTACGTAATTGGCATATGAATTTGTCGATGGGCTGGACGGGTAAATTAATCGTTACCAGTTTGAGTATGTTACTCGTTATTTTATTGGTTTCGAGTTTTTATGTGTATCGGCGCTGGTGGCAAGGTTTTATAAAAAAGCCTGCTGCGCTTAGTCTTGATAAACGCAGTAGTTGGGCTGATTGGCACAAACTGTTAGGGCTTTGGAGTTTATGGTTTATCGCAGTGATGGCCATTACAGGTGTTTGGTATCTGGTAGAGCATGGGCTGCAAACAGCTAAAGTGTCGCATACTGTTTCTGCGCCACAAGCGGTAAGTGAGTTTAAAAAACAAAGCCCTCGTAAAGATATACCGCCAATTAGCTTAACTGCAGCTTATGAAGCCGCTCAACAGTCGTTTCCGAGCCTTGATATTCGCTATATTCGTTATCCAAATAAAGCGGATCAGCCTATTGAAGTGCGTGGTTATAACGATGATATTTTACTGCGTCTGCGTGCTAACCGTGTTTATTTAAAACCAAGCTCGGGTGAGTTACTAGGTATACAAATAGGCGAACAATTACCTATTGTAGCCCGAATTTCAGATACCGCTGATCCGCTGCACTTTGGTAACTTTGCAGGAGTTGGTACTAAACTTATTTGGGGGTTATTTGGTGCATTGATGAGCTTTATAAGTGCTGCTGGCATTTATATGAGTTGGCTTAGGGTTAAGCGTAAAACAACAGCTGTAAAGTGGCTTGGAGTATCTGGGGGGATTGCAATCGGTTTGGTGGTTGCTTCGCTACTAACAACAAGTTTGAGCTTTACTGAGCGTAGTGTGCCTAATCAGGTATATTCTCCTATCCTCGGTTAAATTTTTTCAGGTATTAAAAAAGGCGCTAATTAGCGCCTTTTTTGTTGGGTTAAGAGTTTAGCCTCTTACCTTAATACCTTTTTTCTCCATACCGCGGTAGATGATTAGCATCTGTGCGATTGAGATAAGGTTCGATACTAACCAGTAAAGTACTAGGCCAGATGGGAACCATAAGAAGAAAATTGAGAATACTACTGGCATAAAGGTCATCATTTTTTGCTGCATAGGATCAGTAACTGTCATAGGTTGCAGCTTTTGAGTGATGAACATACTTAAACCAAATAAAACCGGTAATACGTAGTATGGGTCCATTGCTGATAAGTCATTTAACCATAAAATGAATTCAGCATGACGTAGCTCAGTTGATTCTAAGAATACGTAGAATAATGCTAAGAAGATTGGCATTTGTAGTAACAGTGGGAAACAGCCACCCATAGGGTTCACTTTTTCTTTGCGGTACATTTCCATCATCGCTTGACCGAATTTTTGACGGTCATCACCATACTTCTCTTTTAGTGCAGCCATTTTAGGCTGTAAGGCACGCATCTTCGCCATTGACGTGTATTGTGCTTTAGTAAGCGGGTACATTGCTGTTTTAACGATAACCGTGATTGCAATGATAGCTAGACCCCAGTTACCTAGGATGCTGTGTAACCACTTAAGTAGTACGAATAATGGTTGTGAGATAAACCACAACCAACCATAGTCTACAGTTAGGTCTAAGTCTGGGTGAATCGCTTCTAGTACATCAGACTCTTTCGGGCCCATGTAGTAAGTAGAAGTAAGTGTCGCTTGCGTACCTGCTTGTACGTTAACTGCTTCACCCTTAGTACCAATAATTGCCGCATTACCAGCTACTAACTTGCTGTAAAGGGTATTTTGTTGATCTTGCTTAGGTACCCATGCACTTACAAAGTAGTGTTGAATAAATGCAATGTAGCCACCAGCTGTGGTGATGTTAAGGTTTTTATCAGCCATATCTGAGAAGCTATACTTTTCGTATGGCTCTTCTTCAGTACCGTATGCTGCACCTAAGTAGTTTTGATCTACTAAGCTACCTTTTTCTTGTACTGTGCGTTTTACTTGCGTGTATAACTGAACTTGAATTGGGTCAGCTGTTACGTTGTTTACTGTGTACTCTAAACCTACAGCGTAGTTGCCTTTTTTGAAGATATAGGTTTTAGTAAACGTCACACCTTTGCTGTCGGTAAACTCAAGTGGTACACGCAGTTCATCACCATTTAAAGTAAATGCTTTTTGTGTGGCTTTATAAACCGGACGGCCTTCAACTGTCGCATCTGGGCCATTTAAACCAATTAAGCCACTTTGTGAGAAGTATTGTTTACCGTCAAACACACCAAGTAGCATGTAAGGAGTATCACTGCCTTTTGTCTCTTCGTACTGAAGTAGGTCTGCTTCAATAATGTCACCACCACGGGTGTCAATTTTAACAGTGAATACATCAGTTGTTACATCGATAACTGAGCGCTTTGCTGTAGTAGCAGTTGGTACTTCACCGTCAGATGATGCTGGAATAAAGTCATCAGATTCTGGTGTAGTTGCGCCTAGTGTTTGTGTTGTGGCACTTGGATCAGCTTTTGGTGCATTGTAGTCGTTATTCCATTCTTGGAATAATAAAAACGACACAAGCATCAAGCCGATTAATAAAAACGTGCGTTGCGATTCCATAACAGCTCTTATTTCTCGTGTTGGTGGTTAATATGATTTTTTGCCGGTACGGGATCATCCCCACCAGCATGTAAAGGATGGCATTTTAATATGCGTTTAACAGCTAACCAACTGCCTTTTACACTTCCGTGCAAATTAATTGCTTGAATTGCGTAACTAGAGCAAGTTGGATTAAAACGACAATGCGGGCCTAATAACGGGCTTATCCATTTTTGATAGCCTCGAATTAACATGACTAAACAGCGCTTTGGAATAGCAACAAGTGGTTTAAGTAACCTCATGATGTGTCAGCCCCTGCGTTAATTTAGTCAATGGATACCATGAATTTAAATTCCTAGCGAAGAATTTTAAATGCATGATTAAAAGGTGAGCTAAAGATACCTTAATTAAGCCTGTAATTCTATTGCTATCAAGCTTGATTATTAGAATTAGCTGATTTCTTGGGGCGTTTTTTGAATGGTGGTGGTTTTGGCGCACCTTGCTTGCAGCGCTCATTTATTTTTCGCCACAATTTATTCAGTTGTTTTGTCAGCTCTTCGTTTGACTGTTCATCTATACCACTTTTAACCATAAGCACAATATCAATGTTATCGAGTTTATGTTGATTTAAACGGAAACTTTCGCGAGCAAGTCGTTTAATTCGATTACGTTGACAGGCTTTTTTAACGCGTTTTTTGGCGACCGTAAGACCTAATCGAGGATTAGTTTGGTCATTGCGTTTAGCTAATAGGGTAAAGAAAGGAGTCGCAGCGCGTGCTGGTTCATTAAAGATTCGAGAGTAATGCGAGGGAGTTAACAGACGTAACTCCCTGCTGAAGCTAAAGTCTTCCACTTATATATTAAGCAGAAAGAACTTTACGGCCTTTAGCACGACGACGAGCTAATACTTTACGGCCATTTGCTGTTGCCATACGAGCACGGAAACCGTGTGTACGTTTGCGTTTTAAAACGCTAGGTTGAAAAGTTCTTTTCATAACAATTCCATCCGATCGGTTAAGGTTAAAACATCCTATGCAGGTCGCGATCCTGGCACAGGTGCCATTGCGAGCGCGAGATATTATAGATGAAGACAACAAAAGTCAATCATTAAAACGCTGCAGAGGCCGTAATTATAAAGGATCTTATTTCGTGATCATATAGGATCATCATAAATAAGAAGTTTTCCACAGCCTCTGTATAAAAAGTGAATAAAAGCTTGGGAAAAGCGAATTCGATCGTAGAATTTGATCGCGATCTGCCCCTTAATTTGCTATGATCACTATTCGGAGTTAAAAAATATTTTACATAATAATCAATGGTTTAGTATTTTCTTTGTGCGAGATCATATTTTAAATAAAAATCAATCTTGTACTTGTGGATAAAGTACCTTCATAATAGTCGGTCTTGGCCAGAAATATTGGTCAAATATTAGCAATAAATGTTTGATTTTCCATCATTAAAGATGAACGGGAATAATAATTAAATCTCTGGGAGTTTAATAGTGTATCTGTCGGTTTGGCAAAGTTGTTTATATGTATTGCAAGATGAATTGCCTTCACAGCAGTTCAGTATGTGGGTAAGACCACTTCAAGCAGAAAGTACCGAAGATACGTTGACTATATATGCACCTAACCGTTTTGTTTTAGATTGGGTGAGAGAAAAGTACTTAAACCGTATTAATGAACTACTCGTCGAAATTTGTGGTGATGAAGCGCCTGAACTTCGTTTTGATGTAGGTAGTAAACCAATTTTAAATGCCCAAGCGGCATCAGCACCGGCTGCATCAGAAGCAAGCGCACCAGTGAGTGCACAGCACACTGCCGAAAAACTCCAACCAAAACCTGAAAAAGCAGCGGTAGAGCCTGCGCCAAAATCAGGTTATAAATCAAACATTAAAGAAAATTACACCTTTGATAGCTTTGTTGAAGGTAAATCAAACCAATTAGCAAAAGCCGCAGCGACTCAAGTAGCAGATAACCCAGGTTCGGCATTTAACCCTGTATTTATATATGGTGGTACGGGCTTAGGTAAAACTCACTTATTACACGCTGTTGGTAACGGTATTATGGCTAATAAGCCAGACGCGAAAATTGTCTACATGCACTCAGAGCGATTTGTGCAAGACATGGTTAAAGCGCTGCAAAATAATGCCATCGAAGAGTTTAAACGTTATTACCGAAGTGTTGATGCATTGATGATCGATGACATTCAATTTTTCGCTAATAAAGAGCGCTCACAAGAAGAGTTCTTTCATACCTTCAATGCTTTACTTGAAGGAAATCAACAGATTATATTAACTTCAGACCGCTATCCAAAAGAGATAGAAGGGGTTGAAGACCGCCTTAAGTCACGTTTTGGCTGGGGCTTAACCATTGCAATTGAGCCGCCAGAACTTGAAACGCGGGTTGCCATTTTGATGAAAAAAGCGCAGCAAAGTAAAATTAACTTACCCCATGAAGTTGCTTTTTTCATCGCTAAGAAATTGCGTTCAAATGTGCGTGAATTAGAAGGGGCGTTAAACCGCGTTATTGCTAATGCAAACTTTACTGGTCGTCCAATTTCGATCGACTTTGTAAAAGAAGCCCTACGTGATTTACTTGCGCTGCAAGATAAACTGGTAACGATAGACAATATTCAACGCACTGTTGCTGAGTATTATCGTATTCGTGTGTCAGATTTACTATCGAAACGCCGTAGTCGTTCAGTAGCAAGACCACGCCAAGTGGCAATGGCATTATCAAAAGAACTTACAAATCACAGTTTACCTGAGATTGGCGACGCCTTTGGTGGCCGCGATCACACAACTGTATTACACGCTTGTCGTAAAGTTAAATCACTACGTGATGAAAGCCACGAAGTGAAAGAAGATTATCAAAACTTAATAAGAACCTTGTCATCTTAAGGCCGACTTTATTATGCAAATAACAATATCAAGAGAGCAATTTTTAAAACCTTTAGTTCAAGTGTCTGGTGCGATTGAGCGTAAGCACACCTTACCGATTTTATCGAACGTACTGTTAGTTGTAGAAAACGGGCAACTTTCGATGACGGGTACCGATCTTGAAATTGAGTTAGTGGCGAGTGTGTTTGTTGGTGAAGACACATCTGATACAAAATTAACCTTGCCGGCTAAAAAGTTACTCGATATTTGTAAAAGTTTACCTGATGGCTCAGACCTTACTTTAAGTAGTCAAGATCACCAATTGCTACTAACCAGTGGTAAAAGCCGCTTTTCTTTAACAACTCTTGCCGCAGAAGACTTTCCTAATCTTGAGCAGTGGGATGGTGAAGTTGAGTTTCAACTGACTCGCTTAGAATTACGTAAGCTTCTTGAAAGCACACATTTTTCTATGGCGAATCAAGACGTACGTTATTACTTAAATGGTATGTCATTTGAAGTTGATAACACTGACATAAAAACGGTTGCTACAGATGGCCACCGTTTAGCGATTGCACAAAAGCAATTACCGCAATCTTTGAATACACAACGTCAGCTAATTATTCCACGAAAGGGTGTGCAAGAAATTATGCGCCTAATGGTAGCTGATGATGAGTTAGTAACCATTCAATTTGGTGCTAACCATATTCGTATTATTGATACAGAGTTCACATTTACCAGTAAACTTGTTGATGGTCGTTTTCCTGACTATCGTCGTGTATTGCCGCGTGGTGGTGACAAAGTGATTACTGCTAATCGTGAGTGGTTACGCAGTGCTTTCCAACGTGTGTCTATTTTATCAAATGAAAAATTTCGTGGTGTACGTTTAAATCTGTCTGAAGGTTTATTAAAGATTACGGCAAACAACCCTGAGCAAGAACAAGCTGAGGAAGTAGTTGAAGTAATGTATCAAGGCGGTGAGCTAGAAATTGGTTTTAACGTTTCATATGTTCTTGATGTTTTAAATACCTTAAAAACAGAAGATGTCACTTTTACACTTGCTGATTCAAATAGTAGTGCATTAATAGAAGGTGCTGGTGACGAAGAAGCAATGTATGTTGTTATGCCGATGCGTTTATAGACTTTATGAGTTTAAGTCATTTAAGCCTCAATAATTTTCGGAATATTGAGGCGCTGACACTCGAGCCAGTAAATGGGATTAATATTATTTACGGCGAGAATGGCAGCGGAAAAACCAGTCTCCTTGAGGCTATTTATTTCCTTTCTCACGGTAAATCATTTCGTACCGCCAAGCACAAAAATATCATTCAGCATCAACAAGACAAGTTTGTGATCCACGGTCGTAAAGCATTACATGATTTGTCTATTCCCATTGGTATAAGCAAAAACCAAGCGGGTGAAACATCTTTAAAAATTCAAGGTAAAACGAGCCGTAAAATATCTGAATTGGCTCAACTAATGCCTGTTCAAGTTATTACGCCAGAAAGTTATTCTTTGTTTTTTGGTGGCCCAAAAGAGCGTAGAAAATTTCTCGATTTGGGATTGTTCCACGTGGAACATGACTTCTTTTATTTGTGGCAATCTTTTAACAAAGTACTAAAGCAACGCAATGCATTACTAAAGAGTAAGCCACGAGATTATTTTCAACAGATCAAGTTTTGGGATAAAGAATTTGTTAGACTAGCTGAACAAATAAATAATCTAAGAATCGCGTATATAAGTAGGTTTAAGCAGCAATTTTTTGATAAAATGTGTGCAGAATTAACGCTAGTAAGCGATTTACAAATTAACTTCAATGCGGGTTGGAAAGAGAGTGAAATGCTCTCAGAAGCTCTTGAGCAAAGCTTTGAGCGTGATGCCAAGCAAGGTTTCACAAGTAAAGGCCCGCATAAAGCTGATTTTAGTTTTAGCGTTTCTGGTAATAGCGTAGAAAATACATTTTCGCGCGGTCAATTGAAGCTATTGCTTTATGCGTTAAAAGTGACGCAAAATAGCTTAATTGAGTCAGAAACTAATAAGCAATCTATATTGCTAATAGATGACTTACCTTCAGAGTTAGGTGAAGATACAAAAGAAAAAGTGGGTCAACTTTTGACACACTGCGATTCACAACTTTTTATCTCATCGATTTTATCTGAAAGTATTTCTGCTGTGGTGGAACCCATGCAACGAGAACTAAAAATGTTCCACGTGAAACATGGCAACCTAATAACAAGATAAGTGGGATTAACCATGTCTGAGAATTACGATTCGTCGAGTATTAAAGTACTAAAAGGATTAGACGCAGTAAGAAAGCGTCCAGGAATGTATATAGGGGACACCGATGACGGTACAGGCTTACACCATATGGTGTTTGAGGTTGTTGATAACTCTATCGATGAAGCCTTAGCTGGTCATTGTGATGATATTTTTGTAACGATTCACTTAGACGGTTCTGTCTCTGTAAGAGATAACGGTCGTGGTATTCCTACGTCAATTCATGAAGAAGAAGGTGTATCAGCTGCCGAAGTTATTATGACGGTACTTCACGCTGGTGGTAAGTTCGATGATAACTCATATAAAGTATCTGGTGGCTTACACGGTGTAGGTGTATCAGTAGTAAATGCACTTTCTGAAAAACTACAACTAACTATTCGTCGTGAAGGAAAAATTCACCAACAAACTTACACTATGGGTGTGCCAGATGCACCATTAGCTGTGATTGGTGAAGCAAATGACACAGGTACTGAGTTACGTTTTTGGCCAAGCGGTGAAACGTTTACTGACCTGAATTTCCACTACGACATTTTAGCGAAGCGCTTACGTGAGCTTTCTTTCTTAAACTCAGGTGTAAGTATCATTCTTACTGATGAGCGTGAAGAAACTAAAACAGATCACTTTAAATACGAAGGTGGTATTCAAGCGTTCGTAGAATATCTAAACCGTAATAAAACACCTGTACATAAAAGTGTTTTCCACTTTACCCATGAGCGTGAAGAAGACGGTATTAGTGTAGAAGTTTCAATGCAATGGAACGATGGTTTCCAAGAAAGCATTTACTGTTTCACAAACAACATTCCACAACGTGATGGTGGTACGCACTTAGCTGGCTTTAGAGCGGCATTAACGCGTACGCTAAATAACTACATGGAAAAAGAAGGCTTTAACAAAAAAGCGAAAACAACCAGCAACGCAACGGGTGATGATGCTCGTGAAGGCTTAACTGCAGTTGTAAGTGTTAAAGTTCCTGATCCTAAGTTCTCATCACAAACCAAAGATAAACTAGTATCAAGTGAAGTTAAGTCTGCTGTAGAACAAGCGATGGCAGAAAAACTAACAGAGTTCTTATTAGAAAACCCTGTTGATGCTAAAACGGTTGTAGGTAAAATCATTGATGCAGCACGTGCTCGTGAAGCAGCGCGTAAAGCACGAGAAATGACACGCCGTAAAGGTGCAATGGATTTAGCGGGTTTACCAGGTAAACTGGCAGACTGCCAAGAAAAAGATCCAGCTTTATCAGAACTATACATAGTGGAGGGTGACTCTGCAGGTGGTTCAGCTAAGCAGGGTCGTAACCGTAAAAACCAAGCTATCTTGCCACTAAAAGGTAAGATTCTTAACGTTGAAAAAGCACGCTTTGATAAGATGCTTTCTTCTCAAGAAGTAGCAACATTAATCACAGCGCTAGGTTGTGGTATTGGTCGTGATGAATATGACCCAGAAAAACTTCGTTATCATCGTATCATTATCATGACCGATGCGGACGTGGATGGTTCTCACATTCGTACATTATTGCTAACTTTCTTCTATCGTCAAATGCCAGAGATTGTAGAAAAAGGCTTTATCTATATTGCGCAACCACCACTTTATAAAGTGAAAAAAGGTAAGCAAGAACGCTACATTAAAGATGATCCAGCACTTGTTGATTACTTAACGTCATTGGCATTAAACAATGCTGCACTTTATACAAGTGAAGGTGCATCTGCACTTGAAGGTGAAGATTTAGAAAGAATCGTTCACGATTATCAAAATACAGTTAAAGTTATTGAGCGCTTAAAACGTAAATATCCAAATTCGGTTATGGAACGTTTAATCTATCAAAGCGAAATTACCGAAGCTGATTTAGCTGATGAAGCAAAAGTTAAAGAGTGGACTAAAACCCTTGTTGACGACTTAATTGCACGTGATGAAGATGCAACTATCTTCCACGCCGGCACTGAGCACGATACTGAGCGCAATATGTATTATCCTGTTGTGAATATTCGTCAGCATGGTGTGGATAAAGCTCATGTACTAAACCATGACTTCATTACATCGCGTGACTATAAACGCATTGCAGCAACGGGCGTAAACATTGCTAACATACTTGAAGAAGGTGCTTACATACAACGTGGTGAAAAAACATTAGCTGTTGATAACTTTGTGGATGCATTAGAGTGGTTAATCAATGAATCGAAGCGTGGCCTTTATATCCAACGCTATAAAGGATTGGGTGAAATGAACCCTGATCAGCTTTGGGAAACAACTATGGATCCAGCTGCACGACGCATGTTGAAAGTAACAATCGAAGATGCTGTTGCCGCTGACCAATTGTTTGCGACACTAATGGGTGACCAAGTTGAGCCTCGTCGTGATTTCATCGAAACGAACGCGCTACGTGTAGTTAACCTAGACGTATAAGCAAATAATGATAATCATAAGAAGGAGCCTCATGGCTCCTTTTTTTATTACTGAAAAAGCACAAACTGCTTAAAACCTTACTGCACACAAGGTATACTGAGAGCAATTTTCAGACTAAACGCACCAGATACTATAAGCCAAATATGCAAAAATATGACGTTAAAACCTTTCAAGGTTTGATCCTGGCTTTACAGGACTATTGGGCACAGCAAGGCTGTGTGATTGCTCAACCACTGGATATGGAAGTGGGAGCAGGGACATTTCATCCGTTAACGTTCTTAAAGTCGATTGGCCCAGAGCCAATGTCGAGCGCGTATGTTCAACCATGCCGCCGTCCAACTGATGGTCGTTATGGTGAAAACCCGAACCGATTACAACACTACTACCAATTCCAAGTAGTATTAAAACCATCACCAGAGAACATCCAGGAGCTTTATTTAGGCTCTTTAGCTGCTGTAGGTATTGATACGCTAACTGACGAAGTTCGCTTTGTAGAAGACAACTGGGAATCACCTACATTAGGTGCTTGGGGTCTAGGTTGGGAAATCTGGCTAAACGGTATGGAAGTAACTCAATTCACTTATTTCCAACAAGTAGGTGGCTTAGAGTGCTCACCGGTTACGGGTGAAATCACATATGGTCTAGAGCGTTTAGCAATGTATATACAGGGCGTAGATAGCATCTATGATCTAGTATGGGCAGACGGCCCTATGGGACGTGTAACATACGGTGATGTGTTCCATCAAAACGAAGTAGAGCAGTCAGCTTATAACTTCGAACAAGCGGATGTTGAGTTCTTATTTGCACAGTTTGATCACTGTGAGAAAGAAAGTGAAAAGCTAATCGAAGCAGGCTTACCATTACCAGCTTATGAGCAAGTAATGAAAGCATCACATGCGTTTAACTTATTAGACGCTCGTCACGCTATCTCAGTAACAGAACGTCAACGTTATATCTTACGTGTTCGTGCTTTATCTAAAGCGTGTGCACAAAGTTACTATGATGCCCGTGAAGCACTTGGTTTCCCGCTTTGTAAGGATTAAGAATTAGCATGTCAGCAGAAAATTTATTAGTAGAAATTGGCACTGAAGAGTTGCCACCGAAAGCACTTCGTAAACTTGCTGAGTCATTTGCTGAGAACTTAACAGCAGAACTTGCAAGCTTAGAATTAGCACATCAAGGTGTTAACTGGTACGCATCTCCACGTCGTTTAGGTTTACGTGTAACAGCACTTGAAGCAAAGCAAAGTGACAAAGTAGTTGAAAAGCGTGGTCCTGCAGTAGCTGCCGCTTTTGATGCCGATGGAAACCCAACTAAAGCAGCAATGGGTTGGGCACGTGGTTGTGGTATCGATGTAAGCGATGCAGAAACGATTGAAACAGATAAAGGTGCTTGGTTATTACATAAAGCACAGGTTGAAGGTAAAGCAACAACTTCGCTTATGAGCGATGCTGTAAACAAGGCACTTGCAAAATTACCTATCCCTAAACCAATGCGTTGGGGTGCGAGTAAAACGCAATTCATTCGTCCTGTACACACAGCAACCATTTTATTTGGTAGCACGCTAATCGAAGGTGAGATCCTTGGTAAGCAAGTTGGTAACCAATTACAAGGGCACCGTTTCCATCATCCAGAAAAAGTAACAATCAACCACGCTGATGATGTGTTTGATGTTCTGAAATCTGCTTACGTTGTCGCTGACTTCGAAGCGCGTAAAGCACAAATTCGTGAACAGATTGAAGCAGCAGCTGCAGCTGTAAATGCAAAAGTAGCGATGGATGAAGACTTACTTGAAGAAGTAACATCGTTGGTTGAATGGCCTGTAACACTAACAGCAACATTCGAAGAAGCATTCTTAGACGTTCCTTCTGAAGCGCTTATTTATACTATGAAGGACGATCAAAAGTACTTCCCGTTATTAGACCAAGATGGCAACTTACTTAACAAGTTCCTATTTGTTTCTAATATCGAAAGTAAAGATCCAAGCGTAGTAATTGCGGGTAACGAAAAAGTTGTTCGTCCTCGTTTAGCCGATGCACAGTTCTTCTACGAAACAGATAAGAAGAAAACGCTAGAAAGCCGTTTAGAGTCGCTAGATACTGTTTTATTCCAAAAGCAACTTGGTACGCTGAAAGATAAATCTGAGCGTATTAGTGAGCTTGCAGGTTACATTGCTGAGCAATTAGGTGCCGATGCCGAGCTTGCTAAGCGTGCAGGTCTGTTAAGTAAAACAGACTTAATGACCGAAATGGTCATGGAATTTACCGACGTACAAGGTGTAATGGGTATGCATTACGCGCGTCACGACGGTGAAGCTGAAGAAGTTGCACTCGCGCAAAATGAACAATATATGCCTCGCTTCGCGGGTGATAACTTACCAACAAATGTGATCAGCTGCGCTGTCGCAATTGCTGATAAGTTTGATACGCTGGTGGGTATTTTCGGTATTGGTCAAGCGCCAAAAGGTGACAAAGACCCATTTGCACTTCGCCGTGCTGCAATTGGTGCACTTCGCATCATGGTTGAAAAATCATTACCGCTAGATATCTTAGACCTTGTTGCTAAGTCACAAACGCTATTCGGTGAAAAGCTAACTAACCTAAACGTATCAACAGATGTGTTTGAGTTTATGCTAGGTCGTTTCCGCGCATGGTATCAAGATGAAGGTATCGAAGTTGATGTCATTCAAGCTGTACTAGCACGTCGTCCAACTAAACCAGTTGATTTCGATCGTCGTGTTAAAGCGGTAAGTCACTTCCGTACGTTAGACGCAGCAGAAGCGCTTGCAGCAGCAAATAAACGTGTAAGCAATATCTTGGCTAAAAATGACATCACAACACAAGGTGATGTAAATGAGAGCCTATTAAGCGATGACGCAGAAAAAGTATTAGCGTCACACGTTGCTAAGTTTGCAACTGAGCTTGCGCCTTTATATGCAAATGGCGATTACCAAGAAGCATTGTCACAACTTGCGGGTATTCGTGAGAGTGTTGATAACTTCTTCGATAACGTCATGGTAATGGCCGATGACGAAGCGGTTAAACAAAACCGTTTAGCATTATTAAGCCAACTAAGCCGTCTGTTTTTAGATATTGCTGATATTTCTGTACTTCAGAAGTAAGCAGTAGCCAATTAATAAAAGCCAGCTCAGTGCTGGCTTTTTTGTAGCATAAGGAACAGTAATGAAACGTATAATTACTTTAGCATTAGCAGGCTTATTAACTGCCTGTTCTAGCCAAATGCAAATGCCAAGCATTGACGATATTCTGCCAAGCAAAGACCTCGACCGTACTATGTATTTACGTGGTGACTTTACTCTATGGGATGCTGAGCCTCAGTATCAATTAGAGCAAGTTGCACCGGGTATATTCCAAACCGAAGTAAAATTTTCAACACCTGGTAAGGTGTATGAATTCAAAGTAGCGGATGCTGATTTTAGTGAAGGCTACAACTGTGGTTACAGTGATATGGACCCAGCAGGGCAATCATTGGTTTTAGGCCAAGCTGCAAATGCTGACTGTAATACCATCTACAATTATTTCAGCTTTAAACCCGCTGCAAAAGGTGTGTATGTAGTGAGCTTTGATTACCGCAATAGTAATCAACCAAAAGTGATAGTAACTCGAAAGTAAAAGTTGGTAGCTTGGGTAGAGCGGAGCGATACCCAACACACACTCACTTTGAAGTTAGCTGGGGTATCTAACTCTGCAACGGATTATTGATCGGGAGTGTTCGATATATCGCAGCAGATAGGTATCTCTAACACGTTGGGTTTCGTTGCTCTCAACCCAACCTACGAGCTCGTTACAACCCTTTCTTCACTAAGTATCGATACGGTGCTTGCTCTACATCTTTTGCCACAAGTGTGTGATCCATAAAAGTACAAAAGCTTGGGATATCGCGGGTGGTTGATGGGTCATCGGCGATGATAAGTAAAGTTTCGCCATCTTTCATTTTACGTACTGCGCCACGCACCATCATCACAGGTTCTGGACAACGTAGGCCAAGTGCATCTAATTGGTGATCGGGATTATCAAAACTCATGGCTGACCTTTTGGATGAAAGAGACGATTAATAAGCGGCTATTTTAACTTTCTATTGCCGCCAGTTTCAATAAGCGAAAGCAAAGCAAATAAAAAAGGCGCACTGAGCAAATCAGTGCGCCTTTTTATCACCAAGATGTTTGGTGTGAGCTCGTTATTCTACGCGCTCAAATACAGTTGCAATACCTTGGCCTAAACCAATACACATAGTTGCTAGACCGTATTTAGCGTTCTTGTCTTCCATTAGGTGAACAAGCGTTGTGCTAATACGTGAACCAGAACAACCAAGTGGGTGACCAAGTGCAATTGCACCACCATTTAGGTTAACTTTTTCATCTACCACATCCATCAGACCTAGGTCTTTTAACACTGGTAGAGATTGTGCTGCGAATGCTTCGTTAAGCTCTGCAACATCGATATCGTCAATAGTGATACCAGCTTGTTGAAGTGCTTTTTGCGATGCAGGAACAGGGCCATAACCCATGATTGATGGATCGCAACCTGCAACAGCCATTGCTTTAATACGCGCACGAATTGGTAAACCCAGTTCTTTAGCTTTCTCTTCGCTCATTACAAGCATGGCTGATGCGCCGTCAGAAAGAGCAGATGAAGTACCTGCAGTTACGCTACCTGATGCTGGATTGAATACTGGGCGTAGTTGCGATAAACCTTCAACGGTTGTCTCAGGACGGATTACTTCATCGTCTTCAACTAAGATTAAAGAACCATCTGCATCGTGACCTTCCATTGGCAGGATTTCACGACGGAAACGACCTTCAACAGTTGCAGCGTGTGCACGTTGGTGTGAACGGTAAGCAAATTCGTCTTGTTGCTGACGGCTAATGCCGTGCAGCGTAGCAAGGTATTCTGCTGTTAAACCCATTACGCCAGCAGCTTGTGCTACAGACGTTGATAAACCAGGGTGAAAATCATTACCGTGAGTCATAGGTACGTGACCCATGTGCTCAACACCACCAATGATGTAGGTATCACCAGCGCCTGTCATAATTGCACGTGCCGCATCGTGTAATGCTTGCATTGATGAACCACATAAACGGTTAACTGTTACTGCTGGTACTGAGTGTGGGATACCGGCTAGTAGTGCTGCGTTACGAGCAATGTTAAAGCCTTGCTCTAAAGTTTGTTGTACACAGCCCCAGTAAATATCATCAATTGATGCTGGATCAACGGCTGGGTTACGGTCTAACAAACCTTTCATTAAGTGAGCACTTAAATCTTCCGCACGCTTGTTTTTGAATACGCCGTTCTTTGAACGACCCATTGGTGTGCGGATACAATCTACGATTACTGGATTATTCATGTTTCTTATCCTTCCACCTTATAGAATACACGGCCTTCTTCGGCCCACTTGCGAGTTTCATCTGATACTTGGTAAATCGCACCTAAGTGAGCGTACTTGTCTGCTGTTGCAACAAAGTTCGCTAAACCTGTTTGATCTAAGTAACGGAATGCACCGCCTCTAAATGGAGGGAAACCAATGCCGTAAATTAGCGCCATATCAGCTTCTTGTGGTGACGCTACGATACCTTCTTGTAAACAAAGTAGTACTTCGTTGATCATAGGTACCATACAACGGTCGATGATTTCTTGTTTATCAAAATCTTTAGGTGCATCAGTGATAGCACTTAGTAGCTCAGTTGCTGTTGCATCTTGCGATTTTTTAAGACGACCGCGACGGTCAGGTGCATATTGGTAGAAACCAGCGCCATTTTTCTGACCAAAACGTTTTTCGTTTGCAAATACAGTTACTGGGTCT
Organism: Pseudoalteromonas nanhaiensis; assembly: GCF_051235485.1. Lineage (NCBI taxonomy): Bacteria > Pseudomonadati > Pseudomonadota > Gammaproteobacteria > Alteromonadales > Pseudoalteromonadaceae > Pseudoalteromonas > Pseudoalteromonas nanhaiensis. Next base: position 23,737 of record NZ_JBPNYQ010000022.1, on the reverse strand, counting down.
TTGTCTTGACGAGCCATACGCTCAGGGAAGCCGTCAGCCATTACGCCAGTGCAGTGGTAAGCTGTATCGATACCCACAACATCAAGCAGATAAGCAGGACCCATAGGCCAGCCAAATACGTTTTCCATCACTTTATCAACTTTTGCGAAGTCAGCACCTTCAACAACTAGTTTGCTGAAGCCTGCAAAGTAAGGGAATAGCACGCGGTTTACAAAGAAACCAGGGCAGTCGTTTACAACAATTGGTGATTTACCAAGTTTTAATGCGTAATCAACAACGGCATTAATTGTTGCTTCTGATGTTTTTTCACCACGAATGATTTCTACTAATGGCATTTTTGGCACTGGGTTAAAGAAGTGCATACCGCAGAAGTTTTCTGGTTTTTCAAGAGCAGACGCTAACTCATCAATACGAATAGTTGATGTGTTTGAAGTTAGGATAGTGCCCGCTGGTAAGTCTTTTTCAAGACCAGCAAGAACGGCTTGCTTAACTTTAGGGTTTTCAACAACCGCTTCAACAACGATATCAGCACCTTGTAGGTCTGCATCGTTTAGCGTTGGTTTGATTTTACCTAAAGTAGCAACCATCTTATCCATCGTCATGTGGCCACGTTGTACTTTTTTACCAAGTAGCTTAGATGCTTCGCCCATACCTAAATCAAGAGCATCTTGGTTGATGTCTTTCATGATAATAGGTGTGCCTTTATAAGCAGACTGATATGCAATACCGCCGCCCATAATACCAGCACCTAATACAGCAGCTTGTTTAATTTCAAGCTCACTGTGCTTAGCTTGCTTCTTCGCTTTACCTTTAATGTATTGGTCAGCTAAGAAAATACCGGTTTGCGCGGCAGCTTCGCTTGTTGCTGCAAGTTTAGCAAAGTTAGCGTTTTCAATAGCCATTGCTTCAGCGCGTTCACAGTTTGCAGCAGCTTTGATTGTTTTTACAGCCATAACAGGTGCTGGGTAATGACCTTTTGTCTGACCCATTACCATGCCTTCCGCCATTGCAAAGCTCATACCTTGCTCAACACGGTTCATTTTCAGTGGCTGTAATTTTACTTGTCGTTTTGCTTGCCAATCTAGCTTACCAGCGATGGCTTGCTCAAGTGTTGCAATACTTGACTCTAAAAGTTTGTCAGCACTAACTACCGCGTCAAATGCACCTACTTTTAAGGCATCTTCAGCACGGTTTTCTTTGCCTGTGGTGATCCACGTCATCGCATTATCAGCACCAATAAGGCGCGGAAGGCGAACTGTACCACCAAAACCAGGCATAATGCCTAATTTCACTTCAGGTAGGCCTATTTTAGCGTTAGAGCTAGCAACACGATAATCGGTAGCAAGTGCCCACTCACATCCACCACCAAGTGCCATGCCGTTTACAGCACTTAACGTTGGGAAAGGTAAATCTTCAATAGCGTCAAAAACGTCAGTTGCATTTTTGATCCATGCAACAAGTTCTTCTTGAGGTTTAGTGAAAGTAGGTAAAAATTCGAAAATGTCGGCGCCGATAATGAAATGATCTTTATCGCTGGTGAACACCATGCCTTTGATATCTGAGTTTGTTGCCAATTCTTTTAATGCTAAAGCGCAATCTTGCAAGGTTTGCTGCGAAAGTTTGTTTACTGAGCCGTCAGCACAGAACTTAAACTCGGCGATGTTGTCCTTGATGAAAGCAACTTCAAATGAATCGCTTTTATATAACATTATTATTCTCCCTAGTTTATTAACTAAGACTGGTACGATGAGTTTGCATTTCAATCAGTGTGCTTGCTTTAAAATGAAAATGCAACGAAAAAATTACTACGCTTTATCGCGATTGATTAAAATATAGCTGGTTTGATGCTAAGGTGTAGTGGAACTTTATTGTTAGTTATTCTTTAATTTTTGTTAAAGGTCATCATGAAAAAACAACTCCTTGGTTGGACGGCTGCCGCATTACTTTTTCCTTTTTTTGCAGCCGACGCCAACGATAAACATGACGCTTTCTTAAAAGCAGAAAAAAAGGCCCGTTACGGTGATTATCAAGACATGAAAGAGGCGGCAAATGGGCTTAATCACCCATTAAAGCCTTATGTTGAAATGGCTTATTGGCAGCGTAACCCAAGCCTTAAGCATCAAACTGAAATCGAAAACTTTTTAAACGTTTATCAAAATACGCCTTTAGAATGGCCTGTGCGAAAAACGTGGCTTGAGTACTTAAGACAGAATAATAAAAAAGCAGCGTATATTCGTAATTATCGAGAAACCAGTAATAACGAACTGACCTGCCCATACTTGAGTTTTCAATTAGATTTGGGTGCACCCGAAAAAGCTATTATGAATCAGGTGACTGATTTATGGGTGGTGGGAGATTCACAACCGAAAGAGTGTGATCAGCTTTTTTCCTTATGGAAGAAAAAAGGCTACCAAACTCAGCAACGAGTTTGGCAACGCATTACATTAGCGGCTGAAGGTGGGTCAGCAAGTTTAATTCCTTATTTAAAAACCTTGCTTCCTCGCAATGAACAATATTTAGCTGATTTATATTTAACAGTGCGAAGAGACCCAAGTGCATCAGCTGGCTTATATCGATTTAAAAAGAAAACAGCCAAAGAGGGACAAATAGCACTTTATGGTGTGAAGCGTTTAGTTTGGCGAGATAAAGATTTAGCACTAAGGGCGTGGGAAAAACTCGATAAAATGTTCACCTATACGGATGAACAAAAAGCGGATGTGTATTACAGCTTTGCTTTATCGCTCGCTTCAAGTGGTCATAATCAAGCGCGTTTTTGGCTTAACAAAGTACCGAAAGAGCGGCAAACAAGTAAACTTATGCAATGGCAGCTCGCTAACATGCTTGAAAGACAAGATTGGTCGGGGATCGCTGCCTTTTTTACCGGTAAAGAAAATTTAAGTTTAGGGCAGCAATATTGGTTGGCATATAGCTTAAATCAGCGTGGCGAAGTCGAACGAGCTCGTGCCATTTGGCAAACAGTGGCAAAAGAGCGTGATTATTATGGGTTTTTAGCATCTGCTCGGTTAGGTATCCCTGTAAGCTTAAATAACAAAGGATTACAAGTAAGTGATCAACTCAAGCTTGAGGTTGCAAATGCACCTGGTTTTAAACGGGCTCGAGCGCTTTATGAGCTTGAACGTTTCACATCTGCGCGTCGTGAGTGGAATTATTTAACAGATACATCAACCAAAGAAGAAAAGCTCGCGGCTTCGATGCTTGCGGCAGAGCTTGACTGGTATGACAGCACTATTTATACCTTGGCACAAATAAAAGAATGGGATTATGTCGAGCTGCGCTTTCCATTTGCCTTTAAAAATATTTTTGAAAACTACAGTAATCGCAGTCATATAGATGTTGCGTGGAGTATTGCAATTTCACGACGTGAAAGTTCGTTTGCTCCTGATGCTCGCTCTCATGCCAATGCTTACGGTTTGATGCAATTGTTACCAAGTACAGCGAAATATATGAATAAAAGCGCTGTATCTCGAAAACAGTTATATCAACCGCGAACAAATATTCGTTTAGGTAGTCAATATCTACAGTATTTGAAAAAGAAAAATCATGGCAATGAGATCTTAGCTACGGCTTCTTATAATGCGGGTTATCATAGAATTAAGCGCTGGATACCAGAGCAAGCAATGCCAGCAGAGTTATGGATAGAGTTAATTCCTTACACAGAAACGCGCAACTATGTAAAAAATGTTTTTGCGTATAGGCAGGTATACCATACGCGTCTTGGTCGAGATGGTAATGTATTGGCGCCAATTCTTGATATGACTATGGGTGGTTAGTTTATATATGTTGCTAAATTGCCTCTGTTGGGGGATATAGCCGACTATGATAGACTGACAACAAGTTAAATTTACTAAAATGGGTTTACTATGGATAAATTAGCGGTGTTATACGCCGAACACATTGCAACCTTACAACAGCGTACTCGTACTATTACAGAGCGTGAAGGTTTAGAAGGGTTGGTGATTCACTCAGGTCAAGCTAAGCGCCAGTTTTTAGATGACATGTATTATCCGTTTAAAGTGAATCCACAATTTAAAGCCTGGTTGCCGGTGATTGATAATCCACACTGCTGGATTGTGGTGGATGGTACAGCAAAACCTAAATTAATCTTTTATCGTCCTGTTGATTTTTGGCACAAGGTACCCGATGAACCTCGTGATTTTTGGGCTGAGTATTTTGATATTGAATTGTTAGTTCAGCCAGATCAGGTAGAGAAACTGCTTCCTTACGACAAGGCTAAATTTGCTTATATCGGTGAATATTTAGAGGTTGCTCAAGCGCTGGGCTTTAGCATTATGAACCCTGAGCCAGTAATGAACTACTTGCATTACAATCGTGCTTATAAAACGCAATACGAACTTGAGTGTTTGCGTCAAGCCAACCGTATCGCAGTAGAGGGTCACAAAGCAGCACGCGATACTTTCTTTGCTGGTGGTTCAGAGTTTGATATTCAGCAAGCTTATCTCATGGCAACGCGTCAGAGTGAAAACGAAATGCCATACGGCAATATTGTTGCGCTTAATGAAAACTGTGCGATTTTGCATTACACCCATTTTGAGCCTCAAGCACCGCAAAGCCATCGTTCTTTCTTAATTGATGCGGGTGCTAACTTTAATGGTTATGCGGCAGACATCACGCGTACCTATGATTTTAAAAAGTCAGGCGAATTTAGTGACTTAATCAAGGTAATGACTGAACATCAAATTGCTTTAGGTAAGTCTTTAAAGCCAGGTTTGTTATATGGCGAACTGCATTTAGATTGTCATCAACGTGTAGCACAAGTACTGAGCGACTTTAATATTGTGAAGTTACCAGCTGCTGAGATTGTTGAGCGTGGTATTACTTCAACCTTCTTCCCACATGGTCTTGGTCATCATTTAGGCTTGCAAGTTCATGATATGGGCGGCTTTATGGCCGATGATAAGGGGACGCATCAGGCACCGCCAGAGGGTCATCCTTTCCTTCGTTGTACTCGTTTAATAGAGAAAAACCAAGTATTTACAATTGAACCAGGTTTATACTTCATCGAATCATTACTTGGTGACCTTGCGCAAACTGATAACAAGCAATTCATTAACTGGGAAAAAGTTGAAGAGTTCAAGCCATTTGGCGGTATCCGTATTGAAGATAACATTATCGTTCATGAAGATAGCTTAGAAAACATGACCCGTGATCTACACTTAGATTAATCGTTACATGTTAGTGAATGTCGGGGCCGCTTGGCCCCATTTTTTTAGATAAACAATTATGTCTGAATATCAATATCCGGCTGAGCCGGTTTTTTACCAAGAAGAAATTAAAAAAAGCACCTTTATTGTGCATATTGCCCACACCCCAGATCTAGCGGCTGCAAAAGCCTTTATTAAAGAAATCCAAGATAAATACAGTGATGCACGACATAATTGTTGGGCGCATGTTGCAGGCAACCCAGGTGGTAGTCACGTTTATGGTTTTTCGGATGATGGAGAGCCAAATGGCACTGCCGGTAAGCCCATGCTTAATGTGTTAACTGGATCGGGTATCGGTGAAATAACGGCGGTAGTAACACGTTATTTTGGTGGTATTAAGCTTGGTACAGGCGGTCTAGTACGTGCTTATGGCGGTAGTTTAAATAATGCTATGCGTGAGCTTAAAACCATCACGAAAGTTCCGAGTATTGAGTTAATTGGCCACAGCGACTACAGCGCACAAGGGGCAATAGAGCAGTTACTAAAAAGTAAATATCAAGTGCTTAATATTGATAAGCAATTTGCTGAAAACATTACTTGGCAAATAGAGATTGATAGTCGGCAAGCTGAGCAAGCCATTAATGATGTGCATGAGCTTACTCATGGAGCAGTGGTGCTAAAACTCAGAAAAGTTTGAAATGTAAAAATAATACATTCCGTTTACTTACAATTAAGCCTATAAGACAATAAACTGTATTAGCTAAATCAATTAAATAAGAAAGCGATACGCCTCGATGCAATTTCGTACCATAATTAAAATTCTCGGCCAACTTGTGGCACTATTTAGTATCACCATGGTGCCACCGGCACTGGTGTCTTTAATTTATAAAGACGGTGGTGGTGTGCCATTCGTTCTTGCTTTCATCTTTAGTGTTGTGATTGGTTTAGCGGCTTACTATCCGAACCGTCATGAGCATGGTGATCTAAAAGCCCGAGAAGGCTTCTTGATTGTGGTTTTGTTCTGGCTGGTACTAGGTACCTTCGCAGCAGTGCCTTTAGTGTTCTTACAAGAGCCCAACCTCTCCTTAGCTGACTCCGTATTTGAAGCCTTTTCAGGGCTAACAACCACAGGTGCAACGGTACTAACCGGAATTGAATACCTGCCAAAGTCTGTACTCTTTTATCGCCAACAATTACAGTGGTTAGGTGGTATGGGGATCATCGTACTCGCGGTCGCGGTACTGCCTATGCTAGGGGTCGGTGGTATGCAGTTATATCGTGCAGAAACCCCAGGACCTGTTAAAGACTCTAAAATGACGCCGCGTATTGCCGATACAGCAAAGCATCTTTGGTATATTTATGTATCGCTAACAATTGCCTGTACTTTAGCGTACTGGGCTGCGGGTATGGATTGGTTTGATGCGATTTGTCATGCGTTCTCTACTATTGCGATTGGTGGCTTTTCTACTTATGACGCGTCAATGGGGCAGTTTGATAGCCCTGTCATTAATTTTATTTGTGTGGTGTTTTTGCTTATTGCAGCAATTAACTTCTCACTTCACTATGCGGCGGTATCATCACGCAGTATTCGTGTTTATTTACGTGACCCTGAATTTAAAGTGTTCTTACTCATTCAATTAGCGTTGGTGATTGTCTGTTTTACGGTATTGTCATCGAATAACATTTATGCCGATGGTGATGAGACTCTCGACCAAGCTATGTTCCAAGCGGTATCAATGAGTACCACCGCGGGCTTTGCTACCGATAATTTTTCGGCATGGCCTTTGTTTTTACCTATTCTACTTATCTTTTCAAGCTTTATTGGTGGCTGTGCAGGTTCTACTGGCGGCGGCATGAAAGTAGTACGTGTGTTCTTACTTTATTTACAAGGTATCCGTGAGCTAAATCGACTTGTGCATCCTAGGGCTATTTACTCTATTAAACTGGGCCGAAAAGCGTTGCCCGATAAAGTAGTCGAAGCCGTTTGGGGGTTCTTTTCTGCCTATGCTTTGGTGTTTGTGATCATCATGCTGGCATTGATGGGGACGGGGATGGACAACATAAGTGCATTCTCTGCAACGGCCGCGTGTCTAAATAACTTAGGCCCTGGGTTAGGTGAAGTTGCTGCGCATTATGGTGCCATTTCAGATTCAGCCAAATGGCTATTAACGATAGCTATGGTGTTTGGTCGTCTAGAAATATTTACCTTGTTAGTGTTATTTACTCCAACCTTCTGGCGTGGATAAAACGAGTATGTGATTTTCTGTTAGTGGAGGCGAAACAATGCCGAAGACACAAAAACAAATTAATCTTGAAAAACTGGGCTGCATTCCTGCAGGTAGTTTGGTTGATATTGAAATCACCACACCAACTGATAGTAAACGCGTAAAAACAGAGTTTATTGGTTTGTTAAATGATCAATATATAATCTTAAATTACCCATCTATTAAGCGGATAGCGAATGCACATGAATACATTAAAGATGCTGTAATGATTATAATACGTGCTGTACTTGAGACGGGTGGTGGTCAAGTCATTGCGTTTCGTCAGCAGGTTAGTGCAATTTCATCGCATCCTCATCGCTTAATTTTTCTAAACTTTCCACAGCAAGTGCAGCTTTATAGTTTAAGAAGTGAAACGCGAATTCCCACACTATTTTCTGCAAACTTACTGATCAAAGAGCAAACACTCGAAGGCCTCATTAAAGATATTTCTCTCACTGGCGTGCAGTTTGATATCGACAGTAAAGAAGACTTGAGCCAGCTCAAAGGGCAAGAGTGTAAAGTTGTGCTAAGTAAACGGGAGTTTAATGGCACTGTATGTCGAGTACGTAAAAGAGCGGCAGGTTTTATTTTAGGTATTCAGTTAGATTCGAGTAAAGATGAAATGAAAGGCTTTATGAAAGAACATTTAATCGACTTGTCTGTACTTGAAAAATAGCAGAAGTCGCCATTTTGCAACAAAGTGGCGACTTTTCATGTTTTTATCCTGCCAACACCTAAATTAATTCATAATAAATTTAAATTTATCTTAAAAATCAATATTTTGAATGTGATTTTTATTTTCGTTATTTTATTTTAATTTCTTCGTTCAGATTGAGTTTATATTCAAACTCAGAAAATTTTGCTTTTCTGATCCTGTATTACACCCACTGTCTCCATTTTAAATCTTATAAGTCATTGATTTTAAATGATGTAAAAAAACTACCATTCACTCTGTTGCAAAATAGCAACAAAAAAATCGACTAATTTTTATTAAAAACCATATTTTAACGTGAAAGTTGTTGATTTTTATGACTTTTTAAACATTGGCATCGAAGTTGAAATAGTCCTAGCGAACACAGAGAAAAACTGATTCAGGAATATATCCTTTATCAAAGTTGAGACAACATTGAAGGAATATATCCTTTATCAAAGTTGAGACAACATTGAAGGAATAGTGATTATGAAAACATTACATAAAACTTTAGCACTGGTAGCTCTAGCAACATCTTCAGCAGCGTTTGCTGCAGATTTTGACACATTAGATGTTAATGGTGATGGCGCTATCAGCAAAAGTGAAGCATCTGTAAGCGAAGCACTAATGAGTCAATTTAAAGAGCTAGATACAGATGGTAACGGTGAGCTTTCTAAAGAAGAGTATTCAAAAGCTTAATTTCATTGTAAGGACACACTGAAAAGGACTTTCTAACTCAGACAACACACTTTGAAGGAATGACATTATGAACACAGTAAATAAAACACTTGCACTTATGGCACTAGTATCTTCATCAGCAGCATTTGCGATGAGTGATTTCGATACCCTAGACGTTGATGGCGATGGTGTAATCAGCCAAAGCGAAGCGTCCGTTGATGCAGAGTTAATGAGCAAATTCAGTGAACTAGACACTGACGGTAACGGCGAGTTATCGAAACAAGAGTTCTCAAAAGCTTAATGCAATTAAATAACAGTTTACTTAGCTGATCAGTTCTGTGCTGCCAAAGACAGCCTAAATGGATAAGGGAATCCATGAAAAAGGACAATACCGGAAGTGCGATCAGCTAACACTTAATATTGAAGGAATATGATTATGAAAACAGTTAATAAAACCTTAGCACTTATTGCACTTGTATCTTCATCGGCAGCATTTGCAGCAACAGACTTTGATACCTTAGATGTAGACGGTAACGGCGTGATCAGCAAAAGCGAAGCGGCCGTTGATGCAAACATTATGTCGCAGTTCAAAACATTAGATGTTGATGGCGACGGCGTTCTTACTGAAGCAGAGTTTTCTAAAGCCGAATAACTGAACTAATACGCAGTTATACCAGTTTCCACTAAACAGGGATCTCAGAAACGGATTTCACTCTTTTCAAATTTTGAGGTAGTTATTATGAAACAGTTAAGCACAACAATCGCAATTTTAGCATTAGCAACATCATCAGCAGCTTTTGCACAGGGCGTAAGCTTTGCAACATTTGATACTGACGGCGATGGTGTGATCAGTAAAGAAGAAGCATCTGCAAATACACAGCTTGAAAAGTTATTCCCAGAGCTAGACAGCGATGGTAATGGCGAACTATCAAAAGAAGAGTTCGCTCAAATCCAATAGAATCTTTTAGAAAAGTTAGGTACTTTCACTTCAAGAGTCGTAAAGCAGCTGTGATGGCTGCTTTTTTCGTTTATAAGCTTTTACTTACAAGAAGATAGCACTTACTTGGAACAGCTTTTCAACAACCGTAATGTGCTTTTTATCAATCAAGAACATGATTACGTGGTCACCAGACTGAATAACCGTATCGTCATGGGCAATCAGTACGTCGTCGTTACGTACTATTGCGCCAATAGTCGTACCTGCGGGTAGTTTGATATCAGCAATTGCGCGGCCAACAACTTTAGAAGTATGCTCATCACCATGAGCAACCGCTTCAATGGCTTCTGCTGCGCCTTTACGCAATGAATAAACATTAACGATGTCACCACGACGAACGTGTGTTAGCAGCGCCGAGATGGTTGCTTGCTGAGGCGAAATAGCAATATCAATTTCACCACCTTGTACTAAGTCGACATAAGCACCACGCTGAATAAGCACCATGGTCTTTTGTGCGCCCATACGCTTTGCCAGCATCGCAGACATAATATTTGCTTCATCGTCGTTAGTTACCGCAATGAACACATCAACCTGCTCGATATGTTCTTCTGATAACAGCTCTTGATCAGAGGCATCGCCACAAAACACCACGGTGTTATCAAGCATTTCGGATAACTGCGCAGCTCGCTCTTTATTGCGCTCAAGTAATTTAACACTGTGATTTTTCTCGAGTGAACGAGCAAGACCTGCACCGATGTTACCACCACCGGCAATCATGATCTTTTTGTATGAACGTTCGAGCTTTTGCAGCTCATTCATTACCGCTCGAATATGCTTGGTTGCAGCGATAAAGAACACTTCATCGTCCGCTTCGATAACGGTTGTGCCAAGCGGTTTAATTGCTTTACCTTGACGATAAATAGCCGCTACGCGAGTTTCGACATTCGGAATGTGTTCTTTCAAGGCTGAAAGAGCATAACCAACCAGTAAACCGCCGTAATACGCTTTCACCGCAACTAGCGATAACATGCCATCGGCAAATTGTAATACCTGTAAAGCGCCCGGATAATCGATTAAGCGACGAATATACTTAGTAACCAACGCTTCAGGCGCAATATAGTGATCAACAGGTAAGTCATCGTTATGAAATAGCTTTTCGCGATACTTTAAGTATTGCTCTGAGCGAATTCGGGCTATTTTGGTTGGGGTGTTAAAAATACTATAAGCGACTTGGCAAGCGACCATGTTCACTTCGTCAGAACTGGTTACGGCAATAATCATATCGGCGTCTTCTGCACCTGCACGGCGCAATACATCAGGATGCGCACTGTGGCCAGTAACACCTTGTAAGTCGTACTTATCTTGTAACTCTCGCAAACGGTTACCGTCGATATCGACAACGGTGATCTCATTTTGCTCACCAACGAGGTTTTCTGCCAATGTGCCACCAACTTGTCCGGCACCGAGTATGATTATTTTCATAGCGTGTTCTTATTAGTGTTTTTTAACTAGCTTTGCATAGTAGAAACCGTCACTTTCACCAGGCAATAATTGCAGACCAGGTAAAGTAGGGGCGTCGTTTTCATGCAGAGGTACATGTTCAGCACTTTGATTATTAGCAAGGAACTTAGCAACTTGTTGCTGGTTCTCTTGCGGTAATACAGAGCAGGTCGCGTAAACTAACGTACCACCAGGCTTAAGTAGTGGCCAGATGCTATTGAGGATATCGCCTTGTAAATTTGCCAGATCTTCAATATCAGATGCGCGTCGTAACCACTTGATATCAGGATGACGACGAATAACACCTGTTGCTGAGCAAGGCACATCAAGTAATATACGATCGAATTGCTGCTCATCCCACCAAATATGTGGTTGTGAAGCATCAGCACATTGTAGATCGGCAGTTAAACCAATGCGTACAAGATTTTGTTTAACGCGTTCAAGACGTTCGCTATCGCTATCAAGTGCTAATACGTCGGCATCGGCAAGCTCTAGAATATGGCAGGTTTTGCCACCAGGGGCCGCGCACGCATCTAAAATAACATCATCATTTTGTGGCTCAAGAAAACGTGCCGCTAACTGAGCTGCCGCATCTTGCACTGAGCAGGCACCGGTATCAAATTCTGGCAGTGCGTATACATCACACGGTTTTGCGAGTTTAATTCCATCAGGAAAGTCAGGATTTAAGGTGTGCTCAATATCATTGGCTTTAAGCATCTCGCTGTATTCTTGAGTGCTGTATTGCGCTTGGTTTACACGTAACCACATAGGTGCTTGTTGTTGGTTGGCTTCAAGGATCTCTTGCCAGTTGTCAGGGTAAGCCGCAGTTAGTTGTTTGATAAACCAACCTGGGTGGTTAAATTTGCAAACAGGAATTTGCTGCGCTTTTTCTTCAAGCTCTGCTTGTTCACGTTGAAAACTACGTAAAATCGCGTTGATCAGGCCTTTTAAACCCAGTGCGCGCATTTGCTGAAGTGCATTTACTGTTTCGCTAATAGCCGCATGAGGCGGTACACGCATATGTTGAAGTTGGTAAATACCCACATACAACAAAAACTGGAAAATACGGCGCTTACCTTTTAAGGGTTGATCTAAAAGTTGCTGGCAATAATTCTCTAAACTAGGTAAATAGCGCAGCACACCGTAGCAAATTTGTTGTAAAAGGGCCTTGTCTTTAGGCGATAAACCTTGGCTGGCAAAAGGTAGCTCTTGATTTAATGATGCACCTTTATCAACTACGTTATAGAGAGTCTCAGCAGCGAGTGCTCTTACATTACTCATTGTTTTGGCCTAATGTTGTACCCGGTTCAACCCAATCACTGCGGCCATTTAAGAAATCGCTCACTGCCATTGGCTTTTTACCTTGCGGTTGAAGAAGGGTGATTTTAAGTGCATCTTGCCCGCAGGCTACTGTAATGCCTTGTTTATCAGCAGCGATGATTTTACCTGCCTGTGCACTTTGTGTTACCACTTCAGCTTGCCAAATCTTTACTGTTTGCCCTGCCATTTCGGTAAAGCAAACTGGCCAAGGGTTAAAGGCACGGATATTACGCTCAATTTGCGCAGCATCCATTGACCAATCAATATTAGCTTCGTCTTTTGAAAGCTTCTTGGCGTAATTTGCCTGTGCGTCATCTTGCTTTTCTGCTGTGATTTCACCTGCAGCAAGACGATTAATCGTGCTGATCAGTGCATCTGGACCAAGCGCAGCCAGCTTATCGTATAAAGAGCTACTGGTTTCTGTGCTATCAATCGGGCAGCGGCTGATGTGCAGCATGTCACCGGTATCTAAGCCTTCATCCATTTGCATTATTGTTACACCGGTTTCATTATCGCCAGCCCAAATAGCACGTTGAATCGGTGCTGCACCACGCCAGCGCGGTAAAATAGAACCATGCACATTTAAACAGCCTAAGCGTGGCGCGTCTAAAATTGCTTTTGGTAATAATAAGCCGTATGCCACCACAATCATGATGTCTGCGTTTAGGCTTGTAAGCTCTGCAAGCGCTTCAGCTGATTTTAACGATTGCGGTTGAAATACAGGTAAGTTATGAGCAAGTGCTAGCTCTTTAACTTCACTGGCTTTAAGCTTTTTACCGCGGCCCGCAGGGCGATCAGGTTGGCTATAAACACCAACAACGTCGTGCTCTGAGTCGATCAATGCTTGTAAATGGCGCGCAGCAAAATCTGGCGTACCAGCAAAAATAATGCGTAATGGTTGTGTCACAGAAATTCCTATTGATTAACTTATTGTTTTGCAGCCAGCTTTGCTTCTTTTTCAAGCTTTTTACGGATACGTTGGCGCTTTAAAGGCGATAGATAATCAATAAATAGGGTGCCTTTAAGGTGATCAAGCTCGTGCTGAATGCAAATAGCTAATAGCTCGTCAGCATCTAGGCTGAACTCTTCACCATTTTCATTTAGCGCTTTTACAGTTACCGTTTCTGCGCGGTCAACTTTTGCATATGAATAAGGCACTGACAAACAGCCTTCTTCACTTACCGTTGAGCCATCTTTCTTGGTGATTTCTGGGTTAATTAATACTAACGGTTGGTCGCGCTCTTCTGATACATCGATCACCACAATTCGCTGGTGGATATCTACTTGCGTTGCAGCTAAGCCGATACCGTTTTCGTCATACATTGTTTCAAGCATGTCTTTGACAATTTGACGAACTTCATCGTTTACTTCTGGTACTTCTTTCGCGATTGTACGTAAACGCTCATCCGGAAATCTCAAAACTTCTAACCTAGCCATAGTTACCTTTTACACTTGTGATTCATTTAGGGTATTGTATGCTCTTATTTTAGCCATTCGTGTTCACCTTTAACAGGTTTTGGTTGATAATAATCAAAAAACAACTCAAGGAAGCCAAATGAGATACTCACTAGTTGCGGCTTTGCTAGCCATTAGCTGTGCTTTTCCAGCAGCTGCTGATGTGTTAACGATCAAAAAAGACGCTCCAAAACAATATATTGTAAAGAAAGGTGATACACTTTGGGATATTTCAGGTGTGTATCTTGACCAGCCATGGCAATGGCCTGATTTGTGGCAAATGAATCCGCAAATCGCGAATCCTCACCTTATTTATCCGGGGGATGCGCTTTCTTTAATTTACGATAAAGATGGTAATCCTCGTTTGGTTAAAAATGCACGCTATAAAAAGCTGTCTCCTGAAGGGCGAATTACGCCGAAAGGTAAGCAAGCCGTCCCTACATTACCGCTTGAGTTGTTGCGTCCATACCTCACTTATCAGCAAGCTATTAGTACAGATGGTATCGCCGAACAGCCATATGTGCTTGGTGCTAGCGTCAATACAAAAATGAACACCATGGGGCATGTTTTATATGTTAAAGGCGATCTGCATCTTAACGAGGCATATGGTGTGTACCGCCAAGGTGATAAGTTGGTTGATCCTGAATCTAAAGACGTTTTGGCACACAAAGCTGAGTTAGTTGCTATTGTACGCGCATTCAGAAGTGGAGATGTTGCTAATGGTGTGCCTGCCTCAGTTAAAGTTGAGTTAGTTAAGCAAGAAATAAAACCACACGATTTCTTGATGCCCGCAATGGAAGGGCAAATGTTACCTGCATACTTCACTATGAAACGCCCAGATACCACAATGAATGGCACGATTATCGCGTCAGCCAATGAGTTGCGTGAATTTAGTACCATGGATATTGTGGTACTAAACTTGGGCGCCGATAAAGTTGAACCGGGTTATGTGCTAGATATTCAGCGCCAATCACCAGAAGTTTTTGATGGTCGAGAGGGGCCACGTTATCGCGAAGACTCTAGCAGTCTTGAAAAACTAATTTCAGATACAAATGAGTTTTTTGGTATTGAAAGCGATGAAGACAGTAATGTATGGCATATGCCAAAGGAAAAAGTGGGTGAGTTAATGGTGTTTAAAGTATATGACAACGTTAGCTACGCATTAATAGTAAAAAACCAGCATCCAATTCGAGTTGGGGATTATGCAGTTCTAAACTAACTCACAATCTGGAGGCTCTAAGGAGGGAGCATGGTACAGGTTTCAGGCAAGCTATCCCATTGGCTTGCCTTTTATTTATGTAAAGGCTTAGGGATCAAAAGCCTTATAGCATTAAGTCAAAAGCATCCGCTTGGTGAGTTATTTTCACTCACTAGCCTACAGTTACAGCAGCTTGGTTTATCGCAGGCGCAAGCTGATAATTTAGTAAATACTGACTGGCAGTTAGTGGCTCACCATGAAACACAAATTGAGCAGTTGCAAATTAAGGTTGTGAGTTACTTTGATGACGATTATCCGCCGTTACTTAAACAAATAGCGAGTGCACCTTTATTACTGTTTTGTTTAGGTAACACGGATCTACTGCTGTCACCGCAAATAGCTATTGTTGGTAGCCGTAATGCTACACCAATAGGTCTTGAAATAGCCGCAGAGTTTGCTCATCAACTTTCACTGGCTGGCATGACAATTACCTCTGGAATGGCTATGGGTATTGATAGTGCGGCGCATAAAGGTGCATTAGCTGGTACCGGCAACACAATTGCTGTGCTTGGAACAGGAATTGATATTGCCTACCCCAAACGAAATAAATTGTTGATTAAACAGGTGGCTGAACGTGGTTTATTAGTGTCGGAGTTCTTACCTGGCACGGCAGCTAGTGCTACTAATTTTCCACGTCGAAACCGTATTATCTCCGGCCTTTCTTTAGGTGTACTTATAGTAGAGGCGCAGATAAAAAGTGGTTCACTTGTTACCGTACGCTATGCGTTAGAGCAAAATAAAGAAGTCTTTGCAGTACCGGGATCAATTAAAAGTCCTTTGTCTGAAGCGAGCCACTTTTTGATTAAGCAAGGAGCTAAACTCACAGAAAATATAAGTGATATTCTCGATGAAGTGAGCTTTTTCTGTGAAAACAGTCTATATAGTATAGAACAGCCTAGTGCAAATGAGCCTAACTGTCCTGTCTTCAACAGTATCGGGTATGAAGTCACAAGTGTTGATCAAATAACGCAGCGTAGCCAATTACCAGTCGATGAAGTACAAGCTCGGTTGCTTGACCTAGAACTTGCCGATAAAGTTGAGCGAGTGCTAGACGGTTATATAAGACTTGGAGGACATAAATATGTTTGACATCCTCATGTATCTTTTTGAAAACTACATTCATAGCGAAGCTGAAATCTTTACAGAAGAGAACGAGCTTACTGATGAGTTAGTTCGAGCAGGTTTTAATAAGCCCGAAATTTACAAAGCACTTGATTGGTTAGAGCAGCTAGCTGATCTGCAACAAAGTGATATATATCCGTATCTAAATGCACAGCCGCAGCATGCAATGCGTATTTACACTGATAGTGAGTGTCAAATGCTGAGCGTTGAGTGTCGTGGATTTTTAATGTTTATAGAGCAAATCGGTGTGATCAACACCGTTACTCGAGAAATGGTCATTGATAGACTTTGCGCTCTAGATAAGCCATTTATTTCTTTGGAAGATCTAAAGTGGGTAGTGTTAATGGTGCTATTTAATGTGCCAGGTTCAGAGCAAGCTTATGCGCAAATGGAAGACTTAATATTTGACGAACCAGCCGACGTCTTACACTGAGTAGACTTTGCTTGTATCTTTGTTGAGTTTGGGTATATTAGGCGAAAATTAGCCAACCCCACAGGAATCTTATGAGTAAAATCGACCATTCTCTTTTTTCTGCAGATAAACATGCATTAGAAAAAGAGTATGAGGTTTGCCCTAAATGCGGTTCTGAGTTGGTTATGCGCAACTCAAAGTCAGGACCGTTTTTAGGCTGTGCCAGTTACCCAAAGTGTGACTACATTCGCCCATTAGCACATCATGATAGCCAACAGATAAAAGTCCTTGAAGACAGTGCCTGTCCTGAGTGTGGCAAGCCATTGGTAATTAAAAATGGTCGCTATGGCATGTTTATAGGCTGCACAGGCTATCCAGATTGTCATTATATTGCTCATGATGAAGAGCCCGATGATGCACCAGTATTGCCAGCATGCCCAAAGTGCAAAAAAGGCCAACTCGTTGCGCGTAGTAATAAGTCTGGCAAAACCTTTTATTCTTGTGATTGCTATCCACGCTGTAAATACACATTAAATCATAAACCCGTTGCAAAGCCTTGCCCAGCTTGCCAATGGCCAATTATGACTGAAAAGAAAACTGCCTCAGGTGTTGTGCTACAATGCCCGCAGAAGTCGTGTATGCATAAGTTAGTTGAATCTTAATACACTTGTTATTCGCATATTGAGGAGAGTTCCGTTGTCTGAACCTGTTGCACAACCTGCCAGTGCTATTGATGCTTTGCAACAAGGCGGTGTAATTGTATATCCAACCGAAGCTGTATTTGGTCTTGGTTGCGATCCTGATGATCAAGCTGCGGTTGAAAAGCTATTAGCTATTAAACAGCGCCCAGTTGAAAAAGGCTTAATTTTAATTGCTGATAACTATGGTCAGTTATTAAAGTATGTTGATGATGCCAAAATCCCAATGGATAAGCGTGCAGATATATTCTCGCAATGGCCAGGTGCGATTACCTGGGTGATGCCAGCAGCAAAAGAAACGCCAAAGTGGTTAACAGGTCAGTTTGATACTATTGCGGTACGTGTAACTGATCATCCAACAGTAAAAGCCCTGTGCCAGCAATTTGGTAAACCGCTTGTTTCTACAAGTGCAAATTTAACTGGCCAGCCTACAGTTATGAGTATTGAACAGGCAAAAGCAGAGTTTACTGATATGGTTGACTTCTACGTAGATGAGCCCCTTGGCGGTAACACTCAACCAAGCGTGATCAAAGACGCAGCGACCGGCAAAGTATTTAGAGGATAAACATGCAAAGCGAGCTACTCGAACAAGTTAAAACCTATTTAATGGCCTTACAAGACACAATTTGTCAGGGCCTCGAAAGTGCCGATGGCAAAGCAAAGTTTGTTGAAGATAATTGGCAACGTGCAGAAGGCGGTGGTGGCCGTACTCGTGTTATCCAAGGTGGCAATGTCATTGAACAGGGCGGGGTAAACTATTCGCATGTGTTTGGTGCTTCAATGCCAGCCTCTGCAACAGCACATCGTCCTGAGCTCGCTGGTCGTAGTTTTCATGCGTGTGGTGTGTCATTAGTGATCCACCCTAATAACCCTCATATTCCGACTAGCCATGCCAACGTACGATTCTTCATTGCCGAAAAAGAAGGCGAAGAGCCAATTTGGTGGTTTGGTGGCGGTTTTGATTTAACCCCTTATTACCCTGTATTTGAAGATGTACAACACTGGCATCAGGTGGCAAGCGATTTATGTCAGCCATTTGGTACAGAGGTTTACGACAAATATAAAACGTGGTGTGATGATTACTTTTATTTAAAACACCGTGGTGAAACTCGTGGTGTTGGTGGCTTATTCTTTGATGATTTAAATGAGCTTGGCTTTGAGCAAAGCTTTGCCTTTATGCAAGCGGTAGGAAATGGTTATTTAGACGCTTACCTACCCATTATTGAGCGCCGCAAAGACACACCAACAACTGAGCAACAACGCGACTTCCAACTGTATCGTCGTGGTCGTTATGTTGAGTTTAACCTTGTTTGGGACCGCGGAACATTATTTGGCTTACAAACCGGTGGACGTACAGAGTCTATCTTAATGTCGATGCCGCCATTGGCACGTTGGGAATATAACTATGTACCAGCTGCAGACAGCCCTGAGGCTAAGCTGTATCAGTACTATTTACGCCCACAAGATTGGTTAAATACGCAAGAGTCAGACCTAGTTGCACGCCAGTGGCAGCTTTAATCAAATATTGAAACCACTCTAATCAACATTTTGTTGTCACCTTCGACGAGGGTGACGACCCGTTCGCTACTTGGCAGCTCTGGCAATACGCTAAATAACACCTCAGCTTTTAAAATCTCTAACTCTTCTTTAGGAGTATTGATGGGAGCACTGATTTGCGTTAGACATTGGTTTATATCACAGGCATAAAAGTCGAGTTTTA
Organism: Pseudoalteromonas nanhaiensis; assembly: GCF_051235485.1. Taxonomy (NCBI): domain Bacteria; kingdom Pseudomonadati; phylum Pseudomonadota; class Gammaproteobacteria; order Alteromonadales; family Pseudoalteromonadaceae; genus Pseudoalteromonas; species Pseudoalteromonas nanhaiensis. Next base: position 4,499 of record NZ_JBPNYQ010000022.1, on the reverse strand, counting down.
CTTCATAATACTCAGGATGCTGAATAAGCTTTTCAAAACCATCAACAATGCTTTGTTCATGTTTATCACTGAGTGATGTTTTACCCTGACTAAGCAGTGATTGAGCAATCTGTTGAATATCATCATGATAAATATATTCATCAATAGTGCTTATTTGAACTGAGGAATCGTTTACGCTGTGCTGGTAGGTAAACAGTAGTGCCGCAATAACCCCAATGCAGACTAAAAGAGTTGTTATAAATTTCATTTAAACATCCTTATTTACTATGAAATATTCATAACAACTCTAGCAGTTGCATGAAAAACTCGCAATTTAGCTTAATTTAAAGCGTCTCACTTGTTCATCCAGTGAGCGTGCTAACGACAACAGCTCTTCACTGACCTTTTGGTTTTCATGCGCATCAACCAATGAATGCTCGGCATTATCACTGATTGCAATAACGCTTTGGTTAATTTCTTCAGCTGCAAGGTTCTGCTGTTCAGTGGCATCAGCAATTTGTACGTTAAGTTGGTTTATCTCGCTCATTTGTGAAGAAATATCACGTAATGCTTTTGCAACCTGCTTAACTTGAACTGCTCTCTCGTCAGCTTCTTCACAAGAGTTATTCATCGTATTAACGGTTTGCGCAGCTTCACTTTGCAGTTTGTCGATAGTGCGGCGAATTTCATCCGTTGAGTCATGAGTGCGAGTTGCAAGAGTGCGCACTTCGTCAGCTACCACAGCAAAGCCACGGCCAGCTTCACCAGCACGAGCCGCCTCAATCGCAGCATTAAGTGCAAGTAAGTTAGTTTGTTCGGCAATGCTACTGATCACCTCAAGTACTTTGCCAACGTCTAGCGTTTGGGTTTGTAGTTGAGTTACTTGATCAGCTGCAGCTCTCACATCAGCCGCAAGTTGATTAATACTTTGCTCTGTATGCTCAGCAACGTGTAAGCTTTGCTGTGCAAGCTGATTACTGTGCTCAGACTTCTCAGACGCAAAATGTGTCGTATTTTTAACTTCGCTTGATGAGCTTTCGAGCTCATTAATGGCAGCTGCAACTGAGTCTGTACCTTGCTTTTGCTTTAAAATTGCCTGTTCTGTTGCATCCGCTGAGGCATAAATGCTTTCGGCAGAGTGGATCAACACCTTAGAAGAATGGGAAACTTGGGCAATATTATCTTTAAATGCACCAATCATGTGATTAAAGCTGGTGGCAAGTGAACTAAGCTCGTCGCTATTGTTGTCATCAATTTTTAGGCTTAGGTCTTTATTGGTCGTTGCCAAATGCATGGTATGGCTAATGACTTTTAAGCGTTTGATAAATATTTTTCTAAACATCACCGCCAGCAGTGTAAATGCAGTAATGAAAATCGCCGTTAATAGCAGCGTGTTCATTAACGTGTTTTTTGAAACTTCTTGTTCAATATCAGCCAACGAATAACTAATTTTTACTACACCTAATACATCACCTTCCTGTGCTTGGTGACACCCCAAACAGTTAGTACCTTTATAGTCACTTCTGGCAAACATCGGTTTAAGGTAAGTCATCGTGCTTGTATCTTGGTCAATAAAAAGTGCTTCATTGCCAGTTAATGCTTGACGCTCAGCATCATTCACAGCTACTTGGTTTGCATTACCGGGGCCATAAATTTTATTAACGATCGGACTACGTATGATATGGGCATCTTCAATATTAGGGTGGCTTCTTAATTTAGTACTCAGAATTTCGCGGTTAGCCATAGTGCCAGTCAGCATCATGGTATTAATGGAGTCAAAGTAATTATCGGCAAGCAGCTTTATGTTATTTTCAACAGTATCTTGTGCTAATTCATGTTGTTGCTGGGCGCTACTAAATATACTGGCAAATAAAACCAATAGCCCGGTCACTGCCAGCAAGGCATAAATTTTAAATTGGATAGATTTCATTTAACGACGCTTTTTCTAAATTAAGGAAATTTTATTATCTTTATTTAGAAAAAGCGTACATTGATATAGCGCAAAGCTTAGTTAATTTTGATTAATCATATGGCTGGCGAGTTGCGATAACGATTGTCTTAACCCTTCGCGAAGTAGTGGGTTATCAATTTCGATATCGAGCGTTTTATTCATGCAATGCATCCATTGATCACGTAAGTCTTGATCAATAGGGAAAGGCATGTGACGCTTTCTGAGCATTGGGTGACCATATTTTTCAACGAATAGGTCCGGGCCGCCCAGCCAGCCCGATAAAAACTCAAAGAATACTTGGCGAATTCTATCTAAAGGTTGAGGATGCATATCATATAATGGTTTGGCGTATTCATCTGTGGCCATTATGTCGTAAAATCGGTTTGCAATTGCTCGAGCGCCAGCTTCACCGCCAATAATTTCGTAAGGTGTTTTCTCTGGGGTAGGCGTTTCAGGCGTTGGTTTCGATTTAGAAAAAAGTCGTTTAATCATAATATTAATAAAGCTCAACAGGGCGAAGAGGTTGCTTCACTATGGATAAATACGCGGTTTTTGGAAATCCAATCAAACATTCGAAATCACCCGCAATACACGCACAATTTGCTGCATCATTAAACGAGCAAATACAATACAGCGCCATTTTAGCACCAACAGATGCATTTGAAAAAACTGTCGCTGAGTTTTTCGCTGCCGGTGGTAAAGGGGCCAATGTTACATTGCCATTTAAAGAGCAGGCGTTTGCCATGGTCGATGAACTCACAGAGCAAGCGAAAATTGCTGGGGCAGTCAACACTATTAAGCAACTCGAAGATGGTAGCCTACTTGGCGATAACACAGATGGTGTAGGGCTTGTTAAAGACCTTTTAGCCAATAATGTCACCTTAAAAGGTCAGCGAGTACTGCTTATTGGAGCAGGTGGTGCGGCGCGCGGTGTTATTCAACCATTATTGAATGAGCAAATCGAAAGCTTAACAATAGCAAACCGTACCGCTGAAAAGGCGCAGGCGCTAGCGAGTCATTTTAATGGTGAAATAGATGTGCAGGGCTTTGGTTTAAATGATATCCCAGCAAACAACTATGATGTGGTTATTAATTCTACTTCAAGTAGTGTAACGGGAGACTTGCCAGGTATAGCAGAAGAGTACGTTGCTAAGTGTCAGTGCGCTTACGATATGTTTTACGCCAATGATGATACCGCATTTATTAGTTGGGTTAAGTCTATTAACTCGGCATGTTTAACACTCGATGGTTGTGGCATGCTAGTTGGTCAAGCGGCACAAGCTTATTTTGTATGGCGCAATAAAATGCCAGAAATCATACCCGTTGTTACCGCGCTAAAAGCAGGAGAAATTGCGTGAATCAAGCTATCCAATTTATCGACCGACTCGAATTTAAGCCAGAAAAAAAGCAGTTGGTATTCTTCGCACAAGTAAGTGGCTTGATGGTGGAGTGTGTCATTGATACCAGCAAGTATGATTTTGCCGATCAAAGCAGCGCGGTTAATTACTTTGAATCTTATCGTTTCGATTACGAAGAGCTCGCCGAGCAACTGATCGACGATGAGCAGTATAACTCGGCAGGACAAATCGAATTAACAGAGGTGCTTTAGCCCTCAGCTAAGTATTCATCTTTAAGTTGAACATAATTATCAGCAGAGATTTTTAAAAAGGCGAGCTCTTGCTCTGTTAAAGGGCGAGCCTGTTTAACCGGGCTACCTACATAGAGGTAACCTGACTCTAAACGCTTATTAGGTGGTACCAGTGAACCACCACCAATAATCACATCATCTTCAACAACTGCGTTGTCCATTACAATTGCACCCATGCCAACAAGTATACGATTACCAAGTTGGCAGCCGTGTAGCATTACTTTATGACCAACAGTGACATCATCACCAATAATAAGCGGGTAACCATCGGGGTTTGACTTAGAGGCACGAGTTAAATGTAAAACACTGCCATCTTGAATGTTCGTACGTTCACCAATACGTATATAGTTAACATCACCTCGCGCAGCAACAAGAGGCCATACACTTGAATCTTTACCAAGCGTAATATCACCGACTAAAACCGATGACTCATCAATATAAACACTATTATCGTATGTCGGAGTGATCCCTTTATAAGAACGGATAGTCATAAATTCACCTTTTAATTTTAAAATGCGCTCAGTCTAGTGTAACAGCGAAGCAAATAAATACACCAAAACAGGCCTAAATTGACTGCAAAACACCCAGTTTTAGGGTGTTTAGTTCAAAAGCTGAGCGAACAGTACGTTTTTTTAAATTTTATTGAAAAAAAGTGCTTGCGTAAAAAATCCATCTCCCTATAATGCGACCCCACTGACACGGCGGACAGCAACGAAAGACGCTGAACAATGTAGCAGAGAGTTAAGTGAAACTTCGGTTTCAAATTATCGAAAGAAAGTTTGAAATTAAGTGTTGACTCGAAAAATTAAGGATGTATTATACGCATCCCTAGCGACAACGTCGCAACGTTCTTTAACAATATAAAGCAATCATCTGTGTGGGCACTCGTACAGATTGAGTTCTAACAGCGAAGCTTAGTTT